>NZ_ANBH01000015.1 GCF_000341185.1 Nocardiopsis chromatogenes YIM 90109
CTCCCGCGCCCCGTTCGGCGGCCGGAACGGCGTCGCGGACGGTGCGGGCGTGCGTTCATCGCGATACCTGAACGGAATCCGGCGCCAAAAGGCCCCTAAACGGCACACCTGGGCCATTTACCGAGCCCGATGTCACCGCCTGTAGCCGATATCGGCCCCGCGCGGGTCCCGGGAGCCCGGCAGAGGCGCCCGGGCGGCCCCGCGCCCGCCCCCGCACCTGAGCCGAACACCCCAATCAGGCACGAACAGGGCCTACCACTTGCAGAACCTGTTCTGGAATCGCGGTGTTCGTCGCCCCGGGGCCTCCGGGAACGTCGATGGGCGCGTTTCCCGCCCCCGCCCGCACGTAACACGGAGTGTTCACCCAGGTCAATGCCCTGCCAGGGTTCGCCGCACCGGCCCGGCGGCCGCCACGGGCGCGGAAAACCGCGAACCCCGGTACCGCGCCGCCCACCCGGAGCGCAAGGGACCCCGCCTCCCGGCAAGCGGGGCCGGGGAACCCGCCCCGCTCACCCCGTCGCCGCCCATCACGGCGACCACGCACACGCCCCGCGGTCGACAGCGCTGCGGGGTGGGCCGCCCGCCTTCGTCATCGCCGCCTTCCACCCGCGCCCCGGCGGCCCGCCGGACGGCGGGCAGGTCCGCGCGGAGCACCAGCCCCCGCCGCCCCGCCGGATCCGCGGTCCGATTCGTGCTCCGACAGGCCCATCTCCGCCCCAGCGCGCGTTACCTAGCGCAAGGTACTTTTCACCGGACCGCCGCCGCCTTACCGTGGTCTGCATCACATCCGAAGGCGGGACGCGTCAGGGAGGCACGATGGTCCCGGCGGTCGTGCTCGGCACGGTCATCCTCCACGTGCTGACCGCGCTCTGCCTTCTGCTCTCCCGCTGGGGATACGCCCGCGCCCGCGCCGCCGGGCCACGGTTCCCCGCCGTCGGCGCCGACGAGCTCGACCCCACCGACCTGGGCATGCTCGCGGGCGGCCGGACCCGGCTGGGCGAGGTGGCCCTCGCCGAGCTGTACCTGTCCGCCAAGGTGATCGCGCGCGGCAACGGCGCGGTGTCATCCCCCGAGCAGCCCCCCAGCGGTACGGCGCCGCTCCCCCGCCCCCCGTCCCCGTTCGGCCGGATCATGGAGGCCTCGCTGGAGCCCGGCCGCTGCGTCCCGGCCGAGCAGCTGGTCGAGTCGGCGACGCGCGGGGACGCGACCACGGCGGTCCTGTGGCGCCTGCGCCGCCTCGGCCTGTTCTCCGCCCCGGAGAGGCTGCGCCGGGTCCGGCGGCTGCGCCGCGCCGCCTGGGCCGTGCACGCGGCCGCGGGTGCGGGTGCGGCCGTGCTCGGCGCCGTGCTGCTCCTGGCGGGCATGCGGCCGGGGCCCGACCCCGTGCACGCGCTCTTCCCAGCGGCCTTCGCCCTGCTGCTGATGGCCTACCCGTTCCTGCTGCACGTGGCGCGGCGGCTGCTGGGCGGACTTCCCGGCGCGGTGGCGTGCGGAACGGGCGCGGCCGCTCTCGCCTTGGCCGCCGCCCCGCTGCCGCGCGTGGCGCTCGCCGTCCCGGCCCTGTACGGGTGCTGGTTCGGGGTCCACTGGGTATACCGGGCGACCGGGGGCCGGTTGGGCCCGCGCACGCTCGCCGGGGACGCACTGCTGGCGGAGGCGCGCGCGGCGGAGGCGGCCCCCGGCCCCATCGGGGCCCTGCGGACGACCGCGTTGGAGGGCTTCCCCGAGCTGCGGCGGCGGGGCCCGGGGAGCGGTGTGCCCCCGCAGTCCCGGGAGGAGGCCCTGGTCCGGTCCTTCGCCTCCGCCTGCGGACGCGGTCTCGGCCGCGTGGACACCGGCCTGGGCGGCGACTTCGCCGGGGACGGCGGCCGCGGCACCTGGCGCGGGGACGGCGACGCCCCCAAGGTCGAGCGGCACCGGCGCTGGTAGGCGGTGGTCGCCGTCGGCGGTGCGCCCGCCGTGGGGCCCATCGTCATGGCGTGCACATGGGCGATGGCCCTCGCCGGTCCGAGTGTGTCCGTGGGTGCGGAGAGCGTTTGTCGATGAGGCCCGACAGCGCCTCCGCTCGCCGCAGGGCCGTGCCGATGAGCCCTGACCGCGCCCCCTGCGACGGGGCGCACCCCGCCCCTCCTCGACAGCCGCCCCCGGCTCCGTCCATGAAGCCGCACCTCAAGGCGGAACGCCCGCAGCGAAGCGGAGAGGGACGGCCTTGAGCAGCGGCGAGCGGCCGCCATACCCGGTGGCGAGGAACGCCGCGGCGGTGCCAGAACCCATCGACACCGCGCGGAGCCCTCAGAGCGCTGTCAGAACCGGCGTACAGACGCTCTCACTTCTCGGCGACATACTCACCGGTCGATCGTCGCCTCGGCCGCGCCCCATTCCGCACCCCGCATAGGTGGAGACCGGGTGCCCCCTGGGCAGGGGCTCGGTCCGCGCCCGGCCCTCCGCACACCGAACGCTCGAATAGGTGATCCCGGGCCACCGGGGGTTCACGCCTCGGGCGGCCCTATTGCGAAGCCTTCTCGGTCTCCTCCGGCTCGGCGGCCGGGGCCGTGTCCGCCCGCCCGGAGCGCTCGGCCGCCACGGACTCGACGGGGACGTCCCTGCGCCACGTGCTCACCGCGTCGAACAGGCCGTACTGCAACACCGCCACGAACGGCCAGATCACCAGGGCCGCCGTGGCGTCCAGGCGGAGGCGGTCGGTGATCACGTCCTGCGGCTCGGCGGCCGCGAGGGCCCGGGCGAACGTGTCCCCCTCCAGAAGCACACCGGTGCGCCACATCAGTACGGTGCCCAGCACCGCGCCCGCGACCAGGCCGAGCAGGCACACCATCCGCACGTCGAGCGGCGGCCGTCCCCGGTCGGCCCGGCGGCGCGCCATCCGGTACTGGATGAGGAAGGCTCCGTACCCGGTGGCCATCCCGGCCCCCGCGGCGATGAGGGCGTAGTGGCCCTGCACCGAGAACGCGGTCTCGCTGATCGGATAGGGCAGGGGCTGTCCGTCCAGGCCGACGGTGACCTCCGGCCTCGGCGCCAGCCACCACCACAGCACGCCCAAAGGGCCCCCGAGGAGCGCGACCGCCCCGAGCACCGCACCGCCCGCGGCCAACCGCCCTCGCACCATCCCGGGCGCCCCCTTCCGTTTCCGCTCACACGAATCTATCCCGCTCCGCAGGCCGGAAAACCAGTGGTCCGCCCCGGGGGCGCCGGTGACAATGAGCGCATGGACACGTCTTGCGACAGTCAACCCGCGCTCGCCGACCCCGGGGCGTGCCGCCCGACGCCTCCCCCGGTGTGGGCGGACGAGACCACGATGCTCAGCGCCTTCCTGGACCGGCACCGCGCCTCGGTGCGCCGGGCCTGCGCCGGGCTGTCACCCGCCGCGTCCGCCGCCGCCCCGGTACCGGGCTCGCCGCTGCTGACGGCGCGCGGCGTGGTGTCCCATCTGACCTGGTCGGAGCAGCACTGGTTCGAGGCGGTCCTGCTCGGCCGCCCGGACCGGGTGTTCGACCCGCCGGAGGGGGCACCCGCGCCCCCGCCCGGCGCCGACTGGCGGCCCGACCCCGGCACGGGGCTCGCGGGCCTCATCGGTGACTACGAGGCGCAGTGCGAGCGCTCCCGGACGATCACCGCCCGCCTGGAGCCCCGGTCGGGCGCGCGCCGCTCCCGGGTGGGCGAGCCGCCGGTGACCCTGCGGTGGGTGCTGCTCCACATGGTGGAGGAGACCGCGGCGCACGTCGGCCAGTTGGAGCTGCTGCGGAGGATGGTGAAGATGTAGCGCTTCGGACCTTCCCTGACACGGGGCAGGGCGGCCGCGGAGGCGGATGGCGTTCGCTGGAGTGGTGGAACCTTCAGCGCTCCCGGCCGCAATGGGCGCGTGGCCGGAGGCCGACTGAGGCCGACTGCCGATGGCCACGTGCGCTGGAGTGCAGTGGGGGAGCCTCCGTCCGGCCAGGTCGGCCCGCTGGTTACGGCTCCGGGGCGGACCGGGCCGCCGTCGATGCCCTGACCTGCGGCCCGCCCTTCGGTGGACGGCCGGAGCCGCCCGCCGAAGGCGGTCGCAGTCGGCAGAAGCTCCACCACTCCAGCCGACGCCGTCCAACCGATGGTCAGGGCGCCGACGCAGGGGGCGGGCCACCCCGATGCCGTGGCGACCGCGCCGACCTGCTCGGACGGGAAGCGACACCGCTCCAGCGCACGCGACCACAGGCAGGACGCCGGTCACGGCACCGACGCAGAGGCACGGCCACGGAAACAAGGCCACCCCGGCACCGCAACGATCGCACCGGCCCGGCCGGGCGCCGATCCCACGGACATGCCCCGGAGGCGCCCTTCCCGAGGGTGCCGGGCCCGGACGACCAGTCGGAACGGGCCGCCTTCCCGCAGAACCAACGAAGGCGGGGCCGCCGGTGCGGCCCCGCCTCGTTCATCGGTCACCGGGTCTCAGGGACTCGCGGCCCCATGAGGGCTATTCCTCTTCGTCCCCGTCCGCATCCTCCGTAGGCGCCGTGTCGTCCTCGGCGAGGATGCGGTACAGCTCGCGCCGGGTCTCCGACAGCATCCGCTTCGCGCGTTCCTGCTGCTCGTGGGTGCCGACCTGGGCCACCTGGGCGGCCGCGGCCATCAGCTGGTACGCCAGCGCCTGCACCTCCATCTGGCCGGAGTGCGCGTCCTCGAACTCCTCGGCCGCCGCCTGCCACGGCGGGGGCAGGTCGCCGCCGCGCTCGTCCACGTACGCGCGGCCCTCCTCGGTCAGCTCGAAGGGGCGCCGGCGGCCGCCGCCCTCGGTCGTGACCGGGCGGACCAGCCCCTCGTCCTCCAACTGCTGGAGCATCGGGTACACCGACCCGGGGCTGGGCCGCCAGGTCCCGGAGCTGCGCTCCTTGCCCTCGCGGATGATCTCGTAGCCGCTGAGCGGCCCCTCGGCCAGCAGCAGCAGGATGCCGGTGCGCACATCGCCCCGGCGGGCCCGCCGTCCGCCGCGGCCGCCGCGCCCTCCGCCGAACGGGCCCCCGGGCCCACCGCCGAAGGGCCCACCCGGTCCACCCGGGCCGCCGAAGCCGAAGGGCGGCCCCCACGGCCCGGCGGGCGGGACCGGCGGCATGTGCGGCCCGGGGCCCCCGCCGAACGGGCCTTCGGGCGGGCGCCCGCCCCCCCTTCCGTGGCCGTGCGGGCGCCCCTGGTCGCCCATCTTCATCCAGTGCTTCAGCGCCCGCCGGGCGTCGCGCTCGGACCACGGCGCGGAGCGCCCGCCGCCGCGCGAGAAGCGTTCGTCGCGCAGGCGCGCGGCGCGCGGGTCGCGCGCGTTCTCGTCGTCGCGGCCGCTCCAGGGCCACGGCATCGCCATCGCGGTCATGGTGTCCTCCTGGTTCCGGGGCCGGGGACGTGTGCACATCCGACCGGTCCCGATAGGTGATCTTCTATCTTGATAGTTAACGATATATCGGTACCGGTCGTTTGGCAAGCCGTGGCGGACACCGGCTCCCGGACACGACGAAGGCCCCGCCCTCCCTCGGGGAGGACGGGGCCCGACCATGCGCGCCCGGGCGGGGCCCAGCGGCTAGACGCCGCCCAGGCAGTTGGAGCCCAGCAGCGCCTTCAGCTCGCCCATCAGCTCCGGCGACGGGCTCACCCGCAGCCCCTCGTCCAGCGCGAACACCGTGGTGCGGGGACCGTTGTGCACCTGCAGGTGCACCTGGGTCTGCCCCTTGTTCCGGGACAGGATGTCGCGGAACTCGGAGATGGTGCCCTTCTGCACCCGGGAGATCGGCATCGACACCACCACCGGCTGCTCCTTGCCCACCTGGGACAGGTCCGGCTGGATGACCTCCATCGCGATCAGCTTGGGCACGTCCTCGCGCCGGTCCAGCCGCCCCTTGATGAACAGCACCGCGTCCTCGGCCAGCACGTGCGAGCACAGCTGGTAGGTGTTGGGGAAGATCATGCAGTCGACGGCGCCGCCCAGGTCCTCCAGCTGGGCCATCGCCCAGCTGTTCCCCTGCTTGGTGATCTTGCGGGTGAGCCCCGACAGCAGCCCGCCCACGGTCACCATGGAGCCGTCGGCCCGGTCGGCCAGGTCGGCCACCGAACAGTCGGCGTTGGAGGCCAGCAGGCTCTCCAGCCCCAGCAGCGGGTGGTCGGACACGTACAGGCCCAGCATCTCCCGCTCGAAGGCCAGCAGCGTGGTCTTGTCCCACTCGCCCTCGGGGATGTCCGGCACCACCTGGATGCCCGACTCCGGCTCGGCGATGCCGCCGAACAGCGAGTCCTGCCCGGCCGCCTCGGCGCGCTTGTGCCCGATGATGGCGTCGATGGCCTGCTCGTGCACGAGCACCAGGCCCTTGCGCGGCTCGCCGAACTCGTCGAACCCGCCGGCCTTGATCAGCGACTCCACCACGCGCTTGTTGCAGACCTGCTGGGGCACCTTGTCCAGGAAGTCGGCGAAGGAGGTGAAGCGCCCCTTCTCCCGGCGCGCCTTGACGATCCCGTCGACGACGTTGGTGCCGACGTTGCGCACCGCCGACAGGCCGAAGCGGATCTCCCGCTCGCCGCGCGGGGTGAACGTGGCGTCGGACTCGTTGACGTCCGGCGGCAGCACGTTGATGCCCATGCGGCGGCACTCGTTCAGGTAGAGCGCGCTCTTGTCCTTGTCGTCGCCGACCGAGGTGAGCACCGCCGCCATGTACTCGGCCGGGTAGTTCGCCTTGAGGTAGGCGGTCCAGTACGACACCAGCCCGTAGGCGGCCGAGTGCGCCTTGTTGAAGGCGTAGTCGGAGAAGGGGACGAGGATGTCCCACAGGGTCTTGATCGCCTCGTCGGAGTAGCCGTTCTTCTTCATCCCCTCGCTGAACGGCTTGAACTCGCGGTCGAGGACCTCCTTCTTCTTCTTGCCCATGGCGCGGCGGAGCAGGTCCGCTTCGCCGAGCGTGTACCCGGCGAGCTTCTGGGCGATCTGCATGACCTGCTCCTGATACACGATCAGGCCGTAGGTCGTGCCGAGGATCTCTTCGAGCGCGTCGGCCAGCTCCGGGTGGATCGGGGTGATCTCCTGCTGGCCGTTCTTGCGCAGGGCGTAGTTGATGTGCGAGTTGGCGCCCATGGGACCGGGCCGGTACAGGGCGCCGACGGCGGAGATGTCCTCGAAGTGGTCGGGCTTCATCTGCCGCAGCAGCGCGCGCATCGGGCCGCCGTCGAACTGGAAGACCGCCAGGGTGTCGCCGCGCTGCAGCAGCTCGAACGTGGCCGGGTCGTCCAGGGTCAGGTCGAGCAGCTCGACCTTCTCCCCCCGGTTGGCCTCGATGTTCTTGATGCAGTCGTCCATGATGGTCAGGTTGCGCAGCCCGAGGAAGTCCATCTTCATCAGGCCGAGCGTCTCGCAGGTCGGGTAGTCGAACTGCGTGATGATGACCCCGTCGGAGTCGCGCATCATGACCGGGATGTGGTCGGTGATGGTCTCCGAGCTCATGATGACGCCCGCCGCGTGCACGCCGGTCTGCCGGATCAGCCCTTCGAGGCCCTGGGCCAGGTCCATGACCTGCTTGACCTCGACGTCCTCCTCGTAGAGCTTGCGCAGCTCGCCCGCCTCGTTGTACCGGGCGTGCTTCTCGTCGAAGATGCCGGTCAGCGGGATGTCCTTGCCCATGACCGCCGGGGGGAACGCCTTGGAGACGCGGTCGCCCAGCGCGTAGGGGAAGCCCAGGACGCGCGAGGCGTCCTTGATGGCGGCCTTGGCCTTAATGGTGCCGAAGGTCGCGATCATGGCGACCTTGTCCTCGCCGTACTTCTCGGTGACGTAGCGGATGACGTCGCCGCGCCGGCGCTCGTCGAAGTCGATGTCGATGTCGGGCGGGGACTCGCGCTCGGGGTTGAGGAACCGCTCGAAGATCAGGCTGTGCGGGATGGGGTCGAGGTCGGTGATGCCGAGCGCGTAGGCCAGCAGCGACCCCGCGGCCGACCCGCGGCCCGGCCCCACGGCGATGCCGTTCTCCTTGGCCCAGTTGATGAAGTCGGCGACCACGAGGAAGTAGGAGGGGTAGCGCTTCTGGATGATGACGTCGATCTCGTACTCGGCCTGCTCGACGTAGCCGTCGGGGATGCCCGAGGGGAAGCGGCGCTCCAGCCCCTGCATGACCTCCTTGCGGAAGAAGCTCTCCTCGGTCTCGCCCTCGGGCCAGGGGAGCTTGGGCATCAGGTCGTAGTAGTCGAACATCCCGGAGGTGTCGACCATCTCGGCGATGGCCAGGGTGTTCTTGCACCCCTCCAGCCAAGCGTCGGAGGTGTCGATCGCCCGCATCTGCTCGGCGGTCTTGAGGTAGTAGCCGGACCCGCCGAACTTGAACCGGTTCTCGTCGGAGAGCTTGGAGCCGGTCTGGATGCACAGCAGCGCGTCGTGGGCGTCGCGCTCGTTCTCGTAGGTGTAGTGCGAGTCGTTGGTGACGACGAACCGCAGGTCGAGCTGCTTGGCGATGGTCAGCAGGCCCTCGCGGACGCGGCGTTCGATGTCGAGGCCGTGGTCCATCAGCTCGACGAAGAAGTTCTCCGGGCCGAAGATGTCCCGGTAGTCCGAGGCGGCCTGGAGCGCCTCGTCGAACTGGCCCAGCCGCAGGCGGGTCTGCACGGCGCCGGAGGGGCAGCCGGTGGTGGCGATGATGCCGCCCGCGTACTCGGAGATGAGCTCCTTGTCCATGCGGGGCTTGCGGAAGAAGCCCTCGGTGGAGGCGCGCGAGTTGAGCTTGAAGAGGTTGTGCAGCCCCTCCTTGTTCCGCGCCCACATGGTCATGTGGTTGAAGGCGCCGCCGCCGGAGACGTCGTCGCTCTTCTGGCTGGGATCGCCCCAGCGGACCGGCTTCTTGTGGTACCGCGACTCCGGCGCGACGTAGGCCTCCACGCCGATCACCGGGGTGACCCCCGCCGCCTGCGCCTGTTTGTAGAAGTCGTAGGCGCCGTGCATGTTCCCGTGGTCGGTCATGGCGACCGCGGGCATCTTCTCCTGCTGGGCGACCTCGAAGAGGTTCTTGAGCTTCGCCGCACCGTCCAGCATCGAGTACTCGGTGTGGACGTGCAGGTGGACGAAGGGATCGGCCATGGCGCGGGGTTCCCCTCAAGCGAGTCGGTGGGACGGCGGACGCCTCCTGAGCCTACGGCCATCACACGGGTGCCGGGGCGCCTCCGCGCCGCATCGGCGGTGTCCAGAGAAACACACCCTTCCCGGGCGCGGCGGCGGCCCCCGGCCCGACCTGGGCGGGCGCGCGGGGCGGCCCCGGCGGGCCGCCGGGCCGGTCGGGCCCGTTCACCCCGTTCCGGTCCCCCTCGAACACCGTGGCCGGGGACCGCCCCCCTCGCCCAAACCTATCGATAACAGGTTACACCTACCGATCCACCGGAACCGTCTAGCCTTCCCCGTGCCCGGAATGCAGACTGAAACTCGTTCTGCTTATTCAGGGAGGCGTGATGACGTCGTACGACCGGCTCTTCATCGACGGACGGTGGATGGCGCCCGCCGGTGGCGGGGGGCTGCAGGGGATCGGCCCNNNGGTGATCGGCCCGCACGACGGGCGGACCGTCGGGTGGGCCCCGGAGGGGACCCCCGCCGACATCGGCCTCGCCGTGGACGCCGCCCGCCGGGCCGCCGACTCCGGGCCGTGGCCGCGGACCTCCCCCGCCGAGCGGGGCGCGGCCCTCGGGCGGCTGGCCGAGGCATACGGCCGGCGCGTCGGCGGCCTCGCCGGGCTCATCACCGCCGAGATGGGCAGCCCCCTGTCCTTCTCGCAGCTCGCCCAGGCCCCGCTCGCCCACTCCGTGCTGGAGTACTACGCGGGCCTGGCCGACCGGGTCGGCTGGAGCGAGGTCCGGCCGGGGCTGCTCGGGCCGGTGCACGTCGAGCGCGAGCCCGCCGGGGTGGCCGCGGCGATCGTGCCGTGGAACGTGCCGCAGTTCCTCATCGCCGCCAAGGTCGCCCCGGCGCTGCTGGCCGGGTGCGCGGTGGTGGTCAAACCCGCGCCGGAGACGCCCCTGGACCCGTACGTGCTGGCCGAGGCCGCCGAGGAGGCGGGACTGCCTCCCGGGGTGCTCAACATCGTGGCGGGCGGGCGCGAGACGGGCGAGCACCTGGTGGCCCACCCGGGCGTGGACCATGTCGCCTTCACCGGCTCGACCGCCGCCGGGCGCCGCATCGGCGCGCTGTGCGGCGAGCACCTCAAGGGGTGCAGCCTTGAGCTGGGCGGCAAGTCGGCCGCGGTGATCCTGGACGACGCCGACCTCGACGCCTACCTGGCGATGCTGCCGCTCACCGCGCTGCTCAACAACGGGGAGGCGTGCATCGCCCAAGCACGCGTGCTGGCGCCCCGCTCGCGCTATGACGAGGTGGTGGAGGCGGTCACCGAGAAGGTGGCCGCGCTCCGTGTCGGCGACCCGTCCGACCCCGCGACCGAGGTGGGGCCGCTGGTCTCGGAGCGCCAGCGCGAACGCGTCGAGGGCTACATCGCGCTCGGCCTCAAGGAGGGCGCCCGCATCACCACGGGCGGAGGGCGCCCGAAGGGCGGAGGCCGGGACGGCGGGTTCTACGTCGAGCCGACCGTCTTCGCCGACGCGGGCAACGACATGCGCATCGCGCGCGAGGAGATCTTCGGCCCGGTGGTCGTGGTGGTGCCCTACGACGGCGAAGGGCCGGAGGGGGACGACGAGGCGGTGCGCATGGCCGACGACAGCGAGTACGGGCTGGCCGGGTCGGTGTGGACGTCCGCCCCGGAACGGGGCCTGGCGGTGGCCCGCAGGGTGCGCGCGGGCACGTTCGGCGTCAACGCCTACAACATCGACGTGAACACGCCGTTCGGCGGCCGCAAGGCGAGCGGGGTCGGAAGCGAGTTCGGCCCGGAAGGGCTCGACGAGTACCTGCGGTGGAAGTCGATCCCGACCCTCGGCTGAGGGGCGCGGCCGCCCCGGCGGCGCCGGGGCGGCCCGAAAGGAACGCCCCACCGCCGGAATTCGGCGCGAGGCAGGAACAGCAGGCGAAAGTGAAAGCGCATGTCGGCCGAGGGGACCGCCCCTCGGCCGTTTCACCGGCGGCGGGCCGGCGGTACCCCGGCGAGGTGCGCCCGCGGCTGGAAGGATACGGAGGGGCCGCCTCCGCCGGAATGGTGTCATTTCCTTCCGACCAGCGGCCGGTACGGCTCTGGGCCGCACCCGGTCCGCCTTCGCGCCCTCGGCAGGCGCCCGGCCTGCGGAGGCCGCGGCCCGGACGCCGAAGGCTCCTCCGCTCCGCCGGACGCCGTCCACGACGGCGCCCCGCGCCTCTGTGCCGCCACCGGCCCGCAAGGGCCCAGGTGAACCGCCATTCTGGTCGCGGTGGTCGAACGCCCTCCCCCGGCTCCCATTCCTCCCGTTGATAACCGCTCTGTAACGGCCGCTCGGCGGCCTCGGCCCGCCCCCACCTCTCCCACCTGGGATTTTTCAGTAGCCGAATCCCTACATAGCGTATTCACCACCACGGCGGGAACAATAAGGAGCCAACCGAATCGCACACCTCGGACAACCGCAGAAAGTGACCGCGCCACGGTGGCTTCTCCTTCTCACCCCCTCACCCCCGCACCGCTCTCCCTCCCCACGTGGCAGGTACGGATCCCCACCCTCCATGGTGCGGTCGCCGGGGGCGGCGTCGTGCTGCCCGGCGGCCGGATCCTCACCTGCGCCCACGTCGTCGACGCCGCGCTGGAGCGCCCCCGCGGGCAGGCGCCCCCGGCGCGGGCCGCCGCCGTGCCCGTCGAGGTGCCCGGCGCGGGCGGCTTCCCCCGCCGCACGGCCCGGGTCGACCCCGGCGCCTGGGACCCGGCCGGGGACACCGCGGTGCTGCGGCTGGACCCGGCCCCCGGCGCCGCCGACCCCGAGCCCGCGGTGCTGCGCGGCGTCATGGAGCGGATCCGGCGCACCCGGCGGCCGCGCGCGGTGCACGTGCGCGGCCACCCCGCCCGGTACGCCGCCGAGGCCCCGCTCGGGCTCAGCGCCTTCGGCCGGGTGGTCGGCGACGGGGTGCGCGCGGGCGCGGCCCAGCTCGACCTGGACCCCGGCGCGCCGATGGGGATCATGCCCGGGTTCAGCGGGTGCGGGGTGCTGGACGTGGAGGAGGGCGCGGTGATGGGCATCGTCGGGCAGGCGCTGCTGGGCCCGGGCGGCGAGGGCGGCCGGCTGGCCGCGGTGGTGCCGGTCGAGGCCGTCGCGTCGCTGTCCCCGCTGGCCGCCGACCCCGGGCGGCAGGGGGTGGAGCGCGCGCTGGGGGCGGTGCCCTTCGCCGACGCGGCCTCGGCCTACCGGGCCGCGACGGCCTCCCGCGCCCTGGAGGCGGCGCCGTTCCGCACCGCCCTGGAGGCCTTCGACCACCTGAGCGGCCTGGCGCCGCGCGGGGACGGGCTCCCCCGCGAGGTGGTCTTCGCCGAGGAGGCGGCCCGGCTCGGTGTCGGCGACCCCGCGGTGCTGCGCGCCTACGCCGACACCCGCGGGCCGGGCGAGGTGCCCCGGGAGGCGCTGCTGCGGCTGCGCGGCGGCCCGGCGCCGATGCCGCGCTCCGGGGCGCGCCTGGAGGTCACCGCCGAGCCGCTGCCGGGGCCGCCGGGGCGTCCGCGCCGCTACGAGGTGCGCGCACGGGTGCGCGCCGGGGGCACGGTGACCCCGCGCGGCGCGGTCCGGGTGGAGGCGAACGGCTTGCGCCCGGCGGTGCTGGACATGGTCACCGACGTCGAGCGGATGCTGGAGCAGCGCTCGCGCGCGCAGGCCCCGGAGCTGGCCCTGGATTTCATCCTCCCTTTCGATCTGCTCATTTCCGGCGACGTGCCGCACTGGAGGATCAGGACCCCGATGAGCCCTTATGGGGAGCGCCTGGGCAGCGCCTACGAAATCGTTCTCCACAGTTACGAGCGGCAGCGGGCGCGGCAATGGAGCCGCGCACGGCGGCAGCGGCGGCGCCGTATCGAACATGTGACCGGGAGCGGCCAGGGCCGGGTGCGGCGGATCGGGGCCCGCCACCGGGGCGCGGGGCCGCTGCACGACCGGTTCACCGACCCCGCGGTCGCGGTGTGCCTGCTGGTCGAGGGCGCGGCGCCCGGCCTCCGGGAGGCGCTGGCGGCGGCGCTGGAGTCGGGCGTCCCGGTCGTGGCCTGGCGCGCCTCGGCAGCCCGCCGCCCGGGGCCCACACGGCGCCCGGGAGAGGAACATGAGAACACGGCGGCCTTTCCTCCGTTGGACAACGAGTACGCTTTCGATACCTTGATTTCCCGGGAGCGTCACCAGCTCACCCGAGAGGAGATCGGCGACCTCCCGAAACGCCTGCTCGAATGGCGTATCGCCGCCACCGATACCGACATTTCCGACGCGACGACCACGAATACCGGCGACCCCTTCGACATCGCACTTCTCAGCGACCTCACCGGCCCCGCCGCCGAGGAGCGCGGGCCCGGGTCCATCGCCGCCCCTGAGGAGACCCCGGACAGCGAATAGGGAGGTCCCGCCGATGACGTCCGCCCCGGAGCCCGGCCCCGGGCGGCCCGAGAGCGGCCCCGCGTTCCCCTCCTGGTGGATCTACCGGGGCACCGGAACGCCGAGCCCGTACGCGCCGCCGCTGGGCGAGCGGCTCCCCCCGCCGCCGCCGTGGCGCCGCTTCCCCGGGGTTCCGGACGGGACGGATCCTCCGGTCGACGAGGCCGAAATGGAGCGGGTGCTGGGGCCGGGGCACGGCGCGGGCGTGCGCCGGCTCACCGAGGCCGAGACCGCCGTGGCCGACGCGGTCAACGCCGCCCTGCTGCTGCGCCGCCCGCTGCTGGTCACCGGGCGCCCCGGGGTGGGCAAGTCCAGCCTGGCCTACCGCGTCTCCCGCGAGCTGGGCCTGGGCCGCGTGCTGCGCTGGTCGGTCACCAGCCGCACCTCCCTGGCCGACGGCCTGTACTCCTACGACCCGCTGGCGCGCATCCACGACATCAGCGCCGACGCCGCGGCGCTGGGGCCCGACGCCGCCGAGCGCGAGGGGCGCCGCCCGATCGGGGACTACCTGCGGCTCGGGCCGCTGGGCACCGCGCTGCTCCCGGCCGAGCTGCCGCGGGTGCTGGTCATCGACGAGTTCGACAAGGGCGACGCCGATCTGGCCGACGACCTGCTGGACGTGCTGGAGAACGGCCGGTTCCGCATCCCCGAGCTGGCGCGGCTGCGCGCCTCCCAGCCCGAGGTCGCCGTCCCCACCGACGACCCCGGCCGCACCGCGACCGTGCGCGGGGGCGAGGTGGTCTGCCGCGAGTTCCCGTTCATCGCCATCACCAGCAACTCCGAGCGCCCCTTCCCGGCCGCGTTCCGCCGCCGCTGCCTGCCGGTGGAGCTGCCCCCGCCCACCCAGGAGCAGCTCGCCGAGATCGTCGCCGCGCACTTCTCCGGCCGCGACGCCGCCGCCGACCGGGAGCTGATCCGCGCGTTCGTGGAGCGCTCGGCGGGCAAGGGCGGCCTGTCCATCGACCAGCTACTCAACTCGGTCCATCTCGTTAGTTCCGATGTCCGCGCGCGTGCCACATCCTGGGATCCGAACGCCTGGCAGCACGTCCTCGACGTGATCTGGCAACGCCTGACCGAAACGGGCCCTGAGTGAGCGCGCGAGGCGAGCGACCCCTGCCGCGGGCCGAGCAGCCGCGAGCCGAGGGGGCGGAGCGGGAGCCGCCCCCCGATGAGGCGTACCCTCAGGACGCCGGCCCGCTGTGGTGGGAGGTCGCCGACGCCGTGTGGCTGGCCGCGCACAGCGGCACCGCCCCGGACGCGGCCGGAGGCCCCCCGCCGCCCGCGCCGCACGGCGCGCCCGCCCGGCACGAGGCGGAGCCGGGCGCCCCGGAGGGCGGCCCCGGGGAGGACGCCGAACCGCTCGCCCCGCCCGACCCTCCCGGCCCGCACGGCGCCCCCGCCTCCGAGCCCGGCGACGGCGCGCCCGGGGGCGGCGCTCCGTGGCCGGAGGGGCCCCCGCCCGGCGCCGGGCCGCCCTTCCCGCCCGTGCGCCCCGACCGCGACGGCCGGGACGACTTCGCCGCCCCCGGCCCCGCCGACGGGCCCGCCTCGGACCTGCCCGACCCGCAGGGCCTGGTGCGCGCCCTGCTGCGGCTGCGCCGCACCCGCCTGACGCCCGGCACCGGTCCCCTGGACGAGCGCGCCACCGCCGAGGGGTACGCCGAGCGCGCACTGGCCCGGCCCTCCGGACCGGGCACCCGCGGCGTCCCGCTGCTGCCCCGCTTCTCCGGGGAGCCCGCCTCCCCCGACTCCCTCACCGTGCTCGTGGACGCGGGCCTGTCCATGCTGGTGCACGAGCCGCGGGTGAAGCGGTTCCTGGAGCTGCTGGCGCCGCTGAAGGTGTGCGCCCGCACCCGCGTGCTGCGCCTGGACTCCGACAAGGCCTGGCACGACGACCTGGTGCTGCGCTCCGAGCGCGGCCCCGCGCCCTCCCCCCGGCGGCTCGTCGCCGACGGCGGGAGCCAGGTGGTGCTGGTGCTCACCGACGGCGTCGGCGAGGGCTGGCACCGGGGGGCGGTCCCCGCGTGGCTGGCCCGCTGGGGGCGCACCGCCGCGGTCGGCGTCGTGCAGCTCCTGGACCGGGCCCAGTGGCCGCGCACGGGCACCCGGCCCCGGCTCGCGGTGCTGCGCCCGCCCGACGAGTCCGGGCCCTCCGTGGCCCCCAACGCCGACTACCGGACCGTGCCCGCCGCGCCGGTCGACGGGCTCGCCGAGCCCTTCGGGCCGGGGCGGGACGGGGGCCCCGACCTTCCCCCCGACGGCGCGGTCCCGGTGCCCGTCGTCCCGCTCGACGCCGAGGAGCTGGGGGCGTGGGCGGGGTTCGTGTCCCAGCGCCCGGAGGCCCCCGAGCTGACCGCCTCGGTGCTCTACGCCGAGGACGCCCCCGGAGGCCCTCCCCCGTCGGCCCTCCCCCGCCCGCTGGTGCGGCGCGGGGCCGGGCCCGGCCCCGCGGACGCCGCCGAGCTGGTGGAGACGTTCCGGGAGACGGCCTCCGCCCCTGCGGTGGAGCTGGCCGTGTGCCTGGCGGCGGTGCCGCTGAACCTGCCGACGGCGCACGCGGTGCGGGCGCGGTTCGTGCCCGGGGCCACCGCCTCCGACCTGGCCGAGGCGCTGTGGTCGGGGCTGGTGGTGCGGCGCCCCGGCGGCATCCCCATCACCCGCGCCGACCAGGTGTCGCTGGGGTTCCGCCCCGGGGTGCGGGCCGCCCTGCTGGCCTCCGGGGCCACCCGCGAGCGGATCCGGGCGCTGCTCGCCCTGGCCGCCGAGCGGTTCGCCGGGGCCGCCCCGTGGATGGAGGCGTTCGCGGCGCTGCTGCACGGGCGGACCTTCGACCCGGCGCTGCCGCCCGTCCACGACGAGACCGCCCCCATCGCCCGCGCGCTCCGGCCCGCGATGCGGGCGCTGCCCGGGGTGATGCGCACGGCGGCCGACCTGTGGGACGTGGCGCCGGCGGGCGGGGCGGGGCCGACGGGGCCCGAGCACGAGCGGGCGCACGAGGCGGCGCCCGCTGACCACCAGGTACGACCAGAACAGAGGGACGACGTGGCTGCTGGAGATTCCGTGTTCCCTGGAGCCGGCCGTGCGGGCGCCCCTGCGGCGCAGCGCCCGGAGGTGCCCGCCCAGGAGGGGCGGCCACGGGAGGACGACACCGCACCGGGGCACAGGCGTCCGCCGACGGACCGCTCTCGCCCGTTCGTGTGGGGCAGGATCCCGCCCCGCAACCCGTCCTTCGTGGGCCGCCACGCCCTGCTGGAGGAGCTGTCGCGGCGGCTGGCCTCGGGCGACACGCACATCCTGCCCCAGGCGCTGCGCGGCATGGGCGGCGTGGGCAAGACGCAGTTGGCCACCGAGTACGCCTGGCGCCACCGGACCGACTACGAGCTGGTGTGGTGGATCCCCGCGGACACCCCCACCCAGATCCAGCAGTCGCTGATCGACCTGGCCCCGCGGCTGGGTGTGGCCACCGACCGGGACCCGGCGAGCATCTCCCGGTCGGTGCTGGAGGCGCTGCGGACCGGCCACCCCTACCAGGACTGGCTGCTGGTCTACGACAACGCGGCCGATCCCGAGGACGTGCAGCCGCTGCTGCCGAGCGGGGGGCCGGGGCAGGTCCTCATCTCCTCGCGCTCCTCGCAGTGGCGCAACGCCGGGGGGAACCTGCTGGAGGTCGACGTCTTCCTGCGGGAGGAGAGCATCGAGCTCCTGCGCAAGCGCGGTCCAGAGGCGCTGACGGTGCCCGATGCCGACCTGATCGCCGACAAGCTGGGCGACCTGCCGCTGGCGGTGGAGCAGACGGCGGTGTGGCTGTACGAGACCATGATGGACCCGCGGGACTGGCTGGAGGTGTTCGACGAGAAGCAGGAGGAGCTGCTGACCAGCGTCGCGCCGTCGCCGGACTACCCGTGGACGGTCGGGGCGACCATGAACATGGCGCTGGACCGGCTCTACCAGACCGACCCGGCGGCCCTGCGCCTGCTGCAGGTGTGCGCGTTCCTGGCCCCGCAGCCCATCTCGCGCCGCCTGTTCAACGGTGCGCGGAACGTGGAGGGGCCCAGGGAGCTCCAGGAGATCCTGTCGGACCCCGCGGTCCGGCTGGGGCGGGTGCTGCGCAGCATCGACCGCTATGCCCTGGCGCGGATGGACCACCGCAACGGCACCTTCCAACTGCACAAGCTGGTGCAGGAGACGCTGAAGCTGCCGCTGACCGACGAGCAGCGGGCCGAGTTCCGGCACTGCGCCCACCAGCTGCTGGCCAATTTCGAGCCGGGGGATCCCGAGTCGGTGCTGGACTGGCCGCGCTATGCCGAGCTGCAGCCGCACATCTGGGAGACCGAGCAGTGGGACTGCCAGAGCGGCTGGTGCCGCCAGCTGGTCTGCAACCAGATCATGTTCCTCCACCTGTGGGGGCGTCCCCGAGCGGCCAGGACCCTGGCCGAGACCACCATCCGGCACTGGACGCACCATCTGGGCGACGAGCACACGCAGACGCTCCGCGCCCAGGCGCTCTACGCGGCGCTGCTGTCGGCGTTCGGCGACTTCGAGGACTCCCACGAGCTCACCCTGCACGTGGTGGACGCCCTCACCCGGCTCAACGGGCCCGACGACGCCGAGACGCTCAGCGTCATGAACGACCTCCCCCCCGACCTGCGCAAACTGGGGCGCTACTACGACGCGCTCGAAATCAGCGGCAACATCTTCGAGCGCCAGGAGCGCCTCATGGGGCGCGACGACCCGGAGACCCTGATGGCGGCCCACATCCACGCCGTCGGCCTGCGCATGGTCGGCCGGTTCGAGGAGTCGCTGGAGATCGACCGGTACAACCTGGAGCGGCGCACCGAGATCCTCGGGCCGGAGAACCTGCGCACCCTGTCCAGTGAGTACACCCTCGCGCTGGGGTACATGGAGTCGGGCGACTACTGGCGCGCCCTGGACATCATGGAGGGGTCCCGGGTCACCATCGAGCGCGTCTACCCCGCGGACAACCAGTTCCGGCTGGGCGCCCTGCTCGTCCTGTCGACGATCCTGCGCAGGATCGGGCGCCTCGACGAGGCACTGGCGATGTCGGACGAGACCCACCGGCTCTACGTCCAACGCGAGGGCAGCTCCTCGCTCTACGCGCTCCAGTCGGCGGGGTGCCACTCGGTCAACCTGCGGGCGGTGGGCGAGCACGACCAGGCGCTCTCCCTCTCCGAGCACGCCCTGGAGGGGCTGCGCGCCGTCTACGGCCCCAACCATCCGCTCTACGCCGACGCGGCCGTCAACCACGCCGTCGTGCTGCGGCTCCTCGGCCGCCTGGACGAGGCCCGGAGCCTGGATGAGGCCGCGCTGGCCGTACACGAGGACCGGCTCGGGCCGAGCCACCCGAACACGCTGGCCAACGCGGTCAACCTCGCCAGCGACCTGTTCGCGCTGGGCGCGCCCCGGCGCGCACTGGAGCACGACCGGCGGACCCACGCCCTGGTCGTGGAGAACCTCGGGGAGGACCACCCGCTCACGCTGGTCGTGGAGCGCAACCTGCTCCTCGACCGGACCGCCGAGGACGGCCAGGTCCCCGTGGAGGAGAGGGAGCGCCTGCTCGCCCGGTACCGGAGCGTGTTCGGCCCGGACCACCCCGCGACGGCGTCGGCGGTGCGGGACGTGCGCGGCAACTGCGACCTCTTCCTCAGCCTGATGTGAGTGCGCCCCCGGCCGCCCTCAGGCGGCCGCGGGGCCGTCACCGGCGCGGACGGCCCATGCGATGAGCCGCGTCCACTCGCCCTCGCCGAACCGCAGGGGCGCCTCCCCCCTGTTCCGGGAGTCCCTCATGAGCACGCCTCCCCGCGGAGACGGGCCCGCCTCCACGCACTTGCCATCCTGCTGGTTGCTCCACGAGGACGTGCGCCAGCCCCGGCCGTCGTACAGCCCGGGGCGGGCGGAGGAGGGCCGGTGCGCGGTACACCCGTCGCCCCCCTCGACCGACGGAGTCGGCTCAGCGCTCATCTGCACCTCGCGGCCGTGCGGTGGGGACACGCTCGGGTACGCCACGTAGGGGCGGCACACACATCTGCTCCCATGACGAAGTTCGCGACTGGGCGCCAGTCGGCCTGTATATCCCCGACGCTTTTACCTTCATGTCGGCCACTCCCGGACATTTCCCTTACGCGCAAGGGGATTCCGCGCTGGGATGGTCTCCCGTCCGGACCGGGCGGGACCGCGGCGAAGGGCGGAGGCGATGGCGGAGATCGTGCGGTTCCCCGACGAACGGGGCGGTGAGGACGCCTACGTGCTGATCGAGGCGGCGGGCAGCTCGCCGCAGATGCGCGACGTGAGCGGGCGGGACATCCTGCGCAGCGCGGACGAGACGGCGCAGAGGGTGTTCGGCCGCATCCGCGACATGTCCGCCCTGGTGGTGCGGGAACTGCGCGACCTGCCGGGCGACCCGGACGAGGTGACGGTGGAGCTGGGGATGAACGTGAGCGCCGAGGCGGACGTCTTCCTGGCCAAGACCGCCGCCCAGGGCGCCGTGAAGGTGACGCTGACCTGGAGGTCGGGCCCCGCACCGGGTGAGGGCGGCCGGGCCGGTGAGGCCCGGGGCGGGTGAGGTCCGGGGCCGGTGAGGCCCGGGGCCGGTGAGGCCCGGGGCGGGCCGGGCGGGCCGCACCCGCGGGAGGGCGGCGGGCCGCCGCCCGCCGCCCCGAAGGCGTCAGCGCTTGGCGTACATCCGCTCGATCGTCTCGGACTCGCGCTCCATGATGCGGGCGCGGCGCAGTTTCAGCGTCGGGGTGAGGGTGGCGTCCTCGACCCCGAAGGGGCGCGGCACGATGGTGAACGCCCGGACCGACTCGGCGCGCGAGACGGCGGCGTTCCCGGCGTCCACGGCCTTCTGCACCTCGGCGCGCAGGTCGGGGTCGTCGGCCAGGGACGCGGCGTCGGCGTCGGCGGGTTTGCCCGCCGCGGCCTTCCACGCCGCGAACTCCTCGGGGTCGAGGGTGATCAGCGCGGTGACGAAGGGGCGGCCGTCGCCGATGAGCATGCACTGGTCGACCAGCGGAGCCGCGCACACGCGCTCCTCCACGGGGACCGGGGCGACGTTCTTGCCCCCGGCGGTCACCAGGATCTCCTTCTTGCGGCCGGTGACGCGCACGTACCCGTCGCCGTCGACGGCGCCCAGGTCGCCGGTGGCGAACCAGCCGTCGCGGAAGGCCTCCTCGGTGGCCTCGGGGCGGTTCCAGTAGCGCTCGAAAACGGGGCCGCCCTTGACGAGGATCTCCCCGTCGTCGTCGATGCGCACGTCGACCCCGGGCAGGGGGCCGCCGATGGTCCCGGCGCGGGAGCGGCCGGGCAGGTTGGCCAGCACGGCGGCGGTGGTCTCGGTGAGGCCGTAGCCCTCGATGACCTCCACGCCCACGCCCCGGTAGAAGTGGAAGAGCCGCACGTCGAGGGCGCCGCCGCCGGAGATGACCCGGGTGCAGCGCCCGCCCAGGGCGCCGGTGAGCGGCCGGTAGACGATCGGCTCGAACAGGCGGCGGCGCAGCCTCAGCAGCGGGCCGGGGCCGCCGGGGGTGTCCAGGGCCTTGCTGTAGGCGACCGCGGTGTCGGTGGCGGCGTCGAAGATCCGGCGTTTGAGCCCGGAGGTGCGCTTGCGCGCGGTGGTGTGGATCTTCTCGAAGACGTAGGGCACGGCCAGCAGGAAGGTGGGCCGGAAGGTGCCCAGGTCGGCGATGAGCTCGCGGACGCTGGGGGCGTGGCCCAGGCGGGCCCCGGCGTGGACGGCGGCGACCTGCACCATGCGGCCGAACACGTGCGCCAGCGGCAGGAAGAGCAGCGTGGAGGGGGCGGCGTCGGGGTCGCCGCCGTCGTCGAAGAGGGCGGACAGGGCCGTGGTGGCGGCCTCGACCTCGGCGAAGAAGTTGGCGTGGGTGAGCACGCAGCCCTTGGGGGTGCCGGTGGTGCCGGAGGTGTAGACGATGGTGGCCGGGTCGCCGGGGCGCACGGCGGCGCGGCGCTGCTCGACGGCGGAGTCGGGCACCTCGGCCCCGGCGGCGGCGAGGGCGTCCAGCGCGCCGGGCTCGCCGCGCAGCGGGTCCATGGTCCACAGGTGGCGCAGGCCGGGGACGGAGGCGCGCACGGCCTCCACCGTGGCGGTGCTGTCCTCTCCGTCGACGATGCAGGCGGTGGCGCCGGAGTCGGAGAGGACCATGGCGATCTGCTCGGGCGAGGAGGAGGGGTAGACCGGCACGGTCACCGCGCCGGCCGCCCAGATCGCGAAGTCGGCGACGGTCCACTCGTAGCGGTTGGCGGCGAGCAGGCCGACCCGGTCCCCGGGGCCGATTCCGGCGGCGACGAGCCCCTTGGCCGCGGCGGTGACCTGGGCGGCGACGTCGGCGCCGGAGACGTCGCGCCAGCCCGGAGAGCCGCCGTCCTTCGCACTGAGCATCGCGGCGCCGGGGTGCGCGGCGGCGCGTTCGTACAGGAGCTCGGCCAGGCCGCCGTGCTCGCGGGGCCGACCGGTTGCGGGGGTCGAGATGTGGGTCACGCTTCCGTGTCTATCCGACATTCGTAACAAATCTGAACATCACGCCCCAGACATGGACATGAGAAAGACCATACCGGCGAGTAACCCCCTTCACGTCCGGCGCGCGCACCGGATGCTCCGCTGGTGCCGCGTGCCCCCTGGATCGTTGGCGGGAAGCCCTGTATCGGCTGCGGACACTGCGGGGGCGTCCGTGGCCGGTGTGCGCGGGCCGGGTGCGCCGGAGGGGCCGCGTGTTCGGGGCCGCGGTCGGGCACGACCGGCTGGTCGGCGCCCCGGTCGAGCNCGTCTTCGACCACTGATCGGGGCACGCCTCTCCCATCAACGATCGGGGGCGTGTCTCTTGGGTCGGGTCCGCAGGAGGCAGCGGGGGCGTCATGGTCGACGCAAGGCCGCCGCGCCCCCGAGGGGAAGGAGGAGTCGGCCCGGGCGTCACGCAGGAAGGGCCGATCCAAGGAACGCACCCGGCCCCGGGCACGGCCCGGCCGGACGCGACTCGGGCGGACGCGACACGGGCGGCGCGGCGGAGCCGACCGTCCGGCCGCCGGGGCCCAGCCCCCGGGCCCCGGCCGCCCCGACGGGGCTCACTCCGGCAGTTCGAGGCGGACCATCAGGGCGGTCCCCTCGGCGGTGACCTCGCCGCCGTGGCGGATCTCCCCGGAGACGAAGACCTTGCGCCGCTCGGTGCCGGTGACCCGCGCGCGGACCTCGAGGGGGACGTTGAGCGGGGTGGGCCTGCGGTAGTTCACGTCGAGGTTGGCGGTCAGGCCCGGCATCCCCGCCGCGCTGGCGGCGCCGCCCAGGGCCTGGTCCAGCACGGCCGCGAGCCAGCCCCCGTGCACGAGCCCGGGAGGGCCCTCGTACAGGCCGTTGAGGGTGAAGTCGGCGCGCAGGCCCTCGCCGTCCTTGTCCAGGTCGATCGGCGGGGCGAGGGGGTTGACCGGGCCGGAGACGCCGTTGGTGATGGTGCCGTACTCGGTGCTGCCGTCGGAGTAGGTGGAGCGGACCATGGTGCCGATGGGGCGGCGGTCGCCGCGGAGCATCTCCTCGGCCTTGGCGACCGCGTCGGCGGCCGCGGACAGCGCCTCGGGGGCGGCCTCGGTGTGGGCGGCGGTGTCCATCAGCGAGCGCACCCGGTCCACGAGCGCGGAGAGCTCCGCGGGGATCTGCTCCTCGGGGACCACGGTGAACCCGTACTCGGCGGGGTCCGGCTTTTCCGCTACCGGCTGTGCGTCGACCGTCATGGCTTCCTTCGTCGGCTCGTCGTCCCGCACCGGTCGGCGCGGGCGGTCGGGCGCCGGTCCGGCGCCACTGAAACCGAATATTACTCGGTAGTAGTTTTCGGGGGTGCCCCCTGGGGGGCGTGGGCCGCCCCACCAGCACAGAACAACCCGGGCACACCGGGCGATATTTCGTGAATCGCGCCACCCGGGACGCCCGGCGCCGTCCTACGCTGGCGGGATGAGCACGCCTCCCCGCGACACCGCGCGCTACTGGCGCCACCCCGGCCTGCCCGGCGTCGACCTGCTCAAGGCGCACTACATCCGGCACGCCTTCACCCCGCACACGCACGACGCCTACACCCTGGCGGTGATCGAGTCCGGCATCGAGGTCTACGACTACAAGGGCACCACCCACCGGGTCGGCGCGGACGGGATCGCCCTGGTGGAACCGGGGGTGGTGCACACCGGGCACGCGGGCGCGCCGGAGGGGTGGCGGTACCGGGTGCTGTACCCGGACGTGGAGGTCGTCGCCGACGCGGCCCGCGACATCGGGATGGCGGGAGCGCCGCTGTTCACCGACTCCTCGGCGCACGCCCCCGCGACGGCGGAGGTGCTCCGCGCCGCCCATCGGGCCGCCGAACGGGGCGACCGGCTCAGCGCCTCGACACTCACCCGCCAGGCCCTGCACCGGCTGCTCGCCGGGCACGCCACCGGCTCCGCGCGCTCGGCCGCCACCCCGGCACCGCGCCGCACGGTCGCCGAGGCCAGGGAGGTCCTGCGGTCCGCCATGGCCGACCCGCCGTCCCTGGAGGAGCTGGCCGAGCAGGTGGGGGTGTCGGCGTTCGCCCTGCTGCGCGCGTTCCGCCGCGACCTGGGGCTGCCGCCACACGCCTACCTGAACAGCGCACGCGTAGAGCGGGCCCGCCGCCTGCTGGCCGAGGGGACACCGCCGTCGGAGGTGGCCGCCGCCGTGGGCTTCGCGGACCAGCCGCACCTGACCCGCCACTTCAAACGCAGGACAGGGGTGCCGCCGGGCGAGTTCCAAAAGGGCATCCTGGGCGCGGTGCCCGACCCCTAGGACGGGCCCCTATGACGTGAGCAGCCGACCCCCGACCTCTTGCCCGTTCGGATCCTCCCCCGCCCGAAGGAACAGATATGGCACCGTCCGTTCCCATACGCGCCCGTCACCACCCCTGGTTGACGGTTCCCTACGCTGTCATGGCGTTTCTCGTGCTCCTTCTGGGGATCGCCGGGCTGCAACACGGGGTGAGCCTCGAAAGCACGGTGTTCATCGCCATCGGTGCCGCCAACGCCGCCTCGGGCCTCTTGGCGGCCAGAATGCCCGCCTGCGAATACGTGCCGACGACCAACGGCTTGAGCCGACGCTCCTTCCTCTCCTTCCTCCGACGTAAGGGGCCCATCACGCCCGGCCCAAGGCGACGATTCGCCGTCCATGACGGCGCCATCGTTCTCGCCCCTGAAGGGGCGTCCCACGGCCCGGTGGTCGTGCGCCGGAACCGCGTCCACCCGCACGACTGGGGGGTGCTGGCCGCCGCTGTCGCAGAGGCGAATGTGCGCACGGAAGCCGGGTCGAGCGCCTTGGATGTCGATGCCTCGGCGGAGTACTACCGCGAGGAATGGCGGCTCTGAGAGGGCTCGGCGTTCGCGCCCTGCGACACAGCACCACCGCACCGGCCTCGCACCGCCTCGGAGGGCGCAATAACGTTCAAGACCGCCTCTGGGCCCGCTCCGTAGCGTTCGGGGCGTGAACACGTCAGCATTCGCACTCTCTCCCCCGGTGCGCGACGCGCTGGGGATCGGGCTGGCCGTCGGCGTCTCCGGGGTCGCCTTCGGCACCGCGTCCGTCGCGGCGGGCCTCACCGTCGCCCAGACCTGCGCCCTGAGCCTCCTCGCCTTCACCGGGGCCTCCCAGTTCGCCCTCATCGGCGTCGTCGCCGGGGGCGGTAACGTCATCGCCGGGGCCGCCGGGGCCCTTCTCCTGGGCGCCCGCAACACCCTCTACGGGCTGCGCCTGTCCGACATCCTCGGTGTGCGGGGCGTCCGCAAGGCGGTCGCCGCCCACGGGGTGATCGACGAGACCGCCGCCGCCGCGCTCGCCCAGCCCACGCCCGCCGCCGCGCGGACCGCGTTCACGGCGACGTTCGCCGCGCTGTTCGTCTTCTGGAACGCCACCACCCTGGTGGGGGCCGTGGCCACCGAGAGGGTCGGGGACACCTCGGCCTTCGGGCTGGACGCGGTGGGCCCGGCGATCTTCCTGGCGCTGGTCTGGCCCCGGCTGCACGAGGGGCGCAGGATCGTGCTGGTCGCCGCCGTCGGCGCGGGTCTGGCCCTCGCCGCCGTCCCCGTGCTGCCGCCCGGCGTCCCGGTGCTCGTCGCCGCGGCGGCCGCGCTGCTGGGGCCCGCGCCTGCCGCCACGGGCGGTGGCGACGGGCATGGCGAAGGCCACGGCGACCGCACGGGCCTGGACTCCCCCGCGGCCGACGGGGCCGCCCCCGAACCCGACCGGCCCCAGGAGGCGCGGCCATGACCGTCTGGATCGCGATCGCCGTCACCGCCGCGGGCTGCTACGCGCTCAAGTTCGCCGGGCTGGCCGCCCCGCGCCGCCTGCTCGACCACCCCGCCGTTCGCCGGTTCGCCATGACCGTCCCCGTGGCACTGCTCGCCGCGCTGGTGGCCGTGCAGACCTTCTCCGACGGCGGTTCCGCCCTCACGGCTGACACCGCACGCCTGGCCGGGGTCGGGGCGGCCGCCACCGCGCTCCTGCTGCGCGCGCCGTTCCTGGTCGTGGTCGCCGTGGCGGCGGGTACCACCGCCCTGCTGCGGGCCCTCGGCCTCGGCTGACGCGCGAGGGGGCGCCCAGGGGACGCTCCCTCGCCCACTCCCCTGCCCGCCCGCGGCCGCGTGACGGACCCGCCCGCCTCGGGCAGGATGGCGGTGACCGGCGGGGGCGGCGGCACGCCGTCCCCGCCCCGTGGTGCCTTGCGACGACGGAAGGACGAACGTGCCCCCCGAGACCTCCCTGCCCAGTGGGCCCACCGCCGCCGAGGCCGTGGCGGAACTGCTCGCCGCCGCCCATGTGCGGCGCTGCTACACCGTCCCCGGCGAGAGCTTCCTGGAACTGGCCGACGCGATCGACCGGCGCAGCGACATGCAGCTGGTGTCGACCCGCCACGAGGGCGGAGCCGGGTTCATGGCCGAGGCCGAGGGCAAGCTCATCGGGTTCCCCGCCGCCGCGGCCGCCACCCGCGGCCCCGGGGCGTCCAACCTGGCGGTGGCGGTGCACACGGCCATGCAGGACTCCACGCCGATGATCGTGTTCCTGGGCCAGGTGGAGACCGACCACCTGGGCCGGGAGGCGTTCCAGGAGGTGGACCTGACCGCCTTCTACGCCCCCATCACCAAGTGGTCGACGACGGTGACGCGCGCCGACCGCCTGGTGGAGGCGACCGCGCGCGGGCTGCGGATCGCCACCTCCGGCCGCCCGGGGCCGGTGGCGATCGCCGTCCCGGGCGACCTGTGGGGACAGGCGGCCGGGACGCTGGGCCCCCTGCCCGGGACGCTCCCGCCCCGCCCCTCGCTCGCCGAGGAGGAGCGGGACCGCCTGGCACGGTGGCTGGCCGGGGCCGAGCGCCCGGTGATCATCGCCGGGGGCGGCGCCCGCGCCGCCCGCGAGGAGCTGGTTCGGGTCGCCGAGCGGTTCCAGGCCGGGGTGTACGCCGCCTGGCGGCGCCAGGACGTCTTCCCCAACGACCACCCGCTCTACCTGGGCCACCTGGGGCTGGGGTGCCCGCCGCAGGTGCTGGGCGCCCTGGAGGAGGCGGACGCGGTGCTGGTGGTGGGCTCCAGGCTGAGCGAGGTCACCACCCAGGCGTACCGGTTCCCCGCCCCCGGGGTGCGGGTCGTCGACTCCCGCGTCACGCAGATCGACATCGACCCCGACCAGGTGGGGGCGGTCGCCGGGGTGTGGATGGGCGCGGTCGCCGACGCCCGGCGCGCGCTGGAGGCGCTGGCCGCGTCGCCGACGACGGCGATGTACCGCGACTTCGCCCCGGCGCACGCGGCGTGGGAGGCGACGACGGTCCCGGACCCGGCCGCCGCCTCGCACCCGGGCGGGCGGCTGCACCCCTGGGCCGTGGTCGAGGGCATGCGCGCGGTGCTCCCCCGGGACACGGTGATCACCAACGACGCGGGCAACTTCGCGGCGTTCCTGCACCGGGGGTGGCGCTTCAACGAGCCGCGTACCCAGCTCGCGCCCACCAGCGGCGCGATGGGGTACGCGGTGCCCGCGGCGATCGCGGCCAAGCTGGTGGAGCCGCACCGGACCGTGGTGGCGGCGGTGGGCGACGGCGGCGCGCTGATGACCGGGCAGGAGCTGGAGACGGCGGTGCGGGTGGGCGCGCCGGTGGTCGTGGTGGTGTTCCAGAACGGGCTCTACGGCACCATCGCGATGCACCAGGCGCGGGAGATGGGCCGGACGGCGGCGGTGGACATCAGCGGCCCGCTCGACCTGGCGGGGTACGCGCGGTCCCTGGGGGCGCGGGGGGCGACGGCGCACACGCCCGAGGAGTTCGAGAAGGCCCTGTCCGAGGCACTGGAGGCGGACCTGCCCACCCTGATCGACGCCCGGACCGACCCGGACGTGATCAGCCCCGGCGCGACCTTGTCGGGCCTGCTGGGCGAGGGGTGAAGCGGGCGGTCCGGGTGCCCGGGTGCCCGTGGGTACCTGTGGGCACCCGGACCGCTTTCCCCGGCCGGGGCCAAGGTGCGAGGGCCTTGGCCACGTCCTGGGTGTCGGTTCCTCCGTAGCCTGGGGCGAGCGGCGGCCCAGCCGGTCCCCCGCTCCCGGGCCCAGCCGAGCGGCGGGCCGATGGAGTATGGGGTGGAGAGGCGGCGACGACAAAGGGCGACGGCCCTACCCGTAGCGCTGTCGACCACCAGGCGCGTACGTGGTCACCCCGAGGGGCGGCGACGGAACAAGCCGGGCGGTTCCCCGGCGCCGCCTGCCGGGCGGCGGGCCCCTCGCAGTCAGGGAAGGCGGCTCGGCTGGTGCCCCGCTCACCAGCCCCGGCCGGGCGGCGGTCCGCCGGGGCACAAGGCAGAAGGCGGAGACGAAGAGAGGTTGGCGGCCCTACCGGTAGCGCTGTCGGCCGCCTGGTGTGTGCGTGGTCACCGTTGATGGCGGCGACGACGAAGGTCAGGGGCCCTTTCGGTAGCGCGGTCGGGTGGGAGGCGTGCGGGTGGTCGCCGTAATGGGCGGCGACGGAACAAGTCGGGCGGTTCCCCGGCCCCACCTGCCGTCCGCCGGGTCCCTCGCAGTCCGGGAGAGCGGCACGGCCCCGGGGTTCGCGGTCTTCGGCGCCCAGGGTGGCCGCCGGGCCAGCACAGCGAACCCCGGCAACCCTGTGACCTGGTTGAATACTCCGCGTTAGATGCGGGTGAGGGCGGGAAACGCGCCCAGCGACGCCCCCGGAGGCCCCGGAGCGACGAAGAGCGCGATTCCAGAACAGGTTCTGGAGGCGAGATGTCCTGTTCGCGCCTGTCTGGGGTGTTCCGGTTGGCTGTAGGGGCGGGCGCGGCGCCGCCCGGACCCCTCCGCCGGACCCACGGGGGCCGCGCGAGGCCGATATCGGCCACACAGAGTGACACCGGGACCGGCAAACGGCCCCGATGTTCCGTTTAGGGGCCTTCTGGCGCCGAATCGCGTTCACGTATCGCGATGAACGCACGCCCGCCCTGTCCGCCGGACCGCCCCGGCCGTCGAACAGGGCGCGGAAGACCCCTTCACCCCCCGAAAACCAAGCGAACCGGACACCGGGCCAGTAGCGGCGGAACCCAAACCCGCCTTCCGGACCCCGGGGGCGCCCCCGGGGGCACCCTGCGCGGCGGAACCGACGCCTGGAGGGCGACCAGGCGGCGATTCCGCCACACAGGATCACTGGACCACCCTCCCGGCGCCCGGCATGCCCGAGATACAGGCCCCTCCCCGGTGATCCCGGCGAAGGCGCTGTCAATCCGGCACTTCTGACAGCACTCCCGTCGAGGCCGCGGGACGACCGCATCGGCTCGGAGGCCGCCACGAACGCGGGCGACCACCCGCCCACCCCGGCCGCGCCGCCTTCCCGGACCGCAAGCACCCCCGCCCGGCAAGCAGGGCCTGGCAACCGCCCCGCTCTCACCGTCGCTGCCCATCACAGCGACCACGCACACGCCCGCCACCCGACAGCGCTACCGGTAGGGCCGTCGACCTTTGTCGTCGCGGCCCCTGCACCCCATACCCCGCCGACCTGCCGCCCGGCCGGGGCCGGTGAGCGGGGCACCA
>NZ_ANBH01000016.1 GCF_000341185.1 Nocardiopsis chromatogenes YIM 90109
CGAGCCGCCTTCCCGGTTTGCGAGGGGCCCGGCGGACGGCAAGCGGCGCCGGGGAACCGCCCGGCTTGTTCCGTCGCTGCCCCTCGGGGTGACCACGTACGCGCCTGGTGGTCGACAGCGCTACCGGTAG
Source organism: Nocardiopsis chromatogenes YIM 90109 (assembly GCF_000341185.1). GTDB lineage: Bacteria > Actinomycetota > Actinomycetes > Streptosporangiales > Streptosporangiaceae > Nocardiopsis_A > Nocardiopsis_A chromatogenes. The sequence continues at coordinate 131 of NZ_ANBH01000016.1, forward strand.
GGCCGCCGACCGTTGTCGTCGCCGCCCTGCACCCCACACCCCGCCGACCCGCCGCCCGGCCGGAACCCGCAAGCGGGGCACCAGCCGAGCCGCCATCCCCGGGACCATCAGGGACCCGCGCGTCGGGTGGTGGCCTCCGCTGTCAGGCGCGTACCGATGCCGTGGCCGCCTCCGGGTTCAGGGCCGCATCGCGCAGGGCCCGGACGGTCGCGCTGATGGCGGGCCTGCGCGCCGCGTCCGCGTTCCAGAACACGTACACCTGGCGCACCAGCGCCGGCTGAACCTGCACCAGCCGCACCCCTTCGGGCACCGGCCCCCGGCCCAGGCGCGGCATCACCGCCGCGCCCAGCCCGGCGGCGACCAGCGCCAACTGGGTCTGGTGCTCCTCGGCGGTGTGCACGATCCGCGGGTCGTTCCCCTGCTCGCTGATCATCCGGTGCAGCCACTCGCCGCACGCGCCGCCGCGCGGCCAGCTGATCCAGGGCAGGTCCACCACCTCGTCCAGTGCGACCAGCCCGCGGTGCGCCAGCGGGTGCCCGGAGGGCAGCGCCAGATCGGCGATGTCCTCCATCAGCGGGGTGCGCTCCATCCCGCGCGGCAGCGGGAGCGGGGCCCCCGTCCAGTCCACGACGACCGCCATGTCGGCCTCACCCCTGCTCACGGCCGGGATGCTCTCGTGCGGCTCCTGCTCGACGAGTTCCACGGCCAGCCGGGGGTGGCTCTCCCTGAGGGCGACCAGGGCGTGCGGGACCAGGCCGCGGGCGGCGGTCGCGATCGCTGCCAGGCGCAGATGGCCGATGACCGCGTCGCGGTGCGCCTCCAGGTCGGCCTCGGCCTGGCGGACCAGCGACAGGATCTGCCCGGTGTGCTCGACCAGCACCTCGGCGGCCTCGGTGAGCCGGATCCCGCGCCCGTTGCGCTCGACGAGGGGCTGGCCGACCTCCCGCTCCAGCTTGCTCAGCTGTTGGGAGACGGCCGAATTGGTGACCCGGAGCTCCTCGGCGGCCCCGGTGAGCGATCCGTTGGCGGCGATGGCGTGTAGGACGCGCATTCGATCCACGCTCAGCATGAAGTGATGCTAACCCCGCAGATGGCCCGTGCGAAGCTGCTGTGACCGGTCCGACGTCCAATGGGTGAGATGTTCACCGCCGGGCCCCGCCGCCGTACCCCGGCGGGGTACCGGCCGCGTCCCGGCGGCCCCGCCGGTGCCCCGGACCGGGGCGCGGGGCGCGGCCGCCGGGGCGCCGCCTACTCGTCGCGCAGCTTCTCGACCGCTGCGGCCAGGTCGTCCGGGTAGGGGCTCTCGAACTCCACCGGCCGCCCCTCGGTCGGGTGGTCGAAGCCCAGGCGCACCGCGTGCAGCCACTGGCGGGGGNGGGTCGGGTCGGCCCCGTACAGCCGGTCCCCCACGCAGGGGTGGCGCAGCGCCGACATGTGCACGCGGATCTGGTGCGTACGGCCGGTCTCCAGCTTGATCTCCAGCAGGCTGGCCGCGCGGAACGCCTCGATGGTGTCGTAGTGGGTCACCGACGGGCGGCCGCCCGCGACCACGGCGAAGCGCCCGTCGCCGGAGGGGTGGCGGTCGATCGGGGCGTCCACGGTGCCGCGCAGCGGGTCCGGGTGGCCCTGCACCAGCGTGTGGTAGCGCTTGTCGACCGTGCGCTCCTTGAAGGCGCGCTTGAGCACCGAGTACGCCGCCTCGCTCTTGGCGAGCACCATCACGCCGGTGGTGTTGGCGTCCAGCCGGTGCACGATGCCCTGCCGCTCGGCGGCGCCGCTGGTGGTGAGCTGCACGCCCATGGCCAGCAGGCCCTCCAGCACCGAGGGGCCGGTCCAGCCCACGGTGGGGTGGGCGACCACGCCGATCGGCTTGTCGACGACGACGATGTCGGCGTCCTCGTGCACGACGCGCAGGCCCGGAACCGGCTCGGGGCGGGGCACCGGGGCCGACGGCGGCGGGGGGAGGGTGACCTCCAGCCAGGCCCCGGCGGCGACCCGGTCCGACTTGGCCGCCTCGGCGCCGTCGACGCGCACGTTGCCATCGGCGATGAGCTCGGCGGCGCGGGTGCGCGACAGCCCGAACAGCCGCGCCATCGCGGCGTCGAGGCGGTCGCCCTCCAGGCCGTCCGGCACCGGCATGCTGCGGTGGTCGGTCACCTCGTCTCCCCCTCTCCGCCGTCGCGGCCCGCGGCGCCGCCGTCCTCGTCCGCACCTCCGGACGGGCCGTCCCGGTCGGCCCCGTCCCCGGCCCCGTCGGCCGTGTCGCCGTCGCGGGTGCCGTCGATGTTCACCCCGCGGAAGGCCAGCACCACCGCCAGGACGCTGCCCACCACCAGGCTGGAGTCGGCCAGGTTGAACACCGGCCAGTTCGGGAGCTGGATCCAGTCGACCACGTGCCCGTGCAGCGGACCCGGCGGCCGGAAGAGGCGGTCCACCAGGTTCCCGGCGGCGCCGCCCAGGATCAGCCCCAGCGACAGCGCCCAGGACAGGCTGCGCAGGCGCCGGGCGATGACCGCGATGTAGGTGACCACCCCGATCGAGATCAGGCTGAACACCCAGGTCATGCCGGTGCCGATGGAGAAGGCCGCCCCCGGGTTGAACACCAGGGTGAACCGGAGCAGGTCCCCCACGACCGGGACGCTCTCGCCGGGCGCGAAGCGCGCCAGCACGATCTCCTTGGTGGCGAAGTCCAGGGCCAGCGCGACCGCGGCCACCACCGCCACAAGAACGAACCGCCGCGGCTTGGTCGCGGCGGATCCGTTCACCGTCCTTTGTCCGTCCCCGGAGGGCTCAACGTCAGTCAGCGACGCTCCTCGCGTTGTTTGCACGCCACGCACAGCAGGGCGCGCGGGTACGCCTGGAGGCGGGCCTTGCCGATCGCCTGGCCGCACGAGCCGCACACCCCGTAGGTGCCCGCGTCCATCCGTTCGATCGCCCGCTCGCTCTGCGCGAGCAGGTCACGGCTATTGTAGGCCAGTGCCAGGTCGTGCTCGCGCTGGTACGCCTTCGCACCGGTATCGGTGGGGTCGTCCCCGGCGTTGGACACCGCGTCCGTCAGCTGTTCGGCCAGCTCCGACTCGGTGTCGGCGATCTTCTCGCGCAGCAGCGCGATCTCCTGTTCCAGCGATCCGCGGACCTCGGCGAACTCCCCGGTGGTCCAGGGCTCCTCCCCGGTGCGCGCCGGCGGCAGCTTCGCTGCGTTCACGTCGCCCTCCTCGCGCCGTCCTCCGCGGCCCCCGCGGTCCGTTCCGCCGATCGATCGCTCCGCCGATGTGGACGTCACTCTCCGGCCCCCGCTTCAGATCCGGGCGGCCGCCCCCGGCCGCCCCCGTCGAATACCCCCGCCGACGTGCGAAAACCCGTCGATTCAGGGGATTGCCGCACAATGCCGGGTAGCTTAGGCGGCCGGGGTCGGCGAAGCAATGAACCACGGCGTTCCACGGAATCACCGCCTCTTTCCCCTTTGTTGTTCCCCCGTTCCCCGCGTCCGATTCGCCGGGGCGCTCCGCCGGGGGCGCTGCGCCGGTGGTGTCGTGCGGGGGGCTCCGTGCGGGCCCCCGCCCCCCGGCCGCTACTCGGCCGTGGCGAACCCCCCGTAGTCCTCGGCGAGGCGGGACAGGTGCGGCTCGTCGAACACGGCCGGCCCCCCGTGCGGCCCCACCTCCACCACGATCACCCAGTCCACGTCCTCGGCGTCGTCCTCGCCCGCGAGCATGTCCCGGTGCACCGCACACGGCTCGTAGCCCTGGTCCTGGAGCTGCTCGGCGAGCTCATCGGCGTCCTCCCGGTCGGGCAGCGTGACCAGCACCCGCCCCTGAGACGTCGCGCCGCCCTGCGTGTCGGCCATCCGGGCCCTCTCCTCGTCGTGTCGTCGCGTGCTGCGCCCGGCCGCCCCTTCGGGCGGCACCTGCGCACGGCCGTGCGCCAGTATGCCCCGGCGCCCCTCCGGCGGCGCGCACTCCCCTCCCCGGACGCGCCCGCGGGAATCGCGTCGGAGCGGCGGGCCGGTTGCGTTATCCTCGACTCCACAGCAGGGCGATGACGGGGACGAGTACCGCGCGGAGCACAGCCCAGAGCGACCCGGGGACGGTGGGAGCCCGGGGGCATGACCGGCGGGAATATCACCCCTGAGCCGCCGGAGGAACGGCCCCGCCGGGGCTCAGTAGAACCGGCACGCAGCGAACGAAGCGGGGAGCGCACGCGCTCCCAAGGAGGGTGGTACCGCGGGGCCCCGCGCCTCGTCCCTCCATCAGGACCGCACCCCTGATGGAAAGGGCAGCCACGTGACAGCGTCAGCAGCAGAACCCTCCGCCCCCCGGCCCTTCCCCGCCCTCCCCGCGCAGATCGGCCTGCCCGCGGTGGAGCACGAGGTGCTGAAGCGCTGGTCGGAGCAGAAGGTCTTCGAGCGCTCACTCGACAAGACCAAGGACGGCCCGAACTGGGTCTTCTACGAGGGTCCGCCCACCGGCAACGGCAAGCCCGGCGTGCACCACGTCGAGGCCCGCGTCTTCAAGGACGTCTTCCCCCGGTTCAAGACCATGAAGGGCCACCGGGTCGACCGCAAGGCCGGCTGGGACTGCCACGGCCTTCCGGTCGAGGTGGCCGTGGAGAAGGAGCTGGGGCTCAGCGGCAAGAAGGACATCGAAGAGTACGGCGTCGCCGAGTTCAACGCGCGCTGCCGCGAGTCGGTGCTGCGGCACGTGGGCGCCTTCACCGAGATGACCGAGCGCATGGGCTACTGGGTCGACCTGGAGGACCCGTACCGCACCATGGACGCGCAGTACGTGGAGTCGGTCTGGTGGGCGCTCAAGCGCATCCACGAGAAGGGCCTGCTGGTCCGCGACTACCGGATCAGCCCCTACTGCCCGCGCTGCGGCACGACGCTGTCCGACCACGAGCTGGCCCAGGGCTACGAGACGGTCACCGACCCCTCGGTGTACGTGCGCTTCCCCATCACCTCGGGCCCGCTGGCCTCCCCCGAGCGCCCCACCTCCATGCTGGTGTGGACCACCACCCCGTGGACGCTGGTGTCCAACACTGCGGTGGCCGTGCACCCGGACGTGCCCTACGTGGTGGCCACCGACGGCACCGAGCGGCTGCTGATCGCCGAGCCGCTGTTCGAGAAGGTGCTCGGCGAGGGCTGGACGCTGACCGGGGAGCGCTTCGAGGGCGGGGAGATGGAGCGCTGGACCTACCAGCGCCCCTTCGAGCTGGTGGACTTCGACGCCCCGGCGCACTACGTGGTGCTGGCCGACTACGTCACCGTCGAGGACGGCACCGGCATGGTGCACCAGGCGCCCGCGTTCGGCGCCGACGACATGGCGGTCGCCCGCGCCTACGGCCTGCCGGTGGTCAACCCGGTGCGGGCCGACGGCACCTTCGAGGACGGGCTGGACCTGGTCGGCGGGGTGTTCTTCAAGACGGCCGACGCGGCCCTGGTGGAGGACCTGACCGGGCGCGGCCTGATGTTCCGGGTGCAGGAGTACGAGCACAGCTACCCGCACTGCTGGCGGTGCCACACCGCGCTGCTGTACTACGCGGTCCCCTCCTGGTACGTGCGCACCACCGAGATCAAGGACGAGCTGCTCGCCCAGAACGCGGCCACCAACTGGTACCCCGAGAACGTCAAGGAGGGGCGCTTCGGGGAGTGGCTGCGCAACAACATCGACTGGGCCCTGTCCCGCAGCCGGTACTGGGGCACGCCGCTTCCGGTGTGGCAGTGCGCCGACGAGCACACCACGGTGGTCGGGTCGCTGGCCGAGCTGAGCGAACTCGCCGGGCGCGACCTGAGCGCACTGGACCCGCACCGGCCCTATGTGGACGACGTGGTGCTGGACTGCCCGCAGTGCGGCGCCCAGGCCCACCGGGTGCCGGAGGTGATCGACGCCTGGTTCGACTCGGGGTCGATGCCGTTCGCCCAGTGGGGCGCTCCGCACCGCAACGCGGAGGTCTTCGAGGAGAACTTCCCGGCCCAGTACATCTGCGAGGCCATCGACCAGACCCGCGGGTGGTTCTACTCGCTGATGGCGGTCAACACGCTGGTGTTCGGGCGGTCCTCCTACGAGAGCGTGGTCTGCCTGGGGCACATCCTGGCCGAGGACGGCCGGAAGATGAGCAAGCACCTGGGCAACGTGCTGGAGCCGATCCCGGTGATGGACCGGCACGGCGCCGACGCGCTGCGCTGGTTCATGGCGGCCAGCGGCTCGCCGTGGGCGGCCCGCAGGGTGGGGCACGCCGCGCTGGAGGAGATCGTCCGCAAGGTCCTGCTGACCTACTACAACACGGCCTCGTTCTTCACCCTGTACGCCAACGCCGGGGAGGGCTGGTCGCCGGAGCGCCTGGCCGAGGCCCCGGCCCCGGCCGAGCGCCCGCTGCTGGACCGGTGGCTGCTGTCGGAGCTGAACCAGGTGGTGGCCGACGTGGACGCCGCGCTGGAGGACTTCGACACCGCGGGGGCGGGCCGCCGCCTGACCGGGTTCATCGACGACCTGTCCAACTGGTACGTGCGCCGGTCCCGCCGCCGCTTCTGGGCGGGCGCCTCCACGCCGGAGGGCGCGGCGGCCTTCGCCACGCTCTACGAGACCCTGGAGACGCTGACCAAGGTGCTGGCGCCGGTGGTCCCGTTCCTGACCGACCACGTCTGGGCGGCGCTGCGCCGCCCGGGGGCGCCGGAGTCGGTGCACCTGGCGGACTGGCCCGAGGCCGACCCGGCGCTGGTGGACGAGGCGCTGTCCCGGGACATGGCCCTGGTGCGGCGCCTGGTGGAGCTGGGCCGGGCGGCCCGCGTGGACTCGGCGGTGCGCACCCGCCAGCCGCTGGGGCGCGCCCTGGTGGGCGCCCGCGGGTTCGACGGGCTGCCCGAGCAGCTCAGGGCGCAGATCACCGAGGAGCTCAACGTGGGGTCGCTGGAGGCGCTGTCCTCGGTCGGCGGCGACCTGGTGGAGTACACGGTGAAGCCGAACTTCCGGGCGCTGGGCAAGCGGTTCGCGAAGCGGACCCCGCTGGTGGCCCAGGCGATCGGCGCCGCGGACGCCAAGGGGCTGGTCGAGCAGGTGCGCGGGACCGGCTGGGCGCACGTGCAGGTCGAGGGCGAGCCGGTGGAGATCAGCGCCGACGAGCTGCTGGTGACCGAGCAGCCGCGCGAGGGGTGGGCGGTGTCCACCGAGAACGGCGAGACGGTGGCCCTGGACCTGGAACTGACCCCGGAGCTGCAGCGGGCGGGCCTGGCGCGCGAGGTGGTCCGGCTGGTGCAGGACGCCCGCAAGAGCAGCGGCCTGAACATCTCCGACCGGATCGGGCTGGCATGGTCGGCGACCGATCCGCAGACGGAGCGGGCCCTGGCCGAACACGCCGAGTCCATCGCGGGCGAGGTGCTGGCCACGACGTTCGCGCAGGTGGAGAAGGCTCCGGAGGAGGAGGGCCAGTACGCGGTCACCTCCGAGGAGTTCGGCGTGACCGTCTGGATCCGCAAGGCCTGACCGTAAGGCCTGACCGTTCGGTCCGCAGCAGCGGTAGTCCGAACGGATCGGCCGCAGACGGCCGGGGGCCTGATGCACGGCAGAGCCGCGCATCAGCCCCCCTTTCATGACACGAAGCCGCTGGTGCCCGCTCACGCCCCGACTGAGCGGCGGGCCACCGAGCGGCAGGTCAGGGGGCGGCAGGTCAGGGGCGGCGACGACGAAGGCCGACGATCCGTGCGGGAGCGCTGTCGAGCTGCGGACGTGCGGATGATCACCGTTCTCGGCGGCGACGGAGTCAGCAGGGCGGTTCCCCGACCCTGTCTTCCGAGCGGCTGGCCACTCGCGGTCCGGGTGGGCGGCTCGGCTGGTGCCCCGCTCACGGGCCCCGGCCGGGCGGCGGGCCGCCGGAGTGTGGGGCAGAGGGCGGCGACGGCCAGAGCGGGGCGGTTCCCCGGCCCTGCTTGCCGGGCGGCGGGTCCCTCGCGGTCCAGGAGGCGGCACAGCAGGTCCCCCGCTCAGCGGTCCCGCCCGTCCGGCGGGCCGTCGGAGTGCAAGGCGGCAAGGGCAGCGACGACAAAGGTTGGTGGCCCTCGCGGCAGCGCTGTCGATCGTCGGGTGTGTGCGTGGTTACCGTGATGGGTGGCAGCGGCGAGAACTGGGCGGTTCCCGGGCCCTGCCTGCCGAGTGGCGGGTTCCTCGCGGTCCGGGAGGGCGGCGCG
>NZ_ANBH01000017.1 GCF_000341185.1 Nocardiopsis chromatogenes YIM 90109
AGTGCGGGCGGGGCCGGGATGCGCGCCCAGCGACACCCACGGCGGCCCCGGAGCGACGAAGAGCGCGATTCCAGAACACGTTCTCGAAGCGATATGCCCTATTCGTGCCCGATTGGTGGGTTCGGATCGGGCGCGGGGGCGGGCACGGGGCTGCCGGGCCCCCTTCGCCGGGCTCCCGGGGCCCGTGCGGGGCCGATATCGGCTACACGCCGTGATGCCGGGCCCGGCAAACGGCCCAGGTGTGCCGTTTAGGGCCCTTCTGGCGCCGAAACCCGTTCACGTGTCGCGGTGAGCGCACGCCCGCACCGCCCGCCGGGCCGCCCCGGCCGTCGAACTGGGCGCGCAAGGCGTCCCGGCGCCCGGGGAATCGGGCGAAGCGGGCACCGGTCCGATAGCGGCGGACCGGAACCCGCCTTCCGGGCCCCACGGACACCCCCGGGGCGTCCTGCGGCGCGGAACCGCCGCTTCCGGGGCGGCCGGGCGG
>NZ_ANBH01000018.1 GCF_000341185.1 Nocardiopsis chromatogenes YIM 90109
TTCACCGGAGCCCCCGCCCAGCGCCCCGCTATGCCCGATATGCCCCACACCGGCGGCCGCCACGAGCGCGGACCACCACCCGCCCACCCGGCCGCGCCGCCCGCCCCGACCACGAGGGGCCCGCCACCCGGCAAGCGGGGCCCGGGAACCGCCCGGCTCACCCCGTCGCCGCCCTCCCCGGTGACCACGTACACGCCATGCGGACGACAACGCTGCTGGAAGGGCCGCCGCCCCGAGTCGTCGCCGCTTTCTTCCTTGCGCTCCGATGGCCTGCCGCCCGGCCGAAGCCCGCAAGCGGGGGACCTGCTGGGCCGCCGACCCGGACCATGAGGAACCCGCCGCCCGGCAGGCAGCGCCCGGGAACCGCCCCGTTCACTCCGTGGCCGCCCAACACGGCGACCACGCACACCCCCGCCACCCGACGACGCTGCGGCCAGGGCCGCCGACCTTGCCTCGTCGCCGCCCCTGCATTGCACTCCGGCACACCTGCCAGACGGCCGGGGCACTGAGCCGGGGGCTGCTGTGCCGTTGCTCTCGAACGCAACTCTTACTCCGCGCACGGTGGCGCCACCGCGTAGGGCATCCCGCCGGGGCCCGACTGATCCGCTCGGAAGGAAATGGAAGGGATCGGCGCGCGGCAACCCGCGTCCGCGCTGCGTAGGGCGAAGATCGGGGCTAGGCGCCCGGGTCCTTGCGCTTGAGGCCGTCGACGAATTCCGAGAAGGACGGTTCGTCCGGGTCCTCTGCGCGGGATTCGGCCGGGACGTCGCCGGTCTCCTCCGGCTCGTCCGGGGCTTGGCCTTCGGGTGCCTCGGCGGGGGCCTCTTCAGAGGACGCGGCCGCCGTCGCCGCGTACCGGGTTCCGGCCGCCTCCGCCGCCTCTGCCTCCGGCTCCTCATCGAGGGCGGGCAGGGGCTCGGGCTCCGGGGGCTCGGAGGCGTCGTCGCCGCTCCGCTCATCGCCGCCGCTGGCCGCGTCTTCGATGTGCCCGCTGCCTTCGGCCTCTCCGGAGACCTGTTCCGACACTGCGTCGGGGACGTCGGCACCGGCTGCCTGCTCGGTGGCGGGCACCTCGTCCTCGGCGTCTTCGGCGAGCGCGGGCTCGACGGCGCCGGACTCCGGGAGCTCCGCGGCGGATGTGTCCGATGTCGCCTCGGATGCCTCCGGTGCGGCCTCGGATGCTTCCGGCACGTCTGCGGCGGGAGCGGTCTCGGCTGTCGCCTCCGGCGCGGACGTCTCCGTCGTCGCAGGCGCCTCCGGCTGTGCGGGCTGCTCCGCTGTCGCGGGCCCTGCGGGGGTCGACGCCTCTTCGTCGGCGTCCGGCTGCTCCCCGCTCTCGGGCGGGGTCGGGTGGGAGCCGGTGCGGACGGGGTCCTCGGCGGTCGGCCGTCCGGCTGCCTCATCGGCGGCCGGGGAGCCGTGCTCTGCGGCTGCCTCGTCGGCGGCTGGGGGCTCGTGCTCTGCGGCCGGGGGGTCCTGGCCGTCCTGGCCATCCGGGCCGACGTCCTGGCCGTCCGGGGCGTCGCCGCCGTAAGTCTCGGGGGGTCGGGGGGTGGTGGGTGAGGAAGGCGTGCCCGGTCCGTCCTGCGCGGCCGGGCCGGGATCAGGGGCCTCGGTCGATCGCTGGCCGGGTGCGGCCGCCGTCGCGGCGGCCACGGAACCCTGGGAGGCCTCTCGTTCCTCTCGTGTCGCTCCGGAGGGCCGGTCGTCGCCGCCGACCGCTCCGGTGCCCGGGCCTTCGCCGACCGCCCCGGGGGGCGGGGTCGGGCCGGCGGCCCCTGGGGGCCGATCCGGGCCGACCGCGGTGGGGACGGACGCCTTCCCCAATCCGTCCGTCCGTGCATCCGCGCGTTCGCGGGTGCCTCGCACCGCAGTCGCGACCCTCGATCCCGCCTCGCTGATACCGAGCTCTCTGCGGCTGCGCACCGCTTCGGCGATCAGCAGCACCGCACCGGCGCCGCCGAGGACCAGCGCGATGTACACCAGGCTCGCCTGGGCGAGCAGCACGGCGATCGCGATGAGGAGCAGGGCCGCCGTCAGGGCGACGAGGCTGCCGAGGATCAACACTGGTCGAGAGGGCCTTTACTGGTGGTTCCGTCGGTGGTGGGCACTGTGGCCCGCGGCCGCGCTCAGCGGCGCTCGTGCGGGGCCTCGCCCGGGTGGAATCCGCCGTGCGGCGCCGGCTCGGGCTGCTGCTGGGCGAACGGGTTGCCGCCGGCCGGAGCCGCCGGGCCGCCGTGCTGCAGCGCCGGGCCCGCACCGGTGGGCGCCGACATCGTCTGGAAGCCGCCGGTGGTGTTCGGGTTGGCCGGGGCCCCGCTGGGCTCCTGGCCGCCCTCGTTGAGCTCGCGCAGCTGGCGCTCGAAGTAGTCCTTCAGGCGGCTGCGGTACTCCCGCTCGAAGTCCTTCAGTTCGGCGACCTTGTGCTCCAGCTCCTCGCGCTGCTGCACCAGCGAGCCCATGACCTGGCGGTGGCGCTCCTGGGCGTCGCGGTCCAGGTTCTCGGAGCGGGCGCGGGCCTCGTTGACGATCTGCTCGGCCTGGCGGCGGGCCTTGCCGAGGATGTCGTCGGCCTCGTGGCGGGCGCGGCCCAGGGTCTCGTCGGCCTCGCGGCGGGCGTCCGAAATGGCCTGGTCGGCGGTCTGCTGGGCGAGGGCCAGGACACGCGCGGCGGTGTCCATGTTCTCCTCGGAGCCCGGCAGGCCCATCTGCGCGGCCATGGCGGGGAGCTGCTGCTCGACCGCCTGCGGCGCGGGCGCGGGCGCGGGGGCCGGAGCGGGCTCGGGCTGCGGCGGCTGCTGCGGCTCCGGCTGCATCTGCTCCTGCGGCTGCTGCTGGAAGTCCTGCATGCCGGCGTTGGGCACCTTGCCCCGCAGGCACTCGGCCAGCTTGCCCCGAAGCTCCTCGTTCTCCTGGATCAGCCGGTCGAGCTCGGACTCCACCTCGTCGAGGAAGGCGTCGACCTCTTCTTCGTCGTAGCCCGGCCGTAGCCGGGTGGTACTGAACTGCTTGTTCCGCACATCCGCGGGTGTCAGCGGCATGTTCGTCTCCTTGGCGCGCTTGGACTCCGTCCGTAGGGACGCTACCTGATCGTGACCTTACGGCAATCCGGATCATGACCAAGACCACATATCGGAACCGGAGCTTACCCGTCCGACATGTATGCCTTTCCGACAAGGGCCGTCGCCGGGCTCCGGCCGCGCGGTCACACGGTCACGGTCGAGTACATGGCGAACCGCACGACCTGGATGAGGATCACCACGAAGATGAAGAGGATGGTGAAGCTCAGGTCCAGCGCCACACTGCCCAACCTGACGGGCCTGATGAACCTCCGGAGGAACTTCAGCGGCGGGTCGGTGACGGTGTAGATGCTCTCCGCGAGTACCAGAGAGAAGCCCGAGGGGCGCCAGGACCGGGCGAAGGACTGCACGAGTTCGAACACCAGCCGCCCTATCAGCACCAGCATGAAGAGGTTCAGCAGGAGGAAGAGTACGTACAGGACGATGCTCACGGTCGTTCCCCGACCCAATCTGTGTACAGCCGTGGTCTAGCTCTGGTTGAAGAAGCCTCGCTCGGCGATCCGTGCCTTGTCTTCAGCGGTCACCTCAACATTAGCCGGTGACAGCAGGAACACCTTGTTGGTCACGCGCTCGATGCTCCCGTGCAACCCGAAGATCAGCCCCGCCGCGAAGTCGACCAGACGCTTGGCGTCGCTGTCGACCATCTCGGTCAGGTTCATGATCACCGGGGTGCCCTCCCGGAAGTGCTCTCCGATCGTACGCGCTTCGTTGTAGGTACGCGGATGGAGCGTGGTGATCCGGGCGAGGTCGGCCATGGCGGTGGCCGCCGAGGCCCGGCGCTCGCCCGTTCCGCCCGCGAGCGGGGTACGGTCCTCGCCGTCGCTCACGACGTCGGCGCGCAGATCGCCGCCATGCGGGTCGGTCTCCCGCTCCCGCCGGTCCTCGACGCCCTCTTCGAAGTCGTCGAAGTCATCATATTCGTCCGCATAGCGGTGATCGTAGCGGTCGTCCTCCACGAGGCCGAGGTAGACCGCCATCTTGCGCATCGCGCCGGCCATCTCATGTCCTCCGTCGTCCCTGTGGTGCGGCACCGCAGAAGACTTCTCTGAGTCCGCCCGGGTCCGCCGATCCCCGCGCTGCGGGCGAACTCGACAGATGGGCGCCAAGGTCCATGTGGGGACATTACCCCACGTTCGGACCCCGATCACCGAGCAACGCCGTACCCACCCGCAGGTGTGTCGCGCCGTGTTCGATGGCGCTCTCCATGTCCCCGCTCATGCCCGCGGATATCACCTTGGCCTGAGGGTAGCGATCCCGGATGTCGGCCGCGACCGCCCGGAGCCGGGCGAACGCCGCCCCGGGGTCGCCCCCGCGCGGCGCGACGGCCATGACTCCGCCCGGTTCCAGCCCCTCCTCGGCGGCGATGAGGTCGGCGACGCCCAGGGCGTCGCGCGGGTCGGCGCCGCCGCGCGGGCCGATCACCCCCGCCTGGGAATCGGCGTCCAGGTTGACCTGGACCAGGCAGGTGAGCGGGCGCCCCTCGGCGCGGGCCCGCGCGCCGAGCGCGGTGACCAGGCGGCCCCGGTCGACCGAGTGCACCACGTCGGCGTAGCGTGCGACCGAGCGCGCCTTGTTGGTCTGCAGCTGCCCGACGAAGTGCCAGGTGAGGGGCAGATCACCGAGTTCGGCGGCCTTGGCGGCCGCCTCCTGGTCCCGGTTCTCCCCCACCTCGGCCACCCCCAGGTCGGCGAGGATGCGCACGTCGGAGGCGGGATAGGTCTTGGTGACGGCGATGATCGTCACATCGGAGGCCGGCCGCCCCGCCTTTTCACAGGCCGCGGCCGCGCGCTCGCGCACCGCCTCCAGGTTGGCGGCGATGGTGGCGCGGCGCCCGGCCGCCTCCCCGTTCCGCGCCTGCTCCGCCCGTCCGCCGTGCTCCGCTGTCATCGCTCTTCCTGCTCGTCGTGGCTCGTACTCGTCCGCCCCGGTCGGCGGCGTCTGTCTCCCCGGCCCGGGGCCCGTGGCCGGGTTCGCGGCCGGGACCGTTCCCGGCTCCGTCGACCGCCCCGTTCCCGGCTCCGTCTACGGACCCGTTCCCGGTCCGCTCCGGATGCGGGTACGGACCGGCGCCTCTCCGGCCCCTCAGGCCCGCCACACGTAGGCGGCCAGCCGCCCGGTGGGGGCCTGCCTCCGGTGGGAGAACAGGTCCGGGTCCTCGTAGGTGCACCTATCGTCCACCGTGACATGGCCGACTCCGGCCGCCCGGAGCTGGGCCCCGACCGCGGCCCGCATGTCCACGGCCGGGGTCCCCTCGCGGGTGGCCGACGCCCCCTCTGGGGTGTGCGCCGCCAGCTCGTCGCGCATGTGCGCGGGCACCTCGTAGCAGCGGCCGCAGATGGAGGGCCCGAGCGCGACCGTGATCCGCCCCGCCTCGGCCCCCTGCCGCACCATCTCCTCCACCAGCGCGGGGGCCACCCGCTTGATGGTGCCGGCCCGGCCGGAGTGGGCGGCGCCGATCACCCCGGCTCCGGGGTCGGCGGCGACGATCGGCAGGCAGTCCGCGGCCAGCGCGGCCAGCACCAGGTCCTCGCGCCCGGTGACCACCGCGTCCACCCGCCCCGCCGTCCCCGGCGCGTCGGCGACGGCGACGTCGGCGCTGTGCACCTGGTCCATCCACACCACCCGGGTGTGGTCGAAGCCGAGGCGGGCGGCGGCGGCGCGGCGGTTCTCCTCCACCGCGGCCCGCTCGTCGGGCACCCCCGCGCCCAGGTTGAGGGTGTCGAACGGCGGGGCGCTCACCCCGCCGTCGTAGCGGCCGGTGAATCCGGCGAGTACGCCCGGTGCCAGCTCGAATGCGGCGCTCATGGCCCTCCCTGGTGCCTGGGGGTGGTGCTCCTGGACGCGAAAAAGCGTACCGGCGGCGGGGGGTCCCCCCGCCGGTACGCGGGGTCCGGCGGGGGGCCGCGGGGCGGGGCGCCGACCGCGCCCGGGGCCCACGCGGCTCACTTCAGGAAGTCGGGCACGTCCAGGTCGTCGGGGTCGTCGAAGATGACCCGGCGCCGCGGGGTGGGCACCTCGCCGGGCCGGGAGAACCCGTCGGTCCCGGTGCGGCGGGCGCCGTTCTCGCCGACCGCGTGGATGCCGCGGGGGCGCGCCTCCTCCTCCGGCTCGGGCTCGGCCTCCGGCTCCTCCTCGGCGGCCGGTTCCGGCCGCTGGGCGGGCTCGGCGCGCGGCGCAGGCTCGGGCTCCGGCTCGGCGGGCTCGGGGGCGCGCTCCTCGCGGACCGGCTCCGGGGCGGTGCGGGCCGCCTGCTCGGGCTCGGGGCGGGGGGCGGGCTCCGGGCGCGGCGCGGGCTCGGCGGCGGCCGGTTCCGGCCGCGCGGCCGGCTCGGGCCGGGGCGCGGGCTCGGCGCGCGGCGCCGGGTCCGGCCTCCGTTCGACCTCGGGCGGCGGTGCCGCGGCGGCGGCCTTCGGCGGGCCGGGCGCCTCGGTGCGCGGTTCGTCGAACCCGGCGGCGATGACGGTGACGCGCACCTCGTCGCCGAGGGCGTCGTCGATGACCGCGCCGAAGATGATGTTGGCCTCGGGCGCCGCGGAGTTGGCGACGAGCTGGGCGGCCTCGTTGATCTCGAACAGGCCCAGGTCCGAGCCGCCCTGGATGGACAGCAGCACCCCGTGCGCTCCGTCGATGCTGGCCTCCAGCAGCGGCGAGGATATGGCCATCTCGGCGGCGGCGACCGCCCGGTCGTCGCCGCGTGCCGACCCGATCCCCATCAGCGCCGAACCGGCCCCCTGCATGACCGACTTGACGTCGGCGAAGTCCAGGTTGATCAGGCCCGGCGTGGTGATCAGGTCGGTGATGCCCTGGACACCGGAGAGCAGCACCTGGTCGGCGGCCTTGAACGCGTCCAGCACGCTGACCTGGCGGTCGGAGATGGACAGCAGCCGGTCGTTGGGGATGACGATGAGGGTGTCGACCTCCTCGCGGAGCATCGCTATCCCCGACTCGGCCTGGGTGGCGCGGCGCTTGCCCTCGAAGCCGAAGGGCCGGGTGACCACGCCGATGGTCAGCGCCCCCAGCGAGCGGGCGATGTTGGCGACCACGGGCGCGCCGCCGGTGCCGGTGCCGCCGCCCTCTCCGGCGGTGACGAACACCATGTCGGCGCCCTTGAGGACCTCCTCGATCTCCTCGCGGTGGTCCTCGGCCGCCTTGCGGCCCACGTCCGGGTCGGCCCCGGCGCCCAGTCCCCGGGTCAGCTCGCGGCCGACGTCCAGTTTGACGTCGGCATCGCTCATGAGCAGCGCCTGAGCGTCGGTGTTGATGGCGATGAACTCGACGCCCTTGAGTCCCTCTTCGATCATCCGGTTGACGGCGTTGACGCCGCCGCCGCCGATACCGACGACCTTGATGACCGCGAGGTAGTTCTGCGGTGCTGCCACGACGAGGGGCCTTTCCGCTCGCATCGGCCGGTCGCGTCCGAGTCGTCGGCGACCGCGGCCTGCGCCGCGCTCCCCGACCGCGGGTCGGGCCGACCGGTGTCCGGTTCTACAGTCTTTCGTGCGGCGGCCCCGGGCCGACCGCCGCCGGCCGGACCGCCCAGGGGGTGGGCCCCCGGCCCCGGCTCTCCGGGGCCCATGGGACGTTCGCCCCTATCGGTTCGAGTCCATACTTATGTCAACCATGGTCCGCCTCCCGACAGTAGGCCGCGGCCTCCCGACGGGCAACCAACCAGGTGTTCAGCCTAACGGCGTGTCGGCTCCGGAAGCGATGCGCCGTCCCGGCGCGTCGCGTCTGGAATGTCCCGGCGCCGTTTCCCCGCCGTACCCGGGCCGTGTCCCGGCGGTGACCGCGGGTCCCCGCCGCCGCGCGTCCGCCGTCAGCCGACGACGGCCATGTCGGCGGCGCTGACGTCGTAGACGCGGTCGGCGGCCGGGGGGTGCTCGCCCACCAGGACCTCCAGCACCCGGGCCTTGCGCGCGCCGTCGCCGGCGTCCCCCCACTCGACCGACGCTCCCCCGTCGAGCTCCACGGTGATGGAGCCGGGGTCGCGCGCGTCGATGGCGGTGATGCGCGCCTGCGACTCGGACAGCGCCCCGTCCAGGGCCTCGGCGACCGAGGCCGCCGCGGCCACCCCCGGGTTGCCCTCGACCTCCCCGCGGACCTGGGCCAGCGGGTAGGCCCCGGGGCGCGTGTCGGCGTCCTCGATGCGCACCCCGTCGTGGTCGACGAGGCGGAAGCCGTCCCCGGCGCGCACCGCCAGGCGCGGTTCGCGCTCGGTCACCCGGACGGTGAGCGCGGCGGGCCAGGAGCGCTCCACCTCGACCCGTTCGGCCAGGCGGAGCCGCTCGGCCCGCCCGGCCGCCGCCTCGGTGTCGACCCGGGCCAGCGGGGTGCCGGTGGGCACCGACAGCGCCCGCACGACCTCGGCCCGGTCCATCCGCTCCAGGCCCGCGACCCGCACCTCGCGCACCACCAGCAGCCGCGACCCCAGCAGCACCCAGGTGACCACCGCCAGCAGCGCCACGATCAGCAGGATGATGAAGGCGGCCTTCCACGGGTCCGAGCGGGGTGCCGTACGGCCGGCGGCGGCACCGCCGGCCTTCGGCCCGCCCTCCTCGGCGGCCCCGTCGGGCCCGGCACCGCCGGACCCCGCACCGCCGACCACCGCGCCGCGTGCCACCGAAGCACCTTCCCTCCCATGCGTCCCCCGGCGGCCCCGGGCGGGCGCGGCCTCAGGCGCCGCGCTCCTCCAGGGCCTCGACGATCCGCGGGCCGAGCTCGGTGACGTCCCCGGCGCCCATGGTCAGCACGATGTCGCCGGGGCGGGCCAGGGCGGCCGCGGCCGCCACCGCCTCGTCGTGCGTGGCGGGGCGGTGGGCCCGGCCGTGGCCGATCGCGTCGGTGATCAGGGCCGAGGTGACGCCGGGCTCGGGGTCCTCGCGGGCGCCGTAGATCTCCATCACCACGGCCTCGTCGGCCAGGGTGAGCGCCTCGCCGAACTCCTCCGCGAAGATCCGGGTGCGACTGTACAGGTGGGGTTGGAACACCGCCACGACGCGCGCCGGGGCCCCGTCGGCGCCCGGGCGCGAGTCCAGGGCGGCGCGGGCGGCGCGCAGGTCCGCCGCGATCTCGGTGGGGTGGTGGGCGTAGCTGTCGTAGACCGCCGTCCCGGCCGCCTCGCCCTTGGGCTCGAAGCGGCGGGCGGCGCCGGTGTAGTGCGCCAGCCCCTCCACCGCGACCTCGGGGTCGTGGCCGAGCTCGTCGGCGGCGGCGACGGCCGCGGCCGCGTTGAGCACGTTGTGCGGGCCGGGCACGGCCAGGGAGCACTCCAGCGGCTCCCCGCCGGGCGGGGTGAGGGTGAAGCGGGTGGAGAACCCTTCGGCGCGGATACCGCCGACCCGGAAGTCGGCCTCGGGCGCCTCGCCGTAGGTGACCACGCGCAGGCCGCGGCCGCGGGCGGTCTCGGCGACCTTGCGGGCGCCGGGGTCGTCGACGCCCACGACCAGGGTGCGCCCCACCCGCTCGGTGAACGCGGCGAACTCGGCGTGGATCTCGTCCAGGCCGCCGTAGTTGTCGAGGTGGTCGGCCTCGACGTTGGTGACCACGGCGATCTCCGGGGAGAGCATGAGGAAGGAGCCGTCGCTCTCGTCGGCCTCGGCGACGACCACGTCGCCGCCGCCCGCGTCGGCGCCCAGCCCGGTGGTGGTCAGGCGGCCGCCGATGACGTAGCCGGGCTCGGCGCCCAGCTCCTGCAGCACCGTGGTGAGCATGGAGGTGGTGGTGGTCTTGCCGTGGGTGCCGGAGACGGCCACGCCGCGGCGGCCGAGCAGCAGGCTGCCCAGGGCGGCGGCGCGCGGCAGGACGCGCAGGCCGCGTCGGCGGGCCTCGGCCAGCTCGGGGTTGTCCTCGCGCACGGCGGAGGAGACCACCAGGGTCTCGGCGTCGCCGACGTGGGCGGCGTCGTGCCCCACGTGCACCCGCGCGCCCAGCTCCTCCAGCTCGTGCAGCAGGGGGCCGTCCTTGGCGTCGCTGCCGGAGACGGCGCTGCCGCGCTGCAGCAGCACCCGGGCGATGCCGGACATGCCGACCCCGCCCATGCCCACGAAGTGGACCCGGCCCATCTCCTCGGGGCGGACCGGCTCGGTGGGCGGCACGAGGCTCATCGGGCGTCCTTCCCGTCGTCGACGTAGGCGCCGTCGTCATCGTCGTCGTCCTCGGCCACAGGCGGCTCGCCGCCGGGGCGGTCCCCGCGGGCGATGGCCATGACCTCGCGGGCCAGCTCCATGTCGGCCTCGCGGCGGCCCATCCGGGAGGCGGCCTCGGACATGGCCACGACCCGGTCGGTGTCGGTGAGCACCGGGATGAGCTGCTCGGTGATCCAGCGCGCGGTCAGGTCGGCGTTGTCGACCAGCAGGCCGCCCCCGGCCTCGACGATCGGCTCGGCGTTGAGGCGCTGCTCGCCGTTGCCGATGGGCAGCGGGACGAAGCAGCCGGGCAGCCCGACGGCGGTCAGCTCGGCGCAGGTCATGGCGCCCGAGCGGCACATGGCCATGTCGGCGGCGGCGTAGGCGATGTCCATCCGGTCCACGTAGGGGACCACGACGTAGGGGACGCCGTCCCGGGTGCGGTCCTCGGCCTCGTCGGCGTTCTTGGGGCCCACGACGTGCAGCACCTGCACCCCGGCGGCGGTGAGCGCAGGCTGGGCCTGGAAGGCGGCCTCGTTGACCGCCTGGGCGCCCTGGGAGCCGCCGAAGATCAGCAGGGTGGGCAGGTCCGAGCGCAGGCCGAAGTGGGCGCGGGCCTTGTCGCCCATGGCCAGCCGGTCGAGGGTGGAGATCTGCTCGCGCAGCGGGATGCCGATGAAGCGGCCGTTGCGGATCTCGGTGTGCGGGTGGCCGGTGTACACGTGCGGGGTGATGCGCGCGCCGAGCCGGTTGGCCAGTCCGGGCAGCGGGTTGGCCTCGTGGATCACGATCGGGATGCCGCGGCGCCGGGCCGCCAGGTAGCCGGGGGTGGCCACGTAGCCGCCGAAGCCGACGAGCACGTCGGCCTGGAGCTCGTCCAGGCGGTCGCCCGCGGCGCCGATGGCCCCGGCGAGCTTGCCGGGGACCTGCAGCAGCTTGGGGGTGAGCCGCCGGGGCAGGGGGACGGCCGGGATGAGACCCAGTTCGTACCCGCGCATGGGCACCAGCCGGGTCTCCAGTCCCCGCTCGGTTCCCAGGCACATCACCTGGGTGTGGGGGTCGATCCGCCGCAGCGCGTCTGCCAGGGAGAGCGCGGGCTCGATATGCCCGGCCGTGCCGCCTCCGGCGAGGGCTACCCTCATCGTCGCCGATTCCTCCTCGCTTGTACCTGCCCGTGGTCGCCGTCGCGCCGCTCGATCGCGGTGCCCAGGCCCAGCCAGCTTAGAGCCCTTTCCACCCGGCCCGGACCGCGCGCGGCCAGGGCCCTGCGGGCGTCCGGCTCGGTCTTGGCCATGGCCAGAAGCGCGCCCAGGCCGAGCAGGGTCGGGATCAGCGAGGACCCCCCGGCCGACACCAGCGGCAGGGGGATGCCGGTCACCGGCAGGACGCCGATGACGGTGCCGATGTTGACCATGGCCTGCAGCACGATCCAGGCGGTGAGCGAAGTCGCGGCCAGGCGCACGAAGGGGTCGTCGACCCGCGACGCGACGCGGAGCCCAGCGTAGCCGAGGACGCCGAAGAGTCCGACGACGACCAGGGTGCCGACCAGCCCCAGCTCCTCGCCGATGATGGCGAAGATGAAGTCGCTCTCCGGGTGCGGGAGGAACCCCCACTTCTCCCGGCTGCCGCCGATGCCCACACCGAACAGGCCGCCGGTGCCCAGGGCGTACAGCCCGTGGATGAGCTGGAAGCCGGAGCCGCTGGGGTCGGACTCGGGGTTGAGGAAGGAGGTCACGCGGGCCATGCGGAACGGCTCGACCGCGACCATGATCGCCACCAGGGTGCCGACCAGCCCCATCATGCCCACGAACAGCTTGCCCGGGGCGCCCACCACCCACAGCAGTGCCAGGAAGATGGTGAGCAGCACCATGGTGGTGCCCAGGTCGGTGCCGAGCAGCACGAGCAGCACGAGCACGGCGCACCCGGGCATCAGCGGGAAGAGGAGCTGGCGCCACTCCTTGAGCTCCTTGAGTTCGTCCTTGCGGGCGAGCACCCCGGCGCCCCACAGGGCGAAGGCGAGCTTGGCGGGCTCGGAGGCCTGGACCGTGACCCCGCCGATCTCCAGCCAGCGCATGGCGCCGGAGTTGTACTCCTCGCCCTTGAAGACCGTGAGCACCAGGAGCGCGACGGACACGAGCATGGCCGGGTAGCCCAGGGCGCGGAAGACGCGCATGGGCATGTGCGAGGCGAGCACCATCAGCGGCAGGCCCACGGCGGCGGCGGCGACCTGCTTGCGGAAGAGGCTGTAGGGCGAGCCGGTCTCGGTGAAGGAGTCGACCATCGACGAGGACAGCACCATGGTCAGGCCCAGGGCGATGAGCATGGCGCTGCTGCCGAAGATGAGGTAGTAGGAGGTCAGCGGGCGGCGCCCGAGTTCGCGCAGCCAGTTGCCGCCCGAGGCGCCCCCGCCGCCGGACGAGACGCGCGGGGCGCCTCCCGGGCGGCCGCCCGGCGGCCGGGCCGGCGCCGCCTTCTTCTTCCCGGGTGCTCCCCCGCGAGGCACCACCGCCATACGCCACCTCCGCCGCGACACACTTTCCCAGCGTCGACCAAGTCTGGCGGCAACGGTGGCGCAAGCGTCGGACATAACGCGCGTGTTGGGGTTCTTTTCTCCCACACAGGCGAGCAGGACGGGCGAAGGGGCTACTCGGGGATCGATCGGACAGTCCGGGACGGACCGGATCGGGCCCGGGTGCCGCACCGGAATGCCCGTGACGGGGGCCGTCGGGGCGCAGTGGGCCCCTTCGGAGACGGGCCGTCGGAGGGTGGACCCGGCGGCGGGCGGC
>NZ_ANBH01000019.1 GCF_000341185.1 Nocardiopsis chromatogenes YIM 90109
GCGCCCCGGAGCGAACGCGTCGGCCCGCCCCCAGTGAAGGTACGTCGTTCCGATCCCGTGGCCGCCTTGGGTCGGCGCTCGGGGCCCCGGCGGACGTGCTC
Organism: Nocardiopsis chromatogenes YIM 90109; assembly: GCF_000341185.1. GTDB lineage: Bacteria > Actinomycetota > Actinomycetes > Streptosporangiales > Streptosporangiaceae > Nocardiopsis_A > Nocardiopsis_A chromatogenes. The sequence continues at coordinate 102 of NZ_ANBH01000019.1, forward strand.
CCCTCCGGGGCCGCGTCCGGCGTCGTGGCGCGCTTTCCGTTCGATGGTTCAGCACGGCCGTTCCGGCCCCTCGGCGATGGCGGGACGAACCTGCCCCAGAGCCGAAACCAGCGGGATGACCAGTCCGGACGGAAACGCCACCACCCAGCGGACGACGCCCTTGACGCGGGCGGCACACCTGCGGAGCCCTGACCGATGGACACCGATCGCCCCCTCCGGGGGGACGCCGTCCGGAACGGCGCCGCGCCCGGAGCCGGCCGGGCTCCGGGCGCGGAGGGTCCGTGCGGGGCGCGGCCCCGCCTGCCGGGTCAGCTCTGCAGTCGGCGGACCGCCTCGGCGAAGCGGTCCCCGCGGACGTTGTAATCGGCGAACATGTCCATCGACGCCGCGGCGGGGGCCAGCAGCACCGTGTCGCCCTCCCGGGCCAGCGCGCGCGCCTGTGCCACCACATGGTCCATGGCGTCCTCGCCGGTCTCGGCGACCTCCACCACCTCGACCCCGGGGGCGTGCTCGGCCAGCGCGCGGCGCAGCTCGGCCCGGTCCTGCCCCAGCAGGACGGCGGCGCGCAGCCGGGGCGCCGCCGCACGCACCAGGCCGTCGACCTCGGCGCCCTTGAGCAGCCCTCCGGCGATCCACACCACCGGCTCGTAGGCCGCGAGCGAGGCCCCGGCCGCGTGGGCGTTGGTCGCCTTGGAGTCATCGACGTAGAGCACGCCGTCCACGGTCGCCACCGGGGCGATGCGGTGCGGCTCCGGGCCGAAGGCGGCCAGCCCCTCCCGCACGGCCTTGGGCGCCGCGCCCGCCGCACGGGCCAGCGCCGCGGCCGCGAGCGCGTTGGCCACCTGGTGGGGCGCGGCCGGGCGCACGTCGCCCAGCGCGGCCAGCTCCTCGGCGGTGTGCACCGGGTCGTCGACGAAGGCCCGGTCCACCAGCAGGTCCTCCACCACGCCCAGCTCCCCGGGGCGCGGGGTGCCCGGGCCGAAGCCGACCAGCGGGGCGTGCGGGTCGCCCAGCTCCGCCAGACGCACCGAGTGCTCGTCGGCGGTGTTGGCCACGCGCACCGTGCCGCGCGCGTAGATGCGGCCCTTGGCCTCGGCGTAGGCGTCGAACCCGCCGTGCCAGTCCAGGTGGTCGGGGGCGACGTTGAGGACGGCGGCCGCGTGCGGGCGCAGCGAGTCCGACCAGTGCAGCTGGAAGCTGGACAGCTCGACCGCCAGCACCTGCGGGACGGTCCCGTCCGAGCGGGGGCGCACCGCCTCCACCACGGGGGTGCCCACGTTGCCCACGGCCAGGGCGTCGCGCCCGTCGGCGCGCAGCATCGCCTCCAGCATCCGCACCGTGGTGGTCTTTCCGTTGGTGCCGGTGACCGCCAGCCACATCTGCTCGTCCGGCTTGAGCCGCCAGGCCAGCTCGACGTCGCCGATCACCTCGACCCCGGCGGCGGCCGCCGCGGTGAGCAGCGGCGCGTCCGGGCGCCAGCCCGGGGAGGTGACCACCAGGGAGGCGCCCTCGGGCAGGGCGTCCGAGCCCAGCACCACGTGGGCCCCGGCGGCGCGCAGCGCCTCGGCGGCCTCGCGGGAGGCCGCGTCGTCGCGGCCGTCGACGACCGTCACCTGGGCCCCGCAGTCCAGCAGGGTGCGGGCGACCGGCGGCCCGGACACGCCGAGCCCGGCCACGCACACCGGCCTGCCGCGCAGGCCCTCCTCGAATCGGTCCGCCATCGGCTACCTCGGCATCCATTCCAGGTAGAACAGGCCGATACCGGTGCCCACCAGCAGGCCCTGGATGATCCAGAAGCGGATGACGATGGTCGTCTCCGCCCACCCCTTGAGCTCGAAGTGGTGCTGCAGGGGCGCCATCCTGAATATCCGTTTGCCGGTCAGGCGGAACGAGCTGACCTGCAGCATCACCGAGGCGGTGATGAGCACGAACAGGCCGCCGATGACGAGCAGCAGCAGCTGGGTGCGGGTGGTGATGGCCAGGCCCACGACCAGGCCGCCCAGGGCCAGCGAGCCGGTGTCGCCCATGAAGATCTTGGCGGGCGGGGCGTTGTACCACAGGAAGCCGATACAGCCGCCCAGCCCCGCGGCGGCCACCACCGCCAGGTCGAGGGGGTCGCGCACCGGGTAGCAGTTCGGCGACAGCAGCGCCTCGCTGCAGCTCTGGCGGAGCTGCCAGTTGCCGATGATCACGTAGGAGACCAGCGTCAGGATGGTGGCGCCGGTGGCCAGGCCGTCCAGCCCGTCGGTGAGGTTGACGGCGTTGGAGAAGCCGACGATGAGGAAGAGCGCCCAGATCACGAAGACGCCGATCCACAGCGGCGGCCCGAAGTCGCGCAGGAACGACAGCTGCGGCGAGGCGGGCGTGTAGCCGTAGCCGTTGGGGAACTTGGTCACCCCGTAGGCGAAGCCCACGCCGATGACGGTCTGGCCCAGCATCTTGGCGCCGCTGCGCAGGCCCAGGCTGCGGCGCTTGTAGATCTTGATGAAGTCGTCGAGGAAGCCGACGCAGCCCATCCCGACGAACAGGAACATCACCAGCAGGCCCGAGACGGTGGGGCGGGTCATCAGGGCCAGGTGCGAGCCGAAGTAGCCCAGCACCGCGCCCAGGATGATGACGATGCCGCCCATGGTGGGCGTGCCCTGCTTGGTCTTGTGGCCCTCGGGGCCGTCGTCGCGGACCTCCTGGCCGAACTTGAACCGGAACAGGATCCGGATCAGCGGCGGCATCACCAGCATGGAGATGACCAGGGAGATCGCCGCTGCGATGAGGATATTGCTCACTGGGCGTCCTTCCCCGACGCGGTAAGCCCCTCGGCCACCTTCTCGGCGACCTTCTCCAGCCCGGCCACGCGCGATCCCTTCACCAAGACGACGTCCTTGGGCCGCAGGCGCGTGCGCAGCGCCTCGACCGCGCCGGCGGCGTCGGGGACGGCGACGGCCTCCCCCTGCCACCCGGCGGTGCCCGCCGCCCCGTCGGCGATGGGGGCGGCCTCCTCCCCGACCACGATCAGCCCGTCGACGCCCAGGGAGGCGGCCAGGCGGCCGGTCTCCTCGTGCGCCTCGCGCGCCTCGCCGCCGAGCTCGGCCATAGCGCCCAGCACCGCGAAGGAGCGGCGCCGCTCGGCGATCGCGCCCAGGGTGCGCAGGGCCGCGGCCATGGACTCGGGGTTGGCGTTGTAGGCGTCGTTGACGACGGTGGTGCCGTCGCCGAGCTCGTCGACCTCCATGCGCCAGCGGCTCACCGGCCCGGCCTGGGCCAGCGCCTCGGCGGCGGCCGCGGCGCCCATGCCGAACTCGGCGGCCACGGCGGCGACCGCCAGCGCGTTGTGCACCTGGTGCTCGCCGACGACCGCCAGGCGCACCGGGGCGCTGCCGCCGTTCATCTCCAGGGTGAACCGGGCCCGCCCGGCGGCGTCCAGCTCCACGTCCCGGGCGCGCACGTCGGCGCCCTCGCCGCGGCCGTAGGTCACCACCCGGGCGGCGGTGCGGGCGGCCATGGCGCGCACCGCGTCGTCGTCGGTGTTGAGCACGGCCACGCCGCCGTCGGCGGCGCTCGGCAGCGCCTCCACCAGCTCGCCCTTGGCCTGCGCGATCGCCTCGCGTCCGCCGAACTCGCCCATGTGCGCGCTGCCGACGTTGAGCACCACGCCGATGCGCGGCGGCGCGATGGTGCACAGGTGCGCGATGTGCCCGATGCCGCGGGCGGCCTTCTCCAGGACCACGAAGCGCGTGTCGGAGTCGGCGCGCAGCACGGTCAGCGGGTGGCCGATCTCGTTGTTGAACGAGCCGGCCGGGGCCACGACGGGGCCGAGTCCCCCGAGCACCTGGGCGAGCAGGTCCTTGGTGGTGGTCTTGCCGGAGGATCCGGTGACCCCCACGATGTCGGCCCCCGCGGCGGTGACGCCGTCGGCGACCGCGCGGCCCAGCCGGCCGAGCGCGGCCACGACCCCGTCGTCGCCGCCGTCGGCCAGCAACTGCGGCGCCTCGACCGGCCGGGACCCGAGGACGGCGGCGGCGCCCGCGGCGACGGCGGCACCGGCGAAGTCGTGGCCGTCGGCGCGCTCCCCGCCGAGCGCCACGAACAGCGAGCCTGGACCGGCCTGCCGGGAGTCCACGACGACCGGGCCGGTCACGGTGGCGTCCGGGCGCGCGGATCCGCGTATCCGGGTTCGGGTGATCTCAGCGATCCGATCGAGCGTCAGCGCGATCAAATCCACTCCTCATGTCGGGCCCGGTCCTCCGCGCCTGCGGCGCCTCGATCGGGGTGACGGACACAGCCCATGCACGGCGCCGGTCCGGGGATCGCGCTGGGGCTGGTCGACCGCGAGGCGGCAGCGGCACGCCGCGGGGCCGGGCAGCGATTGCCGGACCTACCTTAGAGCATCTGGGATATCGGGGGTTGCGTCCCGGCCGCATTGCGCGACCGGATCGGCACCGGATCCGGGCCGCCTCCGGGGGCATCGGCGCGGGCGTCCTGCCGCCGTTGCCGCACTCCCCGGGGACCGCGACCCCCACCTGCGACGATCCGACACCGCGTGCGCAGGGTCACCGCACCCGCGGGGCCGGACGGGACGCCTCGGTGGCCGCTTCCGGCAGGAGGCGCCCTGGTACCGCGTTTCCCCGGATCGCCCGTCGGTAACGATCCCGAAGCAGATTCCCATGCGCCCGAAATCAGACTTATTGTCCGATTCGACGGCGGGCGTCCCGCCCCTCCTCCCCGGAAGCGGCGAGGTCGGGGCGGCGAGAATTCGCGGGACGTTCAGCGGCCCGCAGCGGACGCGGCGCGCACGGGGCGCCACTGCGGCCCGCGCCATGGCGGCACCATCGCCCCGACCGCTGCGGGGCGGGCCGGACGCGGCGCCCCCTCAGCCCTTGTCGCGGGCCACGCGGCGGCGCAGGGCCTCCTCCAGGACCTCGGTGTCGTCGAAGGGGAGCACCTCGCCGAGGACCTTCTGGCCCCGCTCGTGCCCCTTGCCCGCGACGACCACCACGTCCCCCGGGCCCGCCCGGTCGACCGCGAGGGCGATCGCCTCGGCCCGGTCCGGCTCGACCGTGACGCGCGCCCGCTCCCCCCGCGGCACCTTGGCCACGCCCTCCAGCATCGCGCCGGTGATCGCCAGCGGGTCCTCGCTGCGCGGGTTGTCGTCGGTGAGCACCACCGCGTCGGCCAGCCGCGCCGCCGCCTCGCCCATCAGCGGGCGTTTGGAGCGGTCGCGGTCGCCGCCGCAGCCCACCACGATCGCCAGCCGCCCCTCGGTGACCTCCCGCAGGGACGTGAGCACCGCCTCGATGGCTCCCGGCTTGTGCGAGTAGTCCACCATCGCGGTGAAGTCCTGCCCCGCCTCGACGCGCTGCATGCGCCCGGGAACGCCCGCCGCGGCCGCCACGCCCTCGACGGCCGTGTGCACCGGCACCCCGGCCTCCACCAGGCCGACGATGGCGGCCATCGCGTTGGAGACGTTGAACGGCCCGGGCAGGCCCACCGACGCGTCCAGCTCCACGCCGCCGGGGCCCACCACCCGGAAGGTGCTGCCCCGGGAGCCCAGGCGCACGTCCACCGCCCGCCAGTCGGCCTCCGGGTCGCCCTCGGAGGAGAACGTGGTCACCGGCACCTCGCCGCCGGCCTCGACCATGTCCACCAGGGCCCGCCCGAACCGGTCGTCCCGGTTGACCACGGCGACCTTGGCGAAGCCCGGGGTGAACAGCTTGGCCTTGGTCTCGAAGTACTCGCGCAGGTCGGCGTGGAAGTCCAGGTGGTCCTGGGACAGGTTGGTGAAGATCGCCACGTCGTAGGTGGTGCCGCCGACCCGGCCCAGGGCCAGGGCGTGGCTGGAGACCTCCATGGCGGTGGCCGCGACGTCCTGCTCCAGCATCGCCGCGAACAGCCCGTGCAGGTCGGTTGCCTCCGGCGTGGTCAGCGAGGAGTCGACGCGCTCGCCGCCCACCCGCATCTCCACGGTCCCGATCAGCCCCGTCCGCTCCCCCGCGGCGCGCAGCCCCGACTCCACCAGGTAGCTGACGGTGGTCTTGCCGCTGGTGCCGGTGGTACCGATGAGCAGCATCCGGTCGGCCGGGTGGCCGTACACCCAGGCCGAGACCTCCCCCAGCACCGCCCGCGGGTCGGCCACGGTCAGCACGGGCAGCCGGGTGGCGGCCGCGCGGTCGTAGCCGTCGGGGTCGGTGAGGACGGCGGCGGCGCCGGCCTGCGCCGCCTGGGCGGCGAAGTCGGCGCCGTGCACCTGCGTCCCCGGCAGGGCCGCGTACAGGTCGCCGGGGCGCACGGCGCGCGAATCGTGGGTGATCCCGGTGATCACCGTCGCGCCGGGGTCGGCGGCCTCCTCGTCCAGGCCCTGGTCGACGCAGGTGACGAACGCGTCGGGGCCCAGGAGGCGGGCCAGCTCGGAGAGCGGGCGGAGCTGCTTGTGGTCAGGTCGCATAACGGGTGGCACGACGAGAGGCTATCGGCTGTTCGGGGCCCACGGATAATCCACCGCGCGGCCGCGCCGGGCGGGCGGCGGCGGGCCGTGCCCGCACACCCCGCCGCGCCCGGCTACTCGTCCTCGAACAGCTTGATGTTGGGCGGCTCGGTCTCCGAGGGCGGGATCTTCAGGGACTTGAGCCCGAACGACATCACGTCCTGGAACAGCGGCCCGGCGGCCTCGCCCCCGTAGTACTCCTTCTGCGGGTTGTGCAGCACCGCCTGCACGATGAGCTCCGGGTCGTCGGCGGGGGCGAAGCCCACGAACATCGACGTGTAGCTGCGGGCCTCGTATCGCCCGGTCTCCGGGTCCACCCGGTTGGCGGTGCCGGTCTTGCCCGCCACCCGGTAGCCGTCGATCCGCGCCTGGGTGGCGGTGCCCTGGTCGCCGGTGACGGCCTCCAGCATCAGCGCCACCTCGTCGGCGGTCTCCTTGCTCACCACGCGCTCCTTGCGCGGCTCGTCGGAGGGCTGGAACTCCCCGTCGGCGTCGACGGTGCCCGCCACCAGGCTGGGCTCCACCCGCACGCCGCCGTTGGCGATGGTGGCGTACACGCTGGCCATCTGCACCGCGGTCACCGACAGGCCCTGGCCGAAGGAGATCGACGCCAGCTGGGTGCCCCACCAGTCGTCCGGGTGCTTGAGCACCCCGGCCTCCTCGCCGGGCAGGTCCAGCCCGGTCGGGCGGCCGAAGCCGAACTTGCCCAGGTAGTCGTAGAGGCCCTGGGCGCCGAGCTGCTGGGCCACCTTGATGGTGCCCACGTTGGACGACTGGGCGATGATGCCGTTGAGCGTCATCCGCTCGGTGTCGTGGACGTGGGAGTCCTTGAAGGTGCGGTCGTAGACCTCCATGGAGTAGGGCACCGTGTACACCGTCTCCGGGCTGGTCTTCCCCTCCTCCAGGGCCGCCGCCGCGGTGATCACCTTGTTGGTGCTGCCGGGCTCGAACACCTCCGAGACCGCGCCGTTCTTGCGGTTCTCGGGGTCGGTGCCGGAGATGTCGGAGGGGTCGTAGGTGGGGTAGTCGGCCATGGCCACGATCTCGCCGGTGGGGCGCATCGCGATGATGCTGCCGCCCTGGGCCCCCAGCTCCTCGGCGCGCTCGGCCAGCGCCTGCTGGGCGTACCACTGCACGTCCTGGTCCAGGGTGAGCCGCACGTCCTTGCCGGGCACCGGCTCGCGGGCGTACCCGCCGGCCATGGGGATCTGGGTGCCGGTGGCGCCCATCTCCACCTGCTGCTTGCCCGGCCGCCCCGCCAGGGTGGAGTCCAGCACGGCCTCCATCCCCTCCAGCCCGGCCCCGTCGGAGCCGACGAACCCGACCAGGTCGGCGGCGCCGGACTCCTCCGGGTAGACGCGCTTGTAGTCCTTCTGCGCACCGACCCCCTGCAGGCCCAGCTCGGACAGGTCCTCCCACTCCTCGGGGGGCACCTCCCGCTTGACGACCTCGTACCGGGAGGGGGTGGCGCCGACCTTCTCGGCGACCTCGCCGGGGTCCAGGTCGAACCGGGAGGACAGCTCGGAGACGACCCTGTCGCGCTCGTCCTCGCGGATCTCCTCGGGGTCGACGAAGACGGTGCGCACCTCCACCGACAGGGCGAAGGGGGAGCCGTCCACGTCGGTGATGGCGCCCCGGGTGGTGGGGATGTCGATGGTGGCCATGCGCGACCCGGCGGCCTGCTCGGCGTAGGTGGCGGCGTTGATGCCCTGGATGTAGACCAGGCGGCCGGAGAAGAGCACCATCACCACGGCCATGATCACCACCGCGATGCGCAGCCGCCGCTGCGGGTCCCCCCGGCGGAAGCGGCGGCGCAGCAGCGGCGAGGGGGGCGGCGGGCCGCCACCGGGCCGGGGCCGGGCGGCGGGGCGGCGGCGCGGGGGCTCCTGGCCCGCGGGGCGGCGGGGACGGGCGGCTCCGCCGCGGGGGCGGTCGGGGCGTCCTGCGCGCGGGGCGGGGCCGCGCGCGGGCCGCCGCGGGTCGCGGGGGCGCCCGTCACGGGACGGGCTCACCGGCGCCCCTCCGCTCCGCCTCTGCGGCCTCTGCGGCGTCGACTCGCTCTCACCTGCCGTCCTCTCCGTGTCCCCGGCGCCTCGGCCCCGGGGGCGTCGTCGGTCCCGGGGGCGCCGTCGGCCGTATCCCCGGGGTGCGTGCGCCGCGCCCGGGCGCCGGGCGCGGCGGGCCTCATCCGCCGTCCCCGGAGGCCCCGCCGGAGCCCTCGCCGCTGACGCGGCCCTCGTCGGTGTAGAGGAACTCGGGGGCCTCGCCCTGCTCCATGCCCATGTCCTCGGCCTCGCGGGCGATCCGCTCGGGCGACTCCAGGTAGACGACCTCCTCCTGGAGGCTCTCCTGGCGGTTGACCAGCTCGCTGTTCTCGGCCTGCAGCCGCGCGATGGTGAAGGAGTCCTCCACCAGCACGGTGCGCAGCGCCAGCAGGCTGATCAGCGCCCCGGCCAGCAGCCCGAGCACCAGCAGCACGAACGGCATGCGCGGGGCGCGCGCCGGTGCGGCCGGGCGCCGGGGCGCGCGGGCGGTACCGGTGCGCGGGGCCTGCCCGCGCTCGGCCGGGCGGGTGCGCGCGGGCGCCGCCGCGCGGCCGGTGCGCGCGCCGCCGGAGGGCGCGCTCCCGCCGCGGGGGGCGCCCCGGGTGGTCGTGGTCATCTCCTGCCCTCCCTCTACCGGTCCTCGCGGCGGCCGCTCAGCGCCGCCGCGTCCGCTCGGCGGCCCGCAGGCGCGCCGAGGCGGCCCGGGGGTTGCGCTCGCTCTCCTGCTCGTCGGGGGTCTCGCCGCCCCGGGTCAGCAGGCGCAGCTCGGGCTGCCGGTCGGGGAGAGGGACCGGCAGGTCGGGCGGCGTGGTGTCCTTGGCCAGCGCCGCGAGCGCCCGCTTGGTCATGCGGTCTTCGAGGGAGTGGTAGGACAGCACCGCGATGCGCCCGCCCACGGCCAGGCGGTCGATGGCGGCCGGGAGCGCGCGTTCGAGGATCGACAGCTCGCCGTTGACCTCGATGCGCAGCGCCTGGAAGGTGCGCTTGGCGGGGTTGCCGCCGGTGCGGCGGGTGGCCGCCGGGATGGCCTCGCGGACGAGGTCGGCCAGGCGGCGGGTGGAGGCGATGGGGGCGCTCGCGCGCTCGCGGACGATCGCCTGGGCGATGCGCCCGGCGAACCGCTCCTCGCCGTAGTCGCGCAGGATGCGGGCGAGGTCGGCGGCCGGGTAGCCGTTGACGACCTCCTCGGCGGTGAGCCCCTGGGTGCGGTCCATCCGCATGTCCAGGGGGGCGTCGTAGGAGTAGGCGAAGCCGCGCCCGGCCTCGTCCAGCTGGGGGGAGGACACGCCCAGGTCGAGCAGGACCCCCTGGGCCTCGGGGATGCCCAGGCCGTCGAGGACCCCGGGCAGCGCGTCGTACTCGGCGTGGGCGAACTCCACGCGGTCGGCGTAGGGGGCCAGGCGGGCGCGGCTGCGGTCCAGGGCGGTGGTGTCCCGGTCGATGCCGACCAGGCGCAGGCCCGGGTGCGCGCGGAGCAGGGCCTCGGCGTGCCCGCCCAGGCCCAGGGTGCCGTCGACGACGACGGCGCCGGGCTCCTCCAGCGCCGGGCCCAGCACGTGCATGATGCGCTCCAGCATCACCGGCACGTGCGCGGCGCGCCCGTCCTCTCCGGCGCCCGTCGCGGCGTCGGTGTCCCCCATCAGCACTGCTCCCCCTGCGTCGTGCGCGTACCGCCCGCGGCGGTCCCCCCGTCCGCCCGCGCCCGGACGGGCCTTCAGAGGCGGGGGCCACCTGGCGCCGGGGAAGTCACGTCAGCTGGCACCGGTCCGCATCTGAAGGCCGGGGTCCAGGCGGGGCCGTGATGAGATCGGGATCGGGCGCCGCGTCTCACAGCACCCCCGGCAACACCTCCTCGGAGAGTTCCGCGAACGCCTGCTCCTGCTCGGCCTCGTATTGGGCCCAGGCGCCGGCGTCCCAGATCTCCAAGCGCGTGTTGGCCCCGATGACGACGCACTCCCGCTCCAGCCCCGCGTAGCCGCGCAGGGCGGGCGGGACGGTGATCCGCCCCTGCTTGTCGGGGACCTCGTCGGACGCGCTGGCGAACAGGACGCGGCTGTAGTCGCGCACCGCCTTGGCGGTGACGGGCGCCGTCCGGAGGTTCTCGGTGACCCGCTGGAACTCGTCCGCGGGAAAGGCGTAGAGGCAGCGCTCCTGGCCCTTCGTGATCACCAGTCCCCCCGACAGTTCGTCGCGGTACTTCGCCGGAAGGAACAGCCGCCCCTTCTCATCGAGGCGCAGGGAGTGCGTGCCGAGGAACACCGGCCCCACCTCCCAAGCCCCGGTGGAGCAGTCTCCTCCTCCACGATGCCCCACTGTACTCCACTCTTCCCCACCGTCAACAGTTCCAATCCCGCTTCGACGGCATTTCCGCCCACAAACGTGCAGGTCAGAACAGGTGGGGCGGAGTGGGGGGCGCGGGGAGGGGCCGGTGGGGCGGCACGGATCACCCCGGGCGGGGCGCCCCACCCGCGCACCACCGGCCCCTCCCCGCCCCGGGGCCCCGTCCGGCCACCGCGGATCGGCCCGTTTAGGTTTGCTTTCCTCCCTTTTCCTTCTAGCCTCAATTCCGCGGCGTCCTCCTCATCTCCCCGGGCGCGCGCGTATCCGTCGGCCGCTCCACCGGGAAAGGGGACACGTGTCACTCGACACCCACCACAACGGCCGGGGCCGCCCGGCGCCGGGGGCGGCCGATCCGCTTCCGGCGGCCGCGGCCCGCATCCGCCAGGCGGTCGCGTCGGTGATCGAAGGCAAGCCCGAGGTCGTGCGGATGGCGCTGACCGTCCTGCTGGCCGAGGGGCACCTGCTGATCGAGGACGTGCCCGGGGTCGGTAAGACGATGCTGGCCAAGGCGCTGGGCAGGGCGGTGGACTGCTCGGTCCAGCGCGTCCAGTTCACCCCGGACCTGCTGCCCGGCGACATCACCGGCGTCAGCGTCTACCACCAGGAGACGGGCGAGTTCGAGTTCAACCCCGGCCCGGTGTTCGCCAACATCGTGCTCGGCGACGAGATCAACCGCGCCTCCCCCAAGACCCAGTCGGCGCTGCTGGAGTGCATGGAGGAGATGCAGGTCAGCGTGGACGGCACCCCGCGCCCGCTGGAGCGCCCCTTCATGGTGGTGGCCACCCAGAACCCGGGCGACATGGAGGGCACCTACCCGCTGCCCGAGGCCCAGCGCGACCGGTTCATGGCGCGCATCGCCGTCGGCTACCCCACCCCCCAGGCCGAACTGGACATGATCGACATGCACGGGGCCGACGAGCCGCTGGAGCGGCTCCCCCCCGCGGGGGCGGGGGGG
>NZ_ANBH01000020.1 GCF_000341185.1 Nocardiopsis chromatogenes YIM 90109
CCGCGGCGGCGTCGGTGGCCGAGGTGCGGTCGATGGTGGAGCAGGTGCGCACCGTGCACGTCGCCCCCGGGGTGCGCCGCTACGTGGTGGACCTGGTGGCCGCGACCCGCACCTCCCCCGCCCTGCGGCTGGGCGCCTCTCCGCGCGCCACCCTGCACCTGGTGCGGGCGGCCCGGGCCTACGCCGCCCTGGAGGGCCGCGGCTACGTCGTGCCCGACGACGTGCAGGCGCTGGCGGTGCCGGTGCTGGCCCACCGGCTGCTGCTGGCGCCCGAGGCGCGGGTGGAGCGCCGCACCGCCGAGCAGGTCGTCGCCGACCTGGTGGCGCGCCTGCCCATCCCCAGCCCCCGCTGACACCGGGCCCGCCGGGCCCGGCCCCTGCTGAGAGGTGAGCCCCCTGCACGCCTTGACCGCCCGAGGTACGGGACTGCTCGTATTCGGCGCGGCGCTCCTGTGCGCCGGGCTGTACGTCGGCGAGCGCACGCTCGTCGCCGCGGCGGTCCTGCTGCTCGCGCTGCCCCTGCTGTCGCTGCTGTCCCTGGCGGGTGTCGGGCGGTCGCTGGTGCACAGCCGCACCCTGCGCCCGCCCCGGGTCGCCGCCGGGTCCCAGGCGGTGGTCATGGTCCGGGTGGCCAACGCGAGCGCGGTGCGCCCCGTCGGCGGGGTGCTGGCCGAGGACACCGTGCCGCCCGGCTGGGGCGCGACGCCCCGGTTCCCGGTCGGCCTGCTCCCGCCGCGGCGCGTGCACGACATGGCCTACCGCATCGAGGCCCCGCGGCGCGGGCTGCACGCACTGGGGCCGCTGCGCGTGACCGTCACCGACCCGCTGGCCTGCGCCCGGGTCCGCAGGACCCTGGGCGGGCCCGAGTCGCTGCTGGTCACCCCGCGCCTGGTGGCGCTGGGGCCGGGCGGGCCGCACGGCGGCGCCGCCGATCTGGGCGAGAGCCCGGCCCGGTCGATGGCGGCCGGGGGCGAGGACGACCCGGTGCCCCGGCCCTACCAGCGCGGCGACGACCTGCGGCGGGTGCACTGGCGCAGCACCGCCCGGCACGGGGCGCTGATGGTGCGCCGCGAGGAGGCGCACCACGCCGAGGACGCCGACGTGCTCGTGGACATGCGGGCGGCCGCCCCCTCTGACCCGGTCCTGGACACCGCGGTGGGCGCGGCCGCGTCCGTGGCGGTGCACCTGCAGGCGCGGGGGCGCCGGGTGCGGGTGGTCACCGGGGCGGGCCGGATCGCCGAGGCCGACGGGGCCCAGGGCGGTGCGGCGCGCCTCGTGGAGGCCCTGGCGCTGGCGCCGCAGGCCGCCCCGGACGCGGTGGGCCCCTGGGCCCTGGCCGGGGCCGAGGCGGGCGGAGGCCCCCTGGTCGCGGTGGCCGGGCCGCTGGGCGCCGCCGACGCGGCGGCGCTGGCGGCGGCCGGCGGCGAGCGGGAGCGGGTGGCGGTGCTGTGCGCCCCGGACGCCCCGGGGACCGCCGGCGCCGCCTCCGCCCTGGCCCGGTCGGGCTGGCGGGTGCTGGACGTGCGCGCGCTCGACGACCTGCCCGCCGCCTGGGCGGCCCTTCCGGCCGCGACGGGGGGTGGCCGATGAGGGCCCGGGTGCACGCGGTCGTCCTGACACTCGCGGCGGCGGCCGCGGTGCTGTGCTCGCTTCCGCTGCTGTCGCCGCTGTTCCGCGGGCCCGGGTGGGCCGGTACCGCGGTCGCCGTCGTCGTCGTGATGGCGCTGGCCGGGGCGGTGCTGCGCGCCGTGCCGCGCGCCGCCCCCCTCGCGCCGCCGGTGCAGGCCCTGGCGGCGGTGGTCGCGCTGAGTGCGCTGGCCACCCCCCAGGACGCGCTCCTCGGGCTGGTCCCCACCGGGGGCGCCGTCGAGCGGGCCGCCGAGATGTTCGCGCAGGGGCGGGCCGAGATCGACGCCAGCCCGCCGCCGATCGGCGCCACCCCCGCCATGGCGCTGATCGTGGCCGTCGGCGCGGCCCTGGTGGCGCTGGTCGCCGACCTGTTCACCGTGGTGGCGCGCACGCCCGCGCTGGTCGGGCTGCCCGTGGCCGCGTTCGCGTCGGTCCCGCTGGCCGTCGACGACTCCGGGGTGGGGGCGGGCGCCTTCGCCCTGGCCGCCGGGGGGTATGTGGGGCTGATGGCCGTCGACGGGCTGCTGCGCGGCGGCCGGGGTGCGGCAGGGGCGCCCGCGGCCGCGGGCGGCCCCTCGCGCGCGGCGGGCGCGGTGTGGCACACGGTGGCGGGGGCCGGTGCCGCCGCCGGGGCGCTGGTGCTGGCGCTCGTGGTGCCGCTGGCGGTTCCGGGCCTGGCCGACGGCAGGGTGCACCGGCTGGCCGACCCCGCCCGGTTCGGCGAGGAGGTCGTCACCACCCAGCACCCGCTGGTGTCGCTGCGCCGCGACCTGGCCTCGCGGTCGGACTCGGTGGTGCTGGAGTACACCACCGCCGAGGACTCCCCCGCCTACCTGCGCACCTACGCCCTGGACACCTTCGACGGCACCGACTGGACGATGGCGCCGCTGCGCACCGGGGACGGCGCCCGGGTCGGCGGGGAGCTGCCCCGGCCGCCGGGGCTGAGCACCGCGCTGTCGCCCCGGGAGGTCGACACCCGGGTGCGGCTGGAGCAGGCGCCGGAGGAGGCCGGGTTCCTGCCGCTGCCCTACCCGGCGCGCGGCGTGGACATCGGCGGCGAGTGGTACGCCGACCCCGAGTCGCTGATGGTGTACAGCACCGAGGACCAGGACGTCGGCTCCCGGTACACGGTCACCAGCCTGGCGCCGCCCGACCCGGCCGAGGTGGCCGAGCGGGGGGCCGGGCCCCGGGTCGACGGGCGGTTCACCGACGTGCCCGGCGGGGTGGACCCGCGGGTGGCCGAGCTGGCGGCGTCGGAGACCGAGGGGGCCGACGGGCCGCTGGCCCAGGCGGTCGCCCTGCAGGAGTGGTTCACCGCGCAGAACAGGTTCACCTACTCCCTGGACCCGCCGGAGGTGCCCGAGGGGGACGACCCGCTGGCGTCCTTCCTCTTCGAGGACCGGGTGGGCTACTGCGAGCAGTTCGCCGCCGCGATGGCGGTGATGGCCCGCACGCTGGACATCCCCGCCCGGGTGGCGGTGGGCTACACCTCGGGCCGCCAGGTGGGCGGGGACCGGTGGGAGGTGCGCGAGTCCGACGCGCACGCCTGGCCGGAGCTGTACTTCGAGGGGGTGGGCTGGCTCCGGTTCGAGCCCACGCCCTCCTCGGGGAACGGGCAGGGGTCGGCGACGGTGCCCGGCTACGCCACACCCGAGGCGCTGGACGGGCCCGAGGAGCCCGGTGCGGCGCCGTCGCCGGACCGCCCCGAGGACGAGGCCCCCGACCCCGACTCCCCTGAGGAGACCCAGGAGCCGGAGGACGAGGAGGAGCCGCAGGCCGGAGGCGCCGACGAGCCGGAGGAGCCGCAGGGCGGCGCCGGTCCGCCCGAGTGGGCGGGCACCGCCGCGGCGGCCGCCGGGGCCGGGGCCGGGGTGCTGGCGCTGCTGCTGCTTCCGGCGGCGGCACGCACGGTGGTGCGGCGCTCGCGTGTGGCCCGTGCGGGCGGCGCGTCCGCGCCCGCCGAGGCGGCGGCCGCCGCCTGGCGGGAGGTGCGCGCGCTCGCGGTCGACCTGGGCCTGCACTGGACGCCCGCGGAGTCCCCGAGGGCGGCCGCCCGCAGGCTCGCCGGGGAGTGCGGCCTTTCCGAGGCGGACGGCGAGGCGCTGTGGAGGTTGGCGCTGGCGGAGGAGGCGGCGCGCTACGCCCCGGCCCCGGCGGCGGCCCCGCCGGGTGCCCTGGTGGCCGACCTGAGGAGGGCGGGAGCCGCGATCCGGCGGTCCTCCGGCAGGGGGACGCGCGTGAGGGCGGTGCTGCTGCCCCGTTCACTGGTGGACCTCGGAGCCGCGCGCGGCGGGCCGAAGGCGGCGGCGACGGCGTAAGGGGGCCGCGGGTCCTCTACGGCTCACCGTTCGGAGACGCTCCGGGGAGTAGCCCCCTGCCCCCGCCGGAACCGCCTGCGGTGGTCACGTCACCTGGAGTGGCACGAACCCCGCCTGACCAGGTCGGCCCGCCGGTTACCGCTCCGGGGGAGATCCGGCCCACCGCCGAAGCCCGGGTTTGCGGCCGCCTTTCGGCGGGCGGCTCTGCCCCTGCCCCGGCGATGTCCCCCGTCTATCTGCGGACCGCCTCCGCCTGACCGGTCAGCGAGATCGTCACGGCCTCAAGCCCCCTGCGTCGGTGCTGTGACCCTTGCCCTGCCTCTCAGCGGTCGGCCTTCGGCCGCCCGCTCGCGGAGGCCGTGGCCACCACGGCGGCCGAAGGTTGCCTCACTCCAGTGCACGCGGTCGGCGGCGTTCACCGCCGACGCCGTCGGCCACCGGGCGACGGCGGACCGCCGGGCGCCGTATCCCGCCGGACCTCGACCACAGGAGAGCGGCCCGGGCGGCCGGGGTGGCGGTCCGGCCCTCTCCCGGACTGCCCCGCCCCGCCGCTCCCCTGCCCCCGGGGGGCTCGGCCTCCGATGGTGTCCGCGGAGTTCTCGGCGGCCGTGACCGCAGATGTCCGGGCGCCCGGTCAGGGCTCGAAGGCGGACCGGACCCCGCCCGGAGCCGTGGCGACCGCGCCTGCTCGGTCGGATGGAGGTTCCGCCCAGGGCGTGTTGATCGGATCATGGCCGTAGAAGGCGTCGGCAGCGTCATGTCCATCGCGAGGCCGCTGCGCTTCCCCGAGAAGCAGGGCAGTCGGCCTGGGTGTGTCGTCAACCGATGAGAACGCAGGAGGGGCGTGCCTTGGCGCCGCGCAGCAGGCGATGATCTGATCAACACGCCCTGGATCGTCGATGGGAAATCTCTGAACCCGCTGCGGACACAGCGAGGGGCGCCCGCGGTCGGTGCGTGCGGACCGGGTGCGCCAGAGGATCGAGGTGGCGGGGCGGGTGATCTGGACGCTGAAGGACCGGTTGGGGCCGGCCGGTGCCGTTAACGGGGCACCGGCCGCGTCGCCGCGTCCGGCGGCCGGGCCCGCCGACGGGTGCGGCCGCAGCGCGTCCGCCGGGGGCTCCCCGGTCGTCCGCCGCCCTTCCGCCCCACGCGTCACACGGCCGGAAACGCGCGTCCCGCCCCGGGGCCGCAGACGCGAGAAGGCGCGCCCGGCCGTCAATGGTCGGGCGCGCCTTCTCGCGTCGTCGTCCAGCTGCGGCTACGCAGACTGGCCCGTCGGTGTGGGTACCGGCCAGAGCCGGGCGGTGGCGCCGTCGAGGACGGTCAGCCGTCGCCCTCCTGGCGGCGGCGCCAGCGCTCCTCGAAGCGGTGCATCATGCCGGGCTTCTGCTGCCGGGGCTGCTTGGCCTGGGCCGGGGAGGCGTTCCCCCCGCCCTCGGTGCCACCGGAGCCCTTGCGCCAGCCCGACAGGCCCCACAGGGCGCAGGCCAGCATGATCAGGAACCCCAGCGCGCCCACCGCAGGCTGCTGCAGGATCATTCCGCCCATCAGGACGGCGATCCCCAGGACGAAGCCGATCGACGCCTTGATGATCCAGCGCTTGTAGTGGACCGCGGGGTTCGTGTGTCGAACGGTGTTCGCGAACTTCGGGTCCTCGGCATACAGCGCCTGCTCGATCTGGTCGAGCATTCGCTGCTCGTGTTCAGAGAGCGGCACGGCGCCTCCCAAAGACAGTCCCCGGTTGGGGCGACGGGTACTGAACGACGGTCTGTTGGTCAGTGATATGCCCAGAATACGGTGCCTTAGCGCCTACTGGAAAGAAGCGCTGAGCCTGTAGCCGTCCCACATCGGTCACATTACCCTCACCGTCTAAGCTCCACACCGGTACGGTCACCCCGCTTCCACTGCTCCTCCGGCCCTGTGGGCGATCCGGCTCGGACCGACCGCCGGGTGTCCCTGCATTGTTCCCTCGGCGCCGCCCGGCAACCCGGGGCCGATCGGACGCCATCGCACGGACGAACGCCCGGTGTCGGCTGAACGTATGGTCCGACGCGATAGTGCCGGAATCCGTTCCCTTTCACATCCGGACCCGCCTCACTCCTGCCCGTCGCGCCGTTCGGCGAGGCTGGCCGGGCGCAGCGCGCCGCTGCCGAAGCGCTCGGCCACGGCGTCCATCACCCGCTCGGCCTCGCGCCAGCCCTGCTCCGGCTCGTCCAGGGTGGGCTGGTGGTGGGCCTCGGAGGCGGGCATGACCCCTTCGACCCGCACCCCGACCAGCCGCAGCCGCACCCGGTCCATCCCCGCGGCGGCGTAGAGGTCGCGGGCCACCGCGCTGATGTCCCGCGCGACGTCCGTGGGGTCGGGCAGGGTCCGCGAGCGCGTCACCGTGGTGAAGTCGGCCCGGCGCAGCTTCACCACCACGGTGCGCCCGACCTGGCCGGAGGCGCGCAGTCGGCGGGCGGTCTTCTCCGACAGGCGCAGCAGCTCGCGGCGGATCGCCGCGGGGTCGTCCACGTCGGAGGGGAAGGTCTCCTCCGCGCCGATGCTCTTGTCCGGGGAGGTCGGCACCACGGGGCGGGGGTCGCGCCCCCGGGACAGGTCGGCGAGCTGCTCGCCCAGGGCGCGGCCGAGTTCGGCGCGGAGCGTGTCCCGGGGCACCCGGGCCACGTCTCCGACGGTGCGCAGGCCCAGGCGGGCCAGGGACCGCTCGGTCTTCTCCCCCACCCCGGCCAGGGCGCCGACCGGCATGGGCTCCAGGAAGGAGGTGACGTTGCGGGTGGGGACCAGCAAGAGCCCGTCCGGCTTGCAGCGGGTGGAGGCGAGCTTGGCGGTGAACTTGGTGGAGGCGATCCCGACCGAGCAGGTCAGCCGCTGCTCGGCGCGGACCCGTTCGCGGATGTGCTCGGCGATGCGCACCGCACCGCCCAGGCGCCGGCGCGCCCCGGAGACGTCGAGGAAGGCCTCGTCCAGGGAGAGCGGCTCCACTTCGGGGGTCACCGAGCGGAATACGTCCATGACGGCCTCGGAGACCTGCCGGTAGGCGGCGCCGTCGGGCGGGAAGACCACGGCGTCGGGGCACAGGCGCAGCGCGCGCACCATCGGCATCGCCGAGTGCACGCCGAAGGTGCGGGCCGGGTAGTTGGCGGACGAGACGACCCCCCGGGGGCCGGTTCCGCCGACGATCACGGGCTTGCCCCGCACCTCCGGGTGCTCCAACTCCTCGACGCTGGCGAAGAAGGCGTCCATGTCGATGTGGAGGATGCCGCAGTCGTCCTCGTCCTCGGGGCGGGCGGCGCTCAGCGGCTCGATGCCGTCGGCGCCGACCATCCCCCGGACGGGTTCGCCCCGCTCAAGCTGCCGTCGGCTCATGTGTCCAGTGTGCCCGCCGTCGGCCCCGGGTCGGGACGGTGGAGGTGTGACGGCGCAGCAGCTGCGCCGTCGCCGCTGACCGCAGAGACCGCGCACACCCCCGCACCCTGAAGGCGCCTACGCCGTGGGCCCGGTGTCCCCCGGGAGGTGGGCCACCACGTGCAGCTGGGTCGCGATCCCCGCCAGTTCGGGGCGGGAGGAGGCCTCGCGCTCCAAAGCGGTCAGCTCCTCCTCCTGCACCGTGCCGGTGTCGTAGGCCCGGCCGGGCAGCAGGTCGGAGAAGACGCCCACCCCGCGCACGCGTGGGCCCTCCAGGCCCGCGGCGGCGGCGAGGGCCACCAGGCCGTCGGCGGTGAACCGGCGCGGCATGGGGTCGGAATCGCCCCAGCGCCCCTGGGGGTCCCGGAGCACCTGGTGCGCCTCGGCCACCCCGCCCTGCAGCACGCGGTGCAGCGCGGCGGCCGAGGCGTTGGCCGCCAGCACGCTCACCGCGCCGCCGGGGGCCACGGCGGCCGCGACGTCGGCCAGCGCCGCCCGCGGGTCCTCGACGTACTCCAGCACGTTGTGCACGAGCACCAGGTCCGCGTCGCCCGCCGGGAGAAGCGACGCCAGGTCGCGGGTGTCGCCCTGCAGGCCGCGGACCCGGACCCCGCCGTCGGCCGCGCGGCGCTCCAGCGCCGCCAGCGAGTCGGGGCTGGGCTCGACCACGGTCACCTCGTGCCCCAGGGCGGCGAGCGGGACCGCGGCCCCTCCGGTGCCGCCGCCCGCGTCCACGATGCGCAGCGGGCCGCCGCCGCGGCGGTCCCCGCCGCCCAGCTCGGCGAGCAGCTCCCGCAGGGCCTCCCACACCACGGCGCTGCGCGCCGTCCACGGCGCCGACCGGGCGGCGGCCCGCGCCGCCTCGCCCTCCGCGGTGCCGACCGCCTTCTCGCTCACGCAGTTCCCTTCCCGTGGAACGTTCCCCGGGGGCGACCCCGGCGGCGCCGCACACCGGCGCCGGTCCCGGACCCTACCGTCCCGGTTCCCGCCGGGTGCGCCGTTCGGGGCCCCCGCCCCGGATCCGTCGGTCCCCGGCCGTCGCTCCGGCCGTTCCCGGGCGGCGCCCGCCGCCCGGCGCGGCCGCCGACCGGCCCGGCGGGCGCCCTACAGGGCCAGCCGGGCCTTGTTCTCCATCAGGCGCGAGAGCAGCCCGTTGACGAAGGTCGGCGACTCCTCCGTGGACAGCTCCTTGGCCACGGCCACCGCCTCGGCGATGGCCACCCCGTCGGGGATGTCGTCGGCCCACAGCAGCTCGTAGGCGCCCATCCGCAGGATGTTGCGGTCCACGACCGGCATGCGCTCCAGCGTCCACCCGATCGCGTACTCGTCCAGCAGCGCGTCGATCCGCCCCCGGTGCTCGTCGACCGCCGCCGCCAGCTGCTCGGTGAACTCGTTGATCGGCGGCTCGGGCTGGGCCCGCCGCCGCTCGATCACCTTCGGCACCGTCGCGCCGCGCAGCTCGGCCTCGTAGAGCACCTCGATCGCGCGTCTGCGGGCCTTGCGCCGCGCCCCGCTCACTGCCGTTCCCCCCGTTCGCCGTCGACGTCCCGCATCAGTTGACGCGGCCGAGGTAGTCGCCGCTGCGGGTGTCGACCTTGATCTTCTCACCGGTGGTGATGAACAGCGGCACCTGGACGACGGCGCCGGTCTCCAGGGTGGCGGGCTTGGTGCCGCCGGTGGAGCGGTCGCCCTGCACGCCCGGGTCGGTCTGGGAGATCACCAGCTCGACGGCGGCGGGCAGCTCGACGTAGAGCGGGTTGCCCTCGTAGGTGGCGACCGTGACGACCGCGCTCTCCAGCAGGTAGTTCGCGGCGTCGCCGACGACGTCCTGCGGGACGTTGAGCTGGTCGAAGGTGTCGTTGTCCATGAAGACGAAGGAGTCGCCGTCGTGGTACAGGTACTGCATGTCACGGCGGTCGACGTTGGCGGTCTCGACCTTGATGCCGGCGTTGAAGGTCTTGTCGACGACCTTGCCCGAGGTGACGTTCTTGAGCTTGGTGCGGACGAAGGCGCCCCCCTTGCCGGGCTTGACGTGCTGGAACTCCTGGACGCTCCAGAGCTCGCCGCCGTCGAGCTTCAGGGTCATGCCGTTCTTCAGGTCGTTCGTCGTGGCCACTTCGGTCGTCTCTCCAAGGGGTCGGTGGGGCCCGGTCCTCCGGCGCCGGTGCGCCAGAGGGCCGCGGGGCGCGGTCCGGCCGTCCGGCTCCGGGCGCCGCCCGCCNNNCCCGCCCGGGCGGCGCCGCGCGCCGGTTTCGTACACGGCAGTCTATTGGCGTCCTCCCGGTCCTGGTGAACCGGGATTCCTCCCACCCGCGAGGCGCGGGTCTCGGTGGGTTCCCGCTTCGGCGACCGGTGCCGGCGCCGTGGCCGGTCCCACTCGGTCTCCGCGGGCTTTCGAACCCGAAGGCTCCGTTCCCGCCCTTCCAGCGGTACCCGACCGGGCCAGCCTACCGGACGCCGGGCCGTCCAGCGGCGGTTCGGCCCGCGCACGGGCGGTGTGCGGGCCGGTCGTGCCGTGCCGGGGACGGGCCCCGGCACGGCCGGGGGCCGGACGGGCACGCCTCAGGAGGCGGCGACCGCCTCGTAGGCGGTGTCGAGCATCTCCTCGGTGGGCCCCTCCAGCACCCCGGGCTCGGCCGGGCCGTCGAGCACGATGAAGCGCAGCACCGCGCCGCGGGTCTTCTTGTCCACCCGCATCGCCTCGCGCAGCTCCGGCCACACCTCGGCGGCGTAGCCGGTGGGCAGGCCCACCGAGGTCAGCACCGACCGGTGCCGGTCCACCAGGTCGTCCCCGATGCGCCCGTGCAGGCGGGCCAGCTCCGCGGCGAAGACCATGCCGATCGCCACCGCGTACCCGTGCCGGAAGGTGTAGTTCTCGGCGCGCTCGATGGCGTGGCCCAGGGTGTGCCCGTAGTTGAGGAACTCCCGGCGGCCGCTCTCCTTCAGGTCCGAGGAGACGATGTCGGCCTTGACCGCCACGGCGCGCTCGATGAGCTCGCGGGTGTGCGGCCCGTCGGGGCGGGTGGCGCCCTCCGGGTCGTCCTCCACCAGGTCGAGGATGGCCGGGTCGGCGATGAAGCCGGCCTTGACCACCTCGGCCAGCCCGCCGATGTAGTCGGCGCGCGGCACCCCGGGCAGGGTGGCCAGGTCGCACAGCACCCCCGCCGGGGGGTGGAAGGCGCCCACGAGGTTCTTGCCCTCGGGGGTGTTGATGCCGGTCTTGCCGCCGACCGCGGCGTCCACCATGCCCAGCAGGGTGGTGGGCACCAGCACGCAGCGCACGCCGCGCAGCCAGGTGGCGGCGGCGAACCCGGCCAGGTCGGTGGTGGCGCCGCCGCCCACGCCCACCACGGCGTCGGTGCGGGTGAAGCCCAGGCGGCCCATGCGCGACCACAGGTCGGCGGCGACGGCCGCGTCCTTGGCGGCCTCCCCGTCGGGCACCGGCATGGGGTGGGCGCGGTACCCGGCGGCCTCCAGGGCGCCGACCGCGGGGCGGGCCAGCTCGCCCAGGCCGCGCGGGTGCACCACGGCGACCTGTTCGGCCCGCCCGCCCACCAGGGCGGGCAGCTCGCCGAACACGCCGCTGCCGATGACGACGTCGTAGGGGGCGGCCGGGTCGGCCACGTGCACGCGGGTCGCGCTCACCGGGCGCCCCCGTTCCGGCCGCGCTCGGGCAGCAGCTCCACGATGGCGTCCACGACCTCCTCGGGGTGGCGGCCGCTGGTGGAGACGGTGGCGGTGGCCAGCCCCTCGTAGACGGGCAGCCGCTCCTCCAGCAGCTTCTTGAGCCGGGCCCGGGGGTTGCCCGCCAGCAGCGGGCGGGCCTGGTTCAGCCCGACCCGCTTGGCGGCGTCCTCGAACTCCACCTGGAGGTAGACGACGTGCCGGCCGTCCAGGTCGCGGCGGGTGTCGGCGTCCAGGACGGCGCCGCCGCCCACGGACACGACCCCGTCCCATTCGGCCAGGGTCTCGGCGACGACCCGGCGCTCCAGGGCGCGGAACGCCTCCTCGCCGTCCTCGACGAAGATGTCGGCGACCGCCTTCCCGGCGCGCGCCTCGATCTCGGTGTCGGTGTCGCGCAGCTCGGCGCCCAGGCGGCGGGCGAGCGCCTCGCCGACGGTGGTCTTGCCCGCCCCGGGGGGTCCGATGAGGACCGTGATCGGTGTGCTCATGGCGTTCAGGTGATCTCCAGCGCGTCCATGTAGGCCTTGAGGTTGCGCGCGGTCTCGCCCGCCGAGTCGCCGCCGAACTTCTCCAGCGCGGCCTCGGCGAGGACCAGGGCGGTCATCGCCTCGGCGACGACGCCGGCGGCGGGCACCGCGGTGACGTCGCTGCGCTGGTGGTGGGCCTGGGCGGGCTCGCCGGTGACCACGTCGACGGTGTCGAGCGCGCGCGGGACGGTGGCGATGGGCTTCATGGCGGCGCGCACCCGAAGCGGCGCGCCGGTGGTCATGCCGCCTTCGACGCCGCCCGCGCGGTTGGTCCGCCGCCGGACCCCGCCGGGGCCGGGCTCGATCTCGTCGTGGGCGGCCGACCCGCGCCGGGCGGCGGTGCGGAAGCCGTCGCCGACCTCGACGCCCTTGATGGCCTGGATGCCCATGAGGGCCCCGGCCAGGCGGGAGTCCAGGCGGCGGTCCCAGTGCACGTGGCTGCCCAGGCCGGGCGGCAGCCCGTAGGCGAGGACCTCCACGACGCCGCCGAGGGTGTCGCCGGACTTCTTGGTGTCGTCGACCTCCTCCACCATGCGCGCGCTGGTCTCGGGGTCGAACACGCGCAGCGGGTCGGCGTCGACGCGCTCCAGGTCGCCCGGGCCGGGCTGGGTGCCCTCGGGCACCTCGACCGGCCCCATGGCGACCACGTGGCTGAGCACCTGGACGCCGAGCACCTGGTCGAGGAAGCGGCGGGCGACCTCGCCCACGGCGACGCGGGCGGCGGTCTCCCGCGCGCTGGCGCGCTCCAGCACCGGGCGCGACTCGGCGTGCCCGTACTTCTGCATCCCGGCGAGGTCGGCGTGGCCGGGACGGGGCCGGGTGAGCGGCGCGTTGCGCGCGGCGTTCTCCAGCTCCTCGGGCGGCACCGGGTCGGGGGACATCACCTTCTCCCACTTGGGCCACTCGGTGTTGCCCACCTCGACGGCGATGGGCCCGCCCTGGGTCAGGCCGTGCCGGACGCCCCCGATGAGGCGTACCTCGTCCTGCTCGAACTTCATCCGGGCTCCCCGGCCGTACCCGGCGCGTCGGCGGCGCAGCGCGGCGGCGATGTCGTCCGAGGAGACGGACACGCCGGCCGGGAGGCCCTCCAGGATCGCGACCAGGGCCGGCCCGTGGGACTCACCCGCGGTCAGCCAGCGCAACATGGCACGATCTTCCCACGGCGCGGGTGCGGACCACACATCGGAGGCGCCGTCGCGTCAGGTCGGGGCCGCGGCACCCCGGTGGGCGCCTCAGGCGGTGAACGCCGCCAGCGGGTCGCCCAGCAGGACGACGGCCAGGGCGCCGCCGATCATGAACGGCCCCAGCGGGATCTCGGTCTTGCGGGTGGCCCGCCGCAGCAGGATGAGGACCAGGCCCACCAGGGCGGAGGCGAGGAAGGCCAGCAGGGTGCCCGACACCACGCCGCTGAACCCGGCCTGCCATCCCAGGTAGAGGCCGAGGAGCCCGGACAGCTTCACGTCGCCCCACCCCATCCCCGCGGGGTGGATGAACCAGAGCACGAAGTAGAACGCGGACAGTCCGGCGCCGCCCGCGGCCGCGCCGATCAGGGCGCCCCATTCGGGGCCCGAGGTGAGCGCGGCGGCGGCGACCAGGGCGGCGGCGAGCGGGTAGGAGCGCAGGACCAGCACGTCGGGCAGGCGCTTGACGCGGGCGTCCACGACGGCCAGCACCATGCCCACGGCGGCCAGGAACAGCATCGCCGCCACCCCCACCGGGGCGGTCCGGCCCTCGGCGGCACCGGCGGCCAGGCCCACCGCGCCGAAGAGCACCGCGCTCCCCCAGACCACCAGGGGCGACCCGGGCAGGGGACGGCCGCATCCGGGGCAGGCGCCGCGCAGCGCGAACCCGCGCACCGCCGGGACCGGCAGGGCGCGCAGGAACGGCACGGCCGAGCCGCAGTGCGGGCACGACGGGGGCGGGGGGCCGGACTCGTCACCGGGCTCGGGGTCGTGCGCGACGAACAGCCGGACCAGCCGCCCGGACGCGGCACCGACGGCGGCGCCGACCAGCGCGAGCACCACGGCCAGGGCGATGTCGAGGGGGGTGGGCATGCCCGGAAACCTACCGGAATCGGGCGGTGCCCGTGGCGGGGGCGGAGGGGAGCGGGCCGCGCCCGGCGGGCGGCCTTCGGCCGTGTGCCGATGGGGGCGGCACCGGCCGGTACTGCGCACGGACGGTCCGAATGGAAGGGAGGAGCGCCGGTCAGTACTCCGAACATGGAGCAGGCCCCGGTTCAGGAGCGCAGCGATCGCGCCGACCCGGCCGGACGGAGGCCCCGCACGGCAGGCGGCGCGGCCGGAGTCGCGCTCGGCGGGCGCGGGCCCTCCGCTCGGGCCTCAGCCGTCCTTGCGGGCGCGCACCACGGCGCTCAGTTCCACGCCGCCGGGGAGCATGGGGGCCAGCTCTGCGGCCAGGCGCTCGGCGACGCGGCGCAGCTGGGCGTCGTCGCGGCGGTCCAGCTCCAGGCGCACCCCGATGTCGCCGCGCTCGGAGGCGTGCACCCGCACCCGCTCGATGCCGAACTCGGTGTGGGTGATCCGGTAGATGACGGCCAGCACCTGCGGGTCGTCCTTGGGCTCGGGCACCTCGCCGCGCTCGGCGAGCACGCTCAGAAAGCGCCCCTGCACGGTGTAGGGGAAGGGCCCGGCCACGTCCACCACCAGGGCGTCGGCGCCCTCGTCGACGGCGGCGCGGCACGCCTCTCCGGTGGGCACGGGCACCGGGCGGGCGTCCTCGCGCCACCGCTTGACCGCGTCGACGCTGGTGAAGCCGAGCACGCCGCGGCGGCCGTCCTTGCCGACCATCACCGGCAGGGCGACCTCGCTCTGCTTGTCCACGGCCAGCCCGCCCGCGCCCTCGCCGACCTCGGCGGCGACGGCGACCACGGGCACCAGCAGGCGGGAGGGGGCGAGCGCGGCCAGCACCTGGCGGTCGCCGACCTCCCCGCGGGAATGGGCCTCCAGGCGCGCCGCCACCTCGGGGTCGGCGGAGCCGTCGTCGTCTCGGTAGCGCTGGGCGCCGGTGATGGTCGGTCTCGTCACGACTGGGGACTCTACCCACACGCGCGCGGTGCAAGGGGGCCGAACGGCGGTTCGCGCGCCGGGGCGAGTCAGAAGTCACCCCCGGGGTAGGCGAGGCGCCGTTGCCGTCCGGATTACTCGGCCTTGGAGGTCGCTCCTGCACAATCGGAACACCGGTGCCGGTGGCGTCCACCGGCACGGACGAGGGGAGAATCCATGACGCAGACGCCTGAGCACGGGCTCTACCCGGGCACGTGGCGGATCGACCCCGTGCACTCGGTGGTCGGGTTCACGGTGCGGCACATGATGGTCAGCAAGGTGCGGGGGCGCTTCGACGGCTTCGACGCGGTCCTCACGGTCCCGGAGGACCCGCTGGCCTCGAGTGTGCGGGCGACCATCGACCCGGCCTCCATCGACACCGACAACGAGCAGCGCGACAACCACATGCGGTCGGCGGACTTCTTCGAGGTCGAGGCCTACCCGGAATGGACCTTCGTGTCCACGGGGGTGCGGCCGTCGGGCGAGGAGTTCCTGCTCGGGGGCGAGCTGACGATCAAGGGGACCACGCAGCCGGTCGAGCTGTCGCTGGAGTTCAACGGGGCCCTGAAGGACGCCTTCGGGATGCAGCGGGCGGGCTTCCACGCCGAGACGCAGATCAGCCGCAAGCAGTTCGGCGTCGACATCGAGATGCCGATGGAGGGCGGCGGCGTCGTGGTGGGCGACCGCATCAACATCGAGATCGACGCCGAGTTCACCCTGCAGGAGGGGTGAACGGGGGTTCGGGGCGGCGCGGCGGGGGCGCGCCGATAGCCTCGGAGGGACCGGGCCGGGGCCGCCGTCGGCGGGCGGCGGCCCCGGCCCGTGCCCNCCGTCTGAAGGCTCCCCGTTCGCGCCCGAGGTGGTCCGGGCCGTCACCGCGCACATGAACGACGACCACGCCGAGGACACCCTGCTGATCTGCCGCGCGCTCGGCGGGGTACCCGGGGCGTCGGCGGCCCGGATGACGGGTCTGGACGGCGTCGCGGGCGAGTACGCCGCCGAGGTCGGCGGCGAGGAGGTCGCGGTGCGCATCCCCTGGTCGCAGCCGCTGACCGAGCGCGCGGAGATCCGCCGCGAGGTGGTGCGCATGTACAGGGAGGCGTGCGAGCGCCTGGGGGTGGAGCCGCACGCGGAGCACTGACGCCGCGGCCCGCGCCGCGCGCCCGCGCCCCTTCCGCCACGGGCCGGTCCCCGGCCCTCCTGTGTCACCGCCGGTCCTTCTCCCCCGACCCTCCCCTTTTCCGCCCCCGGCGGGACATCCGTGTCCCAGGTCACCACTAGGGGAAGAATGGGGCATCGGTCCCCCGTCCCGCGGCCGCGGCTCGCCTAGTGTGGGAGGCGCCGAGTCCCCCTCCCGGTCCTTTCCGGTCCGGGCCCGACCGCAGACGAAGGACGCCGCGCGCACGATGGCCGATCCTCAGCACAGCGACCCCGACACCCCCTCCGACCCGGCCGCGCCGACCACCCGCCTCGGCCCGGTCGCGGAGAAGAAGAAGACCCGGTGGGTCACCCGCGTGCTGCGCCCCGGCGGGGACGACAGCGGCCCCACCGTCCGCGTCGGCCGCCAGGGCGGCGCCTCCGGGGTGGGCCCCGGCGGCCCGACGGCGCGCACGGCGCGGGCGTCCGCGCCCCGGCAGTCGGCCCGGCAGTCGGCCCGGCCCGCGGCCGACGCCACCGCCGTGCACCAGGCGGGGCGGACCGCCTGGTGGCGCCGGGCCGTGGCCGCCGTCTCCTCCTGGTTCGCCCGCATCGTGGCGCGGGTGGTGGTCGGCCCGGCCGGCGACCTCGACTACGCGGTCCCGGCCGACCTGCGCCGCCGCTACACGGTGCTGGGACGGGTCGGCGCGGGCGGGGAGGCCGTCGTCTACCTGGCCGAACCCGCCGCCCCGGCCGGGGACGGCCCCCGCACCCGGCTGGCGCTGAAGGTGTACCGGCCGGGCCACGACATCAACCGGGAGCTGCTGGAGCGGCTGCGGGCGCGCGGCACCGCCGACCCGCACGCGCCCTCGATCCACGGGTACGGGCACGCGGGCAGCACCTGGGGCGACGAGGTCGCCTGGGAGGCCCAGGAGTACTTCCCCGAGGGGTCCCTGCGCACCCTGCTGGAGGGGGCGCCGCTGGAGGACGGGCGCGCCCGGGAGCTGGTCGAGGCGGTCGCCGACTGCCTGCGGCACTGGCAGGAGGAGCTGCAGCACAACCACACCGACGTCAAGCCGGAGAACCTGCTGATCCGGTCGGCGGACCCGCCGGTGTTCGCGCTGACCGACTTCGGCGGGGCGGTGCGCGCCACCATGAGCCGCGTCTACGGGACGCTCGCCATCACCGAGGAGTACGCCGCCCCCGAGGTCGTGGAGGGGCGGCGGGAGGCGCCCGCCGCCTGGTGGTCGCTGGGGGTGATGGCGCACGAGATGGTGGCCGGGCGGCGCCCGCCGCGCCGGGAGAACTGGCTGACCGCCCGCACCGACGAGATCGACGTGTCGGCGGTGGCCGATGAGCGGTGGCGGCTGCTGGTGCGCGGGCTGCTGGCGCCGGTCCCGGCCGAGCGGTGGGGCGCCGAGGAGGTGCGCCGGTGGCTCGACGGGGAGACCCCGCAGGTCGCGCGGGCGGGCCGGAACGCGCCCATCGTGTTCGCCGACACCACCCACGCCGACCCGCCCAGCCTCGCCTTCGACCTGCTGGACCGGTCCGACAAGGGCGCCATGTGGCTGCGCACGCACTGGTCGTCGCTGCGCACCTGGCTGGACCGGGAGGTCAACGACTACACCTTCGACCGGGAGCACCTGACGGTGCTGCAGGACCGGCCCGAGCTGGCGCACACCGCCATCAGCGCCCTGGCGGCGCACTACATCCCCGGCATGACGCCGCGCTACCGGGGTCTGGACATCAGCGCCGACGGGGTGCTGGCGCTGGCCACCGGGGAGCGGGCGCGGCACGCGCTGCTGCGCGAGGCCGTCGAGACCGGGGCGGTGGGCCTGGCCGCGCGGCACTGGTGCGGGCACCCGGGCTGCCATGCCGAGGGGGCGCACCGGTGCGCCCTGCTGGAGCGGGTGCAGCACGAGGTGCCGCGGGTGATGCGGGAGGCCGAGGCGTCGGTGCGCCGCCTGGCCGAGCAGGGGGCGGGCGACTTCTCCGGGGTCGACCGGCACGGCTGGGACGGTGCATGGGCGCACGCGGCCGAGCTGGTGCTGGACCCGGAGGCGGCGTCGCGGGAGCGCCGGTGGCTGCGCTCGCAGGCGTGGAACCCGGCGCAGCGGGGCCCGGCCTGGCACGCCGACTGGTGGGCCGGGCTGCGGCGGTCGGCCCTGGCGGGGGCGCCCGGGGACATCGGCACCAACGCGGCGCTGGTGGCGCTGGACCTGGTGACCCCGGTGGCGACCGCGGTGGGCGCGGAGGCGCGCAGGCGCGAGCAGGCCGAGGGGCGGATGCGCCGCAAGGAGCGCTGGGAGAGCGCCCGCCGCAAGAGCGGCGCGGCACTGGCGTCGGCACGCGGCCATCTGACGAGCGTGACCCACCGCAAGGACCCCGGCCAGGGGCAGGACGCGCCCGGTCGGCCCGGCGGCCCCGGCGGCCCCGGCGGTCCCGGCGGTCCCGGCCAAGCGGAGCCGGGACGGGCATGGCCGTGGCAGAGGCCCGGACAACCGGGCCCGGGCCAGGCCGGGCGGCAGCCCTACCCCCCGTACGACCCGAACGACCCGCTGGCGCGTTACCGCCCCGCCCAGGGCCCGCAGGGGCAGGACCGGCGGGACAGGACCGCGAAGGGCCTGCGCCAGATCGAACGCGCGATGACCGCGGGCCGCTGCCGCCGCTTCGCCTACCCGGCGGCGCTGCTGGGCCTGCTGGACGCGGTCGGCAGGGCGACGCTCCCGCCGGAGGGGTTCTTCCCGTCCAGCGACCTGGTGCTGGGGTTGTACGAGGGGCTGCTGGGGTTCCGCCACAGCGCCCCGGTGACGGCCGTCGCCGACGGGGCGTCCGCCTTGGCGGGCCTGGTGCCGGGCGGTGCGGCGATGCAGTGGTGGTCGCCGCTGGTACTGGCCGTGGTGCTGGTGCTGCTGGGCAGAACGGCCGCGTCGAAGAAGCGCAAGGCCCGCACCCAGCTGGGCGCCTACCGCCTGGCGGTGGCGGGATCTGCCGCGATGCTGATCCTGCTGGCCGCCGGAGGCCTGCTGACCCTGGGGGCCGGAGTCCTGGTCCCCTTGGACGGCCTGCTCGGTGGATGA
Source organism: Nocardiopsis chromatogenes YIM 90109 (assembly GCF_000341185.1). Lineage (GTDB taxonomy): Bacteria > Actinomycetota > Actinomycetes > Streptosporangiales > Streptosporangiaceae > Nocardiopsis_A > Nocardiopsis_A chromatogenes. The sequence goes on from NZ_ANBH01000020.1 coordinate 18,846, forward strand.
ACCGGCCCGGCCGCCCGCGCCCCGGTCCCCCGCTGCCCTGATCTCCCCTGCAGGGCGCGTCCGCCGGAGCGGCATCGTTCCCAGCCCGATCCGGGCGAACGCCATCGCCCGCCGGGTCGCCGAAGTGCGGGCCGGAGAACGACGACGAGGAGAGGTCGGCGACCCTCGCGGGAGCACCGTCGGCCGCCGGGCGTGCGGATGGTCGCCGTGATAGGCGGCGACGGCGAGAGCGGGGCGGTTCCCCGGCCCTGCCTGCCGGGCGGCGGGTTCTTCGTGGTCCGGGAGGCGGCGACGACGAAAGCGACCGGCCCTCCGCTGTCGGCCGCCCAGTGTGTACGTGGTCGGTGTGCCTGGCAGCGACGGCACAAGCGGGGCGGTCCCCCAGCCCTGCGTGCCGGGCGGCGGATTCCTCGGGGTCCGGGCAGGTGGCGGCTGGGCCGATGCCGTGCTCGCGGGCTCCGGCCGGGCGGCGGGTGGTCGGGGCGCAAGGGAAAGCAGCAGCGACGAAGGAGGTCGGCGGCCCCACTTGCAGCGCTGTCGGCCACCCGGCGTGTGCGTGGTCACCGAGATGGGCGGCAACGGCGAGAGCGGGGCGGTTCCCCGGCCCTGCCTGCCGGGCGGCGGGCCCCTCGCGGTCCGGGAAGGCTGCGGCCACAGCTGGTACCCCACGCACCGGCTCCGGCTGGGCGGCGGGCCGCCGGGGTGACAGGTGAAAGGCGGCGACGAGGAGGCGCGGTGGCCCTCGCCGCAGCGCTGTCGGCCGCTCGGCGTGTGCGTGGTCGCCGTTGATGGCGGCGACGGAGAGAGCGGAGCGGTTTCCGGGCCCTGCTTGCCGTCCGGCGGGTTCCTCCCGGTCCGGGGCGGCGGCGCGACCAGGGTGGGCGAATGGTCGTCCGCGCTCGTGGCGGCCGCCAGGCCGGTGCGCAGGCCCGGAGGGACCCCGAGGGCACATACCGGGCATAACAGGCGCGCGGGGCGAGGGCCAGTGGTCCAAGGCGGTGGAGCCGCCACCTGATCGGCGGTTCCGCGTCGGTTCCGCCGCGCGGGGTGCCCCGGGGGCACTCCCGGGGTCCGGAAGGCGGGTTCCGGGCCTGCCGGTACCGGCCCGGCGTCCGGTTCGCCCGGTTCCTGAGGTGCAGGGGCGCCTCCCGCGCCCCGTTCGACGGCCGGGGCGGTCCGGCGGACAGTGCGGGCGTACGTTCACCGCGACACGTGAACGCGATTCGGCGCCAGCAGACCCCTAAACGGCACACCCGGGCCGTTTGCCGAGCCCGGCGTCACTGTGTGTAGCCGATATCGGCCCCGCGCGACCCCTGCGGGTCCGGCGGAGGGGTCCGGGCGGCGCCGTGCCCGCCCCTGCAGCCAACCGGAACACCCCAGATGGGAGCGAACAGGACATCTCGCCTCCAGAACCTGTTCTGGAATCGCGCTCTTCGTCACTCCGGGACTACCGGGAACGTCGCTGGGCGCGCTTCCCGGCCCCGCCCGCACCTAACGCGGAGTATTCACCCAGGTCACAGTGCTGACGAGGTTCGCCGCGCCTATCCGGCGGCCGCCCCGGGTGTCGAAGAGCGTGAACCCCGGGGCCCCGCCAACCCGCCCGGACCACCCGGGACCCGCCGGACGGCAGGCGGGGCCTGGGAACCGCCCGGCTTACCCCGTCGCCGCCCAACACGGCGACCACGCGCACGCCCGCCACCCGACGACGCTGCCGGAGGGGCCGCCGACCTCTTCCTCGTCGCCGCCCACCACCCCACAACCCGCCGAGCCGCCGCCCGGCCGGGGCCCTTGAACGGGGCACCAGCCGGGCCTCCACATTCTCGGACCCCGAGCCACCCGCCGCACGGCAAGCAGGGCCAGGGAACCACCCCGCTCTCGCCGTCGCCGCCCATCACGGTGACCATGCACACGCCCGACGGTCGACAGCGCTGCGCCAAGGGCCGCCGACCTCTCCCCGTCGCCGCCATCAACGGCGACCAACCACACGCCGGACGGCCGACAGCGCTGCCGGAAGTGCCACCAACCTCCCCCGCCGCTGCCTTCTGCCTTGCGCGGCGGGCGGCCGGGGCGGCGGGCGGGTACCGGCTGTTCCCGTTGCCGCCGATCACGGGGACCGACTACACGCCCGGCACCCGATGACGCTGCCGTAAGGGCCACCGACCTCGCCTCGTCACCGCTCCCGCTCCCAGGCCACCTGGCAGGCGGCGGACTCCCGGAAGCCGAGCGGAACCGGCCCGCCGCTCCGCGCGCAGGAGACCTGCCCCACAGGAGTGAGGTGGGCAGGAGCGGGGTGGGCCCGCCCGAGCGCGACGACTCATGCGGCGAGCGGTGGGGATGCCGCCGGAACCCAACGACCCCGCACACGCCCGTCACCCGACAACGCTGCCGGAAATCGCCACCGACCTCTCCTCGTCGCCACCCCGCACCCGGCGGTCCGGGGGAGCGCGTGAGTGGACCCGGGACCCGGTGCACCGCGCGTCTTGCCCCCGCACACGGCGGCGTCGGTCCGTCCCGGAGAACAGGCCGACGCCGGAGGGTTTTCGGTCTTGTCGAAATCGAGTGGCTGTGTCGTTCGTGCAGTGGCTGTGTCGTTCGTGCGTGGATCGGCCGGGGTCAGTGGGCCCCGGCCAGGCCGTCGCCTCCCAGGGTGAGCAGGGACCGCATGCGCTCCAGGTCCTCAGGGGTGTCGATGTCGTCGGGGCTCGCGACGTCATCGCAGGCCACGGTGGTCACCAGGTGGGAGTAGGCGCGCAGGAAGGGCCGCGCGCCCACGTCGCCCTCGGCCAGGGCGTGCACCGTCGGCCAGTGCTCGCGTCCCAGCAGGACGGGGTTGCGGGGGTTGCCGGCGTAGGTGGCCGCCGCCGCGCGGGCGCCGTCGGCGTAGGCCGCGATCAGCCGCTTCACCGCCGCCGAGGTGACCAGCGGCTGGTCGGCCAGCGCGATCACCACCGCGTCCACCTCCTCGGGCAGCGCCTCCAAACCCCTGCGCAGGGACGAGCCCATTCCGCTCTCCCAGCTGGGGTTGTTCACCTCCGCGGCCCCCTCGACCGCGATCGTCTCCGCACCCAGGACCACGTGGACCGGCAGGCACCCGCCCTCGCGCAGCACCCTGACACCACGGTCGGCCAGACGCTCCCCCGCCACCTCCACGGTGGCCTTGGGCCGCCCGAGCCTGCTGCCGCGGCCCGCGGCCAGCAGCAGGCCGGCGNGGGAGGCGGACGGCGCCGTGCTCGCGTGTGGTCATGCCGCGATGATGCCACGCCCGTCCGCGCCGGGCGCCGGGTTCACCGACTCCGACCCGGACCGGACACCCGAAACCGCCCCCGCCGGGCCCATTCGACCGGCTCCTCGGCGGGGGTTCACACCCCGGCCTGACCGGTACCGGCCGCCTCGGCCTGGCGGGCCAGCGGCTCGGTGTGGATCCGCCCCGTCGTCGAGCCCAGCGGCCGGCCGGACCCGCCCCACCGGGACTGGATCAGCTCGGCCGCGATCGACACCGCCGTCTCCTCCGGGGTGCGCGCCCCCAGGTCCAGCCCGATCGGCGAGTGCACCCGCTCCAGCCGCTCCTGCGGCACCCCCGCCTCCCGCAGCCGGGCCATCCGGTCGTCGTGGGTGCGGCGGCTGCCCATCGCCCCGATGTAGCCCGCCCGGGTGTCCAGGGCGGCCTCCAGCACCGGCACGTCGAACTTGGGGTCGTGGGTGAGCACGCAGATCGCAGTGCGCTCGTCCACCTCGTCGGCGATCTCGGTGAGGTAGGCGTGCGGCCACTTCACCACCACCTCGTCGGCGCGCGGGAACCGCTTGGGCGTGGCGAACACCGGGCGCGCGTCGCACACCGTCACCCGGTAACCCAGGTAGGCGCCGATGTCGGCGACCGCCGCGGCGAAGTCGATCGCGCCGAAGACCAGCATGCGCGGCGCCGGGGCGAAGCTCTGCACGAACACCTCGAGCTCGTCGCCGCGCCGCTGCCCGTCCGCGCCGTAGTGCAGGATGCCGGTGCTGCCCTGGGCGAGCATGCCGCGCGCGTCGTCGTCGACCGCCGCGTCCAGGCGGGCCCCGCCCAGCGTTCCCTCGGCGCCGTCGGGGCGGACCACCCGCCGCGCGCCCAGCCGCCCCGGGCCGCCGACGACCGTGGCCACCGCCACCGGCCGGTGGGCGTCCACCGCCTCGATCACCCCGGGCAGCTGCGGGTAGCGGCCCCGGTCCACCGGCTCCACCAGCACATGGAGGGTCCCGCCGCAGGTCAGGCCGACCGCGAACGCGTCGTCATCGCTGACCCCGTACTTCTCGCGCACCGGCTCGCCGGTGGCCATGACCTGCTGGGCCAGCTCGTAGACGGCGCCCTCCACGCAGCCGCCGGAGACGCTGCCGACCACCTCGCCGGAGGGGCCGACCGCCATCGCCGCCCCGGCCTCCCGGGGCGAGCTGCGGTAGGTGTCGATGACGGTCGCCAGCGCGAACGTGTCGCCGGCGGAGTACAGCTCCGCGACGGCCGAGCGGATGTCACGCACGTGCTCCTCCTCCTTCGGCGCGGCCGCGCGCCACGGCCCGCGCCAGTCGTTCCAGCGCCTCCAGGCTGTGCCCGGGGACGAAGTCGTCGATGTGGGGCAGCGCCGCCGCCATCCCCGCCGCCCGGGGGCGGTAGCCGGGCTGCGCCTTGTGGGGGTTGGCCCACACGATCCGGTGCGCCAGGCGGGAGAGGCGGGCCATCTGCCCGCCCAGCAGCGACGCGTCGCCGCGCTCCCACCCGTCGGAGGCGATGAGCACGACGGCGCCGCGGGCGGCGCCCCGGCGGCCGTACCGGTCGAGGAACTCCTTCAGTTCCTCCCCCAGGCGGGTCCCGCCCCGCCAGTCGGGGACGGGCGCCCCCGNGGGGACGGCCGCCCCGGCGGCGCGCAGGGCGCGGGCCGGGTCGGCGGCGGACAGTTCCCGGGTCAGGCGCGTCAGCCGGGTGCCGACGCTGAAGACCTCGGTGGCGCCCGGGTGGGCGCGCAGCAGGACGTGGGCGAGGCGGAGCAGCGGCTCTGCGTAGGGCGCCATGGAGCCGCTGACGTCGACGAGCACGACCGCCTTGCGGGGCCGGTCGGTGCGGTTGCGGTAGGACAGCCGCACCGGTTCGCCGTCGGTGCGCGCGGCGGCGGCGAGGGTGCGGCGCGGGTCGAGGCGCCCGCGCCGGGCGGGGGCCGTGCGGCGGGTGGGGCGCCGGGGCGGGTCGGCGCGGATGAGCGACACCAGGCGGGCGGCTTCGGCGCGTTCCTCCTCGGTGAGCAGCCCCAGGTCGGCGGTGCGCAGCACCTCGGTGCCGCTGGCGGCGGCGGGGCGGTGCGCCTCCGGGGCGCCGTCGTCGTCGCCGTGCTCCCCGCCGCCCGGGGCGAGCAGCGCCGTGAGGCGTCGGCGGGCGGGCGTCGGCAGGGCGGGGCGCGGGGCGGGCGGGGGCGCGCCGAAGTAGGCGACGAAGCAGGCGTCGTAGATGTCGAGGTCGGCGCGGGTCGAGCAGAGGGTGAGGCGCCCGGCCCAGTACACGCGGTCCGCGCGGGCGGGCGCGTCGACCGCGGCGAGGGCGTCGGTGAAGGCGAGGGCGCGGGTGGTGTCGGCGCGCACCCCGGCGGCGCGCAGGGCCCACACCAGGCCCAGCACCGGGGCGGTGTCCGGCGCGGGGGCGGTCGCCGCGGCGGCCGCCGG
>NZ_ANBH01000021.1 GCF_000341185.1 Nocardiopsis chromatogenes YIM 90109
CCCGGCGCCGGGGGCCGAGGCGGCGACGGGACCGCCGTTGAGCAGGGAGGACAGCCGCTCCCGGACGGCGTCGACGTCGTCGCGGTGCTTGACGAGCGCGCCCAGGGTGCGCGCCGCGGCGCCGGAGTCGAGCGTGGTGGCGCCGAGCGCGGTCAGGGCGGCGGTCCAGTCGATCGTCTCGGCGACGCCGGGGGGCTTGAGCAGGTCGATGCCGGATGCCGCCGGGTCGCGGAGGCGCTGCGCCGCCGCGGCGACCTCGCGGACCAGGCGCTCGGCGGCCTCGGGGCGGCGGCGCGCGATGATGGCGGCCTCCCGCTCGAAGGAGGGGTGGGGCGTCCAGTGGTAGAGGCACCGGCGCTTGAGGGCGTCGTGCACCTCGCGGGTGCGGTTGGAGGTGAGCACGACCGCGGGGGGCGCGGCGGCACGGACGGTGCCCAGCTCGGGGACGGAGATGGCGAAGTCGGAGAGGAACTCCAGCAGGAATGCCTCGAACTCGTCGTCGGCGCGGTCGATCTCGTCGATGAGGAGCACGGCGGGGCGGCCGGGCGCGCTCTCCTCCAGGGCCCGCAGCAGCGGGCGGGCGCGCAGGTAGCGGCGGTCGTACATGCCCGCCTCCAGCTCCCCGGCGCCGCCCGGTGCGGCGCCGGAGGCCTGCACGGCGCGCAGGTGGAGGAGCTGGCGGGGGTGGTCCCAGTCATAGAGGGCCTGGGAGGCGTCGATCCCCTCGTAGCACTGCAGGCGGATGAGCGGCGCGCCGAGGACCCCGGCGAGGGCGCGCGCCAGTTCGGTCTTGCCGACGCCCGCGTCGCCTTCGAGGAAGAGCGGCCGCTGCATACGCAGGGCGAGGAAGCACGCGGTGGCGGCACCGTCGTCGGCCAGGTACCCCTGGTCGTCCAATAACGCTGCCAGGGTCTCGGGGTCGCCCGGGCCGGTGCCCGGTGCGCCGATCGCCCCCATGCCCCTCCTCTGGGCCGCCCGATGGTCCTGTTCTTGGAACAAGGCTATGTGCCGTGTCCCACAACCGGAGAGGTCATGATCCTCCAAATTTCCGGGACGGGGGGCGCGGGGGCTCGTGTGCGCGCACATGGGCGGAGGCCGGGTGAAGAGGAATAGGGAGGTGGCGGTGAAGGGGGCGGGGGCCGGGACCCGGACCCCCGAGGGCCCCGCGGGGCGGCTCAGGTAGCCCGAGTCAGCCGTTCATCAGCGACATCAGGGCGAGCACGGTGACGAGTGTCCAGAACAGGGCGGAGACCCGGTCGGCGCCGGCACGCGCAGTCCGGGTCGCCCGGATGCTTACAGTGAGGGTCTCCATGCCCACTATGACGCCACCCACCGGCCACCCGGTTCAACCGGATTTCCAGGGGGCGGGTCGGCCGCGTGGGATTCAAGCGGCTCCGCGTCCGGTGCCGACCGTCGCCGACGGCTCCCGTCCGTGTTGCGATTCCGCAGGTCCGAACACGGGGAGCCGCGTGCGCCGGGCGATCGGCAGACGGTCACCGAACGTTAGGGAATCGAGATCCTGCTGGACGGGGGCCGCACCGAACCGCGGTTCGCCCGGGTCCCGGACCTGCTCGACACCAGGCCCCCAATGCCCCTGGTTACCGCCTCCGGCCCCCGGCCGGGGCCCGCAACGGCTTCCTCAATCGCAACAACCGATCGGCGACCCCGCGCTCGGTGAGGCTCTCGGGGAAAACGGCACCGCGCAGGGCGGGTCGTGCTTCCCGAGATCGGCAATCCGGGGCGGCCACGCACCCGGCACCCGACAGCGCCGCCCCTCACGCACACCGTGCCGAACCTCCGACCGGCCGCCTGCCGGGCATCGGCCGACTCCGCCGCCTACCGCCCGGGGCGGCCCGGCCGCCGACGTTCAGGCGGGCGGAAGGGCGCGGCGCCTTCCTCAGGGACGCTCTCCCCACGCGGGAACGCCCTTCCCCAGCGGCGCCCCGCACGGTCAGAAGTCACCTGCCCGGCTCGTCGGCCTCGCCGCGGTCGCGCAGGTGGGAGCGGAAGTCCTCCAGGTTCTTCAGGGCCAGGTCGCCGTCGTTGCTCTGGATGCCCATGACCGCCAGCGTCGCCCCGTCGGCCAGGTCCACCGACGGCCAGGGTTCGCCTTCGCGCATCTGGATGTCCACGATCTCGGCCCACTCCAGCACGTACGTGCGGATGCCGTTGACCACGGTCACACCGTCGTCGGCCGCCACCAGCCTCGGCCGCCCCAGCAGGTGCAGGGCGCCCGCGCCGACCAGGCCCAGAAGTACCAGGCCGACCCGGTCCTGCAGGCGCCAGTCCGGGGGCAGCATGGCCGCCAGCACCACCATCGTCGCCACGACGATGGCCGCCAGGCCGTAGGCCACCACACGGATGTTGCGCGGCCGGTACACCTTCGGGAGACCGGTGCTCCCACCGCTCGCGGTCCCTTCCACAGCGGCCTCTCCCGCCCTCGTGCCCATCCGGCGCCCGCCCCTCGCTCCCGAAGTCGTCTCTACCCCGCCCGGTGCCTGTGCACCCCGGCGCCGTCCCCGCGCAGACCGCGCAGAACGAGCGCGGAGCCGATCGCGGCCTCCGCCGCCTCGCGCCCCTTGTCCTCGACGCTGCCCGGCAGGCCGCTGCGCTCGCGCGCCTGCTCTTGCGTATCACAGGTCAGGACGCCGTTGCCGACCGGGGTCGAGGTGCGCAGCGCCACCTCGGTGAGGCCGTGGGTGACCGACTGGCACACGTAGTCGAAGTGCGGCGTGGACCCGCGCACGACGGCGCCGAGGGCGACCACCGCGTCGTGGGTGCGTGCCAGCTCCTGGGCGACGACGGGCAGTTCCACCGCACCGGCGACGTGCACCACGGTGGGCGTCTCGGTCCCGGCCCGTTCGGCGGCCGCCAGGGCCCGCTCCAGCATCGGCTCCACGAACTCGGCGTTCCAGTGGGTGGCCACGATGCCGACGGTCGTGCCGGGGGCCTCCAAGCGCTGCTCGTCGGGGCGTCCGGTTCCGCTCATGTGTCCTTGTGTCCTTCGTGGTCGTTCGTTCGTGCGGCCCGCCGCCGTCGCGCGGCCGTCGCGGGGCCGTGCCGGGGCGCCGTGCCCCGGTGTCGCCGGTTTCGGGGCGGCCGTTTCAGGGACCGCCGTGCGGGCGCGGCGCGCAGAGGTGCGGGGGTGCGGCGGCGGGACCCGCGCCGGTCCGCCGGGTGTCCGGCGTTCCGGCGCCTTCCTCCGGGTCCCGCCGCCGCGGCCGATGGGGGCGGGTCCGGGCGCCGCCCGGCGCCCGGGACTCCGCGCCTTCGCGCGTCGGTGTGTCCGTGCGTCCGGCCCGCCCCGACGCTCCTACTCCCCGGCGGCCACGCCGGGCAGGTCGTGTCCCATCCGGTCGCGCTTGGTGCGCAGGTACCGCAGGTTGTCCGGGGTCACCGAGGCGGGCATCGGCACGCGCTCGCGCACCCCGATCCCCCGCGCCTGCAGCGCCGGGCCCTTGTCCGGGTTGTTGCTGAGCAGCCGCACCGACCGCACCCCCAGGTCGGCCAGGATCCCGGCCGCCGGGCCGAAGTCGCGGGCGTCCGCGGGCAGTCCCAGCTCCAGGTTGGCGTCGACGGTGTCCGCCCCGCCGTCCTGCAGCTGGTAGGCGCGCAGCTTCGACAGCAGTCCGATTCCGCGCCCCTCGTGCCCGCGCAGGTACACCACGACGCCGCGGCCCTCGGCCGCGATGCGTTCCATGGCGGCGTCGAGCTGCTCGCCGCAGTCGCAGCGCTGCGACCCGAAGGCGTCCCCGGTCAGGCACTCGGAGTGCACCCGGGTGAGCACCTCCTCGCCTTCGCCGACCTCTCCCAGGACGAGTGCGACGTGCTCGGCGCCGTCGCCGAGCCCGCGGTAGCCCACGGCCCGCCAGTCCCCGAACCGGTTGGGGACGCGGGTCTCCACCTCCCGCTCCACGGCCGCGGCGCGGTCGGTGTGCGGGGCGTCGACGGAGCGCACCTCGTCCCCGGTGCTCTCCAGGTGCGCGACGAGCTGCTCGATGGAGACCAGCTTGAGCCCGTGCTCGTCGGCGAAGGCGCGCAGACCGGGCAGGCGCGCCATGGTGCCGTCGTCGTTGACGACCTCGGCCAGCACCCCGGCGGGGCGCAGCCCGGCCAGGCGGGCCAGGTCGACCGAGGCCTCGGTGTGCCCGCGGCGGGCCAGCACGCCGCCGTCCCGGTAGCGCAGCGGCAGGATGTGGCCGGGGCGCACGAAGTCGGCGGCGGTGGAGGCCGGGGACGCGAGCAGGCCGATGGTGCGGGCCCGGTCGGCGGCCGAGATGCCGGTGCTCACCCCGGCGCGCGCGTCGACGGTGACGGTGTAGGCGGTGCGCATGCCCTCCTCGTTGGCGGCGACCATGAGCGGCAGGTCGAGCCGGTCGAGGTCCTCTCCGAGCATGGGCACGCACACCACGCCGGAGGTGTGGCGGATGGTGAAGGCCAGCAGTTCCGGGGTGGCGGCGTCGGCGGCGAAGATGATGTCGCCCTCGTTCTCCCGGTCCTCGTCGTCGACGACGATGACGGGGCGCCCGGCGGCGATGTCGGCGACCGCCTCGGGGATGGTGTCGAGTCGGATGGGCTCGCCTGCGGCCGGGGCGTCGGTCTCCTGGACTGCGGTCATCGGGGCGGTCTCCTCCCGGGAGGCGGCGTCGGTGCGCCGGGGTGCGTCGGGCGCGCTGGAAGCGGCGGACGCGGTGGACGTGTCGGGTGCGGTGGCGGGGCCGGGCGCGGTACAGCCGGGCGCGAATGACGCGGCGGACGGCGTCGCGGGCGGGGTCATGCGACCGCCTCCCGTCCGGACGCCTCGGCCGCCTCTGCGGCTTCGGCGGCTTCGGCCGCGCGGTGGCGGCGCACCCAGTCGCGGATGCCGATGACCGCCAGGACGAAGAACACGCTGTAGACGGCGCCGGTCACCCACAGCCCCGACATCAGGGCCAGCGGGACGCCCACCAGGTCGACGGCGATCCACACGAACCAGAAGTCGATCAGGGCGCGGCTCTGCCCGAAGGTGGCCACGGCGCTGCCGACGAAGATGAACGCGTCCGGCCACGGCGCCCAGGACAGGCCCGTCGCCTCGAACAGCAGCGCCACCGCGACGGTGCCGCCGACGAGCAGCCCCAGCAGGACCCCGCGCTCGTGCCCGGTGGCCGGGCGGACGCGCAGCTCGGCACCGCCCTTGGTGGCGCGGGCCCACCGGGTCCAGCCGTAGACGACCAGCCCCACGAACATGATCTGCTTGAGGGCGTTGCCGGTCAGGTGGGCGTCGATGGACACGGCGAAGAGCAGCACCGCGCCGGTGAGCTGCACCGGCCAGGTCCACATCGACCGCCGCACCGCCAGCGCCACGGTCGCGAGCGCGGCGATGTTGCCGACCAGGTCGGCCCAGCGCACGTGCTCGCCGAAGAGGGTGAATCCGGCGTAGGCCCACTCCAGCCACCACACGCCGGTGTGCGCGCCGCCCATCAGGACGCCTCTCCGGTGCGCACCGCCTGGGTGAGGCGCTCGACGTACTTGGCGACGACGTCGACCTCGAGGTTGACCGGGTCGCCGGGGCCCTTGCGGCCCAGGGTGGTCAGTTCGAGGGTGGTCGGGATGAGGGAGACGGTGAAGGCGACGGGCTCGACGGAGGCGACGGTGAGGCTGACGCCGTCGACGGCGATGGAGCCCTTCTCCACCACGTAGCGGGCCAGGTGCCCGGGAAGGCTGAAGCGGAGGGTCTCCCAGCGGGCGGCGGGGGTGCGCTCCAGGAGTTCGGCGGTGCCGTCGACGTGGCCCTGCACGATGTGGCCGCCGAGCCGGTCGGAGACCTTGGCGGCGCGTTCGAGGTTGACCGGGGATCCGGGGCGCAGGGCGCCCAGGGAGGAGCGGTCCAGCGTCTCCTTCATCACGTCGGCGGTGAACACGCCGCCGTCGACCCCGGTGACGGTGAGGCAGACCCCGTTGACGGCGATCGAGTCGCCGTGGGCCGCGTCGGAGGTGGTCTCGGGGCCGCGCAGCGCGATGCGGGCGGACTCCCCCTGGCTGTCGGAGAACGGCGTGATCTCGGCGACCTCGCCCAGTTCCTCCACGATTCCGGTGAACAACGTCGGGCCTTCCCCTTCACCTGGTCCAGGCTCCGGGGTTCACGGCGCGGACCCTCGGGTCCGCCGACCAGGGCCCGGTCGTCGCCTCCGGCCCTTCACGGGCCGAACGGTCGCACCGGTCCCACGCGTACGCCTCCCATCCGGACTTTCACCGTCGGTACCGGAATTTCACCGGTTCCACCGGCCGATGGCTTCGGCCGGGTCGCGGACTATCACCGCCGGTTCGGATTTTCACCGACCCCGGAGCACGCGTTTTGTACGTCTCGGCCAACAGTGTGCCACGCGCTTCCATTCCCGGCTCGCGGCGGGTTCCGCAGAAGGGCGGGGGCCGGGCGCCGGGGGCGTGTCGGGGCGCAGGACGCACGGACCCGCCGGGGAGTCGGAAAAGCCGACATGGCAGGCGGTCCCGCCGCACGGTGGGGCGGGGCCGGGCGTGGCGTCGCCGTGGCCCAGGACCCCGGCGCCGCCACGGCGCAAGACCGCACATCTCAGACGCAAAGTGACATACCCCACCCGGGCGGGGCGCCCGGCACGCCGCCGGTACCGCGCCCCTCCCCCGTCGTCACCTGGGCGGGGCGACGGTGGCGGGCTCGTCGGACCCCTCGCGCTCGCGGTCGGCCATCCGCATACGGACGAACAGCTCCGGCGCCCCGAACGACGCCCACAGGGTGACCGCCAGGAAGGTGGTGTATTCGGCGGCGGCGGTCGCCGAAGCCGGGAAGACGAGGTTGACGACGACGAAGATCAGCACCACGCCGGTGATGCCCGTGATGTAGCGGGCGGCGCGGGTGATCAGCGACCCGTCGGCGCTGTACCAGCCCCTCCGGTCGAGCAGGGTGAACCCGACCAGCGCCCCCAGGAGCGCGCCGCTGAGCGAGGCCGCGTCGGCCAGCGCGCCCGTGTCGGGGTCGGGCGGCACCGGGCCGGTCCACGCCTCGGGCACCGTCCAGCCGCTCCACACGGTGGCCTGGACCAGCGCGACCAGCAGCGGGCCCGCCGCCGACAGCCCCACGGCCAGCGCCATCTGGACGACGAGGGTGCGCGACCGCCACCAGGCCACCGCGCGGCGCTCGTAGCGCAGGACCAGCCAGAGCAGCAGGGCGCCGACGGCCAGCCCGCCCAGGAGGTCGGTGAAGAAGTGCACGCCCAGGTAGACGCGGGACAGGCAGATGAGGGCGATGAGCACCAGCGCCGCCGCCCATACGCGGGGCCGGGCGGCGATCGCGGCCAGGTAGCCCCACAGGGTCACGGCGGTCTGGGCGTGCCCGGAGGGGATGCCGAAGGAGGACTCGGTGGCCAGGGGGCGCACACCGGGGTCGTACCAGTAGGGACGGGCGCCGTGCCCGACGGTCTTGAGGACGCCGTTCACCGTCGCCGAGCCGAGCAGCACGACGGTCAGGCGGGCGCCCAGGCTCGCGTGCACGCTCCAGAACACCAGCGGCAATGCGGCGATGAGCAGCGTCTTCGAGCCCAGCATGGTGACGGCCAGCATGATCGGCTCCAGCCAGGAGCCCCAGCCCTGCACCCATTCGACGGCGCCCGTCTCGGCGCCCCATATCGCGTCCATGCGCACCCCGCTCCTCACGGATCCTGCACTGCGGCCGGACGTGGCTCTGAGCGCGCCTGCTCGGGCCGGGGCCCGATACCCTCACCCGTCCTCCTGGACCCGCGGCGCCCGGCCGCGGGACCGTCGATGTCGCGGCGCCCTCGTGCATGCTTGTGCATCGCACCGGAACGCCGTTCGGTTACCGCGTGATCCTAGCGGCGGGCCCGGCGGCGCCCAAGTGCCCGGAGGCGGGGGTCGGGAGTCGGGGCCGTTGGGCCGCCCGCGTGGGAGCCGGGCGGCTCCACGCCGGGCAGCGCCGGGACGGGCGGGCTCAGGGGGACGCCACGGAGGCCTTCTCGGCCTTGGTGCGCAGGGCTTCGACCGCGGAGGCGGGGTCCTCCGCACCGTAGACCGCCGACCCGGCGACGAAGACGTCGGCCCCGGCCTCGGCCGCGCGCTCGATGGTGTCCCCGGCGACGCCGCCGTCGACCTGCACCCACACCTGCGCGTCGCGGCCGCCCACGAGCTCGCGGGCCTTGCGGATCTTCGGCAGCACCAGGTCGATGAACTTCTGGCCGCCGAAGCCGGGCTCGACCGTCATCAGCAGCAGCATGTCGACCTCGGGGAGGAGGTCGGCGTAGGAGTCCAGGGACGTGCCCGGGTTGAGGGCGAGCGAGGCGCGGGCCCCGGCCGAGCGGATGGCGCGCAGGGTTCGCACGGGGGCCTTGGCGGCCTCGGCGTGGATGGTGACGCTGCCCGCCCCGGCCTCGGCGTAGGCGGGGGCCCACCGGTCGGGGTCCTCGATCATCAGGTGGCAGTCCAGGGGGAGCTTGGCCGACTTGAGCAGGGACTCCACCACCGGCAGGCCCAGGGTCAGGTTGGGCACGAAGTGATTGTCCATGACGTCGACGTGCAGCCAGTCGGCGGAGTTCTCGACGGCGGCCGCCTCTTCGGCGAGGCGCGCGAAGTCGGCGGAGAGGATGCTGGGAGAGATCTGGATTGCCACGCTGCCGATCCTAATGGGGGCGGAGCCCGTGCCTGGTCACCCCCGCCCCCGGTGGTTTCGGCCCCGGGCTCGCCCACCGGGCGGACGACCGGGGGCGGTAGCGGATCGGCAGGAACCCCGCTCCGGGCTACCTGCCGGGCGGTGGGTCGGCGGGGTGTGGGGTGGAGGGCGACGACGAGGAGAGGTCGGTGGCCCTTTCCGGCAGCGTCGTCGGGTGGCGGGCGTGTGCGTGGTCGCCGTGGTGGGCGGCGACGGGGTGAGCCGGGCGGTTACCCGGCTCTGCTTGCCGTCCGGCGGGTTGCTCGCGGTCCGGAAAGGCGGCGGCCCGGCACGTGCCCCGCTCACCGGCCCCGGCCGGGCGGCGGGTCGGCGGAGTGCACGGTGGTGGGGCAGCGACGAGGAGAAGTCGGCGGCCCCTCCGGCAGCGCTGTCGGCCGCCCGGCGCGTGCGTAGTCGCCGTTGATGGCGGCGAGGGAGCAAGCCGGGCGGTTCCCCGGCCCCGCCTGCCGTCCGCCGGGTTCCTCGTGGTTCGGGAAGGCGTCAGGGCGCCGGGGACCGCGGCTCAGGCGCGCTTGCGGAGAAGGGCTAGGAACATCGCGTCGGTGCCGTGGCGGTGGGGCCAGAACTGGACGTACCTGCCGTCCCCGCCCGCAGCGGTGTCGGGAACCTCCTGCAGGTAGTCGGCCGCGCGGAGGACTTCGGCGTCGGAGCGGTCGGCCAGAACCGCCTCCACGACGCCCTCCGTCTCGGGCAGGTGCGGCGAGCAGGTCACGTAGGCCACCACTCCCCCGGGACGGGTGGCGTCCAGCGCGCGCTGGAGCAGGGCTTCCTGGGTCGGCCGCAGCTCCTCGGCGGTCTCGGGCGTGCGGCGCCAGCGCGCTTCCGGGCGGCGGCGCAGCGCACCGAGGCCGGTGCAGGGGGCGTCGACCAGGACCCGGTCGAACGATTCGTCCTTCCACGCCGGGCGTGTCGAGTCGGCGACGACGACGCGGCCCGCGTCGCGCACCGACCGGTGGACCGCCTGGGCGACCAGGCCCGCACGCGCGGGCTGCACCTCAGCGGCCAGCAGGCGCGCCTCACGCTGCCCGGCGAGACCGGCCAGCATGGCCGCCTTGCCGCCGGGCCCGGCGCAGGCGTCCAGCCAGCGGGTGTCGGAACCGTCGACCTGCACGCGGGCCAGCGCGAGGGCCACGAGCTGGCTGGCCTCGTCCTGCACGGCCACGCGGCGCTGGCGCACCTCGGTGAGCTGGGCGGGGTCGCCTTCGGGCAGGTAGGCGGCGTAGGGCGAGTAGCGGGCCTCGCGGGCGCCGGCGTTGACCAGGTCGGCGATGGAGGCGCGGCCCGGCTTGGCGAGGAGGGTGACCTCGGGGCGCTCGTTGTGCGCGGCGAGCAGGCGCTCGGTCTCGGCCAGGTCCCCGGCGGGGTCGTCGCCGAGGGCGCGGGCGAGGGCCTCGACGACCCAGCGGGGGTGGCTGTGGACGATGGCGAGGCGGCCGACGGGGTCGTCGGCGCCGGGGGCGACGATCTCCAGCCAGGCATCGAGGTCGCGGGCGCCGACCTTGCGGAGGACGGCGTTGGCGAAGCGCGCGCGGTGCTGGCCGACGGAGCGGCGGGCGACGTTGACGGTCGCGCTGACGGCGGCGTGCGGGGGGATGCCGGTGCCGAGGAGCTGGTGGGCGCCCAGGCGGAGGAGCGGGAGGACCTCGGCGTCGACGGAGGAGAGCGAGCGGTCGATGCAGGCGTCGAGGACGGCGTCGTAGGTGCCCTGGCGGCGGAGGGTGCCGTAGGTGAGCTCGGTGGCGAGGGCGGCGTCCCGGCCGGTGAGGCCGCGGTCGCGGAGCTTGGCGGGGAGGAGGAGGTTGGCGTAGGCGTCGCGCTCTTGGACGGCGCGGAGGACGTCGTAGGCGACGCGGCGGACCGTCGTCCCGGGGGAGGCGGAGGGGGCGGCCTTTTGGGGGGTGCCCTGGCCCTTGCCTTTGCCGCCTGAGCCGCCCGCCCCGGGGCCGCGTCGTCCGGAACGGTACGGGGAACGGGAACGGTCGGTCACGTCGGGATCAGCCTCACGCAGGGGATTGTGGCGGTCGAAAGTGGCTGGATGGGCCTCCCCGAGGATACTGCGCGTGACGAGGGGCGAGGCCGTGTCACACGCAGGGGGCGAGTGAGGCGGCCAGACGCGCGACCTGCCGGAGGTGAGCGCGGGCCGGTTCTGGCCTATCCCCGCGTATGCGGGGCTCACATCATGGCGAGCCAGATCTACGGGCTCAACAGCGGTCCATCCCCGCGTCTGCGGGGCTCACTAGACGGCCACGCCGCGCCCCCGGCCGGTGGCCGGTCCATCCCCGCGTCTGCGGGGCTCACACCCTGGCCATGCTCTGCCGCGCCACCCACATAGGTCCATCCCGCGTCTGCGGGGCTCACCCTCTACGACCTGGGCGAACGGGCCGCGTTATCGAAACTTCACCATCCGAACAACACATGCGGACCACTTCTGTCCGCATCCCCATTCCGCCCGCCCATCATCCTTTAGCCGCCCAGGCGCTCCCTCTCCTCCGGGCGTACGCCCCTCGCCCAGTCAACCGCGCTCATCATCTTCTTGCCCTGGGCCTGCACATCCCCCAGCTTCACGGGATGGGTCGCCGTCCCCACCAGCACGCGCTTCTTCTCCACGGCCAGCTCGCCCGCCGCCAGGTCATGGCCCGCCACGACGTCCGTCACCGGCGTCACCGGTCCCAGCTTCAGCCGTGTCCCCCGGAACGTCGTCCACGCCCCCGGCGCCGGGGTGCACGCCCGCACGAGCCGGTCCACCCGCATCGCGGGCGCCGTGAAGTCGACCTCCGCGTCCTCCGGGTTGATCTTCGGTGCGAACGACACCCCGTCCGCGCTCTGCGCGCGCGCCTCCAGGGACCCGTCCTCGATCCCGTCCAGCGTGCGCGTCATCAGCCCCGAGCCCGCCTCAGCCAGCCGCGACAGCAGGTCCCCGCTCGTGTCGCCGGGCCCGATCGGCTCGGTCAGCATCCCGTACACCGGCCCCGAGTCCAGCTCCGGCACGATCTCGAACGTCGTCGCCCCGGTCACGTCGTCCCCGTGGAGCACCGCGTGCTGCACGGGAGCCGCCCCGCGCCACGCCGGGAGCAGCGAGAAGTGCAGGTTCACCCACCCGTTCCGCGGCACGTCCAGGGCCTCCTGCCTCAGGATCGCGCCGTAGGCCACCACCGGGCAGCAGTCCGGCGCGATCTCCCGCAACCGGTCCAGGAACTCCGGGTCGTCGGCCTTGGCGGGCTTCAGGACCTCCAGACCGGCCTCCTCGGCCACGCTCGCCACGGGGCTCGGTGTGACCCGGCGCCCCCGCCCCGCCACCGCGTCCGGCCGGGTGACGACCGCCGCCACCTCGTGCCGGGAGTCCAGCAGCGCCTTCAGCGTCGGCACCGCCACCTCCGGCGTTCCGGCGAACACCAGTTTCATCGGCTCCCTCTCCCCTCGCGCCCGGGCCGCCGCGCCACTCCGCGGCCGGGATAGCTCCGTGGCCTCCTGTCTACCAGCCGCCGCCTGTCGGAGGGCTCTGGTAAACCTGGGCACGATGGATCCGCAGCCCGAGCCCGGGGAGGGGCTCCTCTTCGACGTGCCCGAGGCCGGGCCGGCCGCCGACGCGCAGGGCGGACCGGCCGCTCCGAAGGCCGCCGCGAAGACGGGCGGCAAGGCGGCGTCCAAGCCGGCCAAGCCGAAGAAGGGCCCGAAGCAGCGCAGCCCCGCGGACGAGCTGCCGATCGCACGGGTCGCGGTGGACACGCCCCTGCCCCACCTGGACCGCCTCTTCGACTACCAGGTCCCGGCGGACATGGCCGACGACGCCGTCCCCGGGTGCCGCGTGCGCGTGCCCTTCCACGGCCAGGTGTTGAGCGGGTTCCTGATCGAGCGCGCGGCCGCGTCCGACTTCACCGGGCGCCTGTCCTACCTGTCGGCGGTGGTCTCCCCTGAGCCGGTGCTGACGCCGGAGATCCGCGACCTCGCCCGTGCGGTCGCCGACCGCTACGCGGGCACCTTCAGCGACGTGCTGCGACTCGCCGTCCCACCCCGCCACGCGCGCGTGGAGAAGGAGGGGCGGACGGGCAAGAAGCCGGATGAGGCCGCGACCGACGAGCCCTCAGGGGGCGAGGCGGAAGCCGCCGACGCGCCCGCCGAGAGCGCTCAGCCCGAGCACGGCGGCACGGACGACAGCGCAGCGGCCGACGTCTCCCCGGACACCGACACCGACACCGACGCCGCGCCGAGCGCCGAGGACGACGGAACGGCCCCCGAAACGCCCACGGCCGACACGCCCCAGGAGAGCGCCGAGCCCGACGACACCGCGGAATCCGGCCCCCCGACCGATGCTCCCCCGGCTTCCCCGTCCGATGCGGACGCCCCCGAGGCAGAGGACACGGGCGCCGCACCGGAACCCGCCCCCTCGGCCGCCCTCCAGGAACACGGCCACGAAGGAGAGGAGGCGCCGGAACCGGCCGCCCCGGCAGACGCGGACACGGACGCGAACGGCTCCCCCGACCCCGACCCCGCCCCCGATGCCGTCGGCCCCTGGGCCGACTACCCCTTCGGCCCGTCCTTCGTCTCCGCCCTGCGCGCCGGGCGCGCCCCCCGCGCCGTCTGGTCGGCGCTGCCCGGCCCCGGCTGGGACGACGCGATCGCCGTGGCCGTCCGTACCACCGTCGATGCCGGTCGCGGCGCCGTGGTCGTCGTCCCCGACGGCCGCGACGTCGCCGTCCTCGACGCCGCCCTGACCGAGCGCCTCGGACCCGGCCGACACGTCGCCCTCACCGCCGAACTGGGCCCCGCCGAGCGGTACCGCCGCTGGCTGGCCGCCCTGCGCGGACAGGCCTCCGCCGTGGTCGGCACCCGCGCCGCCATGTTCGCCCCCGTGCACGACCTCGGCCTGGTGGTGCTCTGGGACGACGGCGACGACGTGCACGCCGACCCGCACGCCCCCTACCCGCACGCGCGCACCGTGCTGACCCTCCGCGCCCACCGCGCCGGGGCCGCCGCGCTCATCGGTGGCCACACCCGCACCGCCGAAGGCGCCCGGCTGGTCGAGTCCGGCTGGGCGCACCCGCTGACCGCCGACCGCGCCACGGTGCGCCGCCGCGCCCCCGCCGTCCGCGCCTCCGGCGACGACTTCGAGCTGGCCCGGGACGAGGCGGCCCGCGCCGCGCGCCTGCCCCACCTGGCGATGCGCGTCGCCCGGGAGGCGGCCGCGCACGGCCCCGTGCTGGTGCAGGTGCCCCGCCGCGGCTACTTGGCGTCGCTGGCGTGCAACCGGTGCCGCGCCCATGCCCGGTGCGGTTCCTGCCAGGGGCCGCTGGCGCTGCGCAGCGCGCACGCCGCCCCCTACTGCCGCTGGTGCGGGCGGATCGCGGGCGACTGGCAGTGCGAGGAGTGCGGGCACGCGCGGGTGCGGGCGTCGGTCGTGGGCGACCGCCGCACCGCCGAGGAGCTGGGACGGGCCTTCCCGTCCCTGCCGGTGCGCACGTCGGGCCGGGACGAGGTGCTGACCACGGTTCCGGAGCGCCCGGCGCTGGTGGTGGCCACCCCGGGCGCCGAGCCGGTGGCCGAGGGCGGTTACGCGGCCGCGCTGCTGCTGGACGGCTGGGCGATGCTGGGCCGCGCCGACCTGCGTGCGTCGGAGGAGGCGGCGCGGCGCTGGTTCAGCGCCGCCGCGCTCGTGCGTTCCGCCGAGGAAGGCGGGCGCGTGGTGGTGATGGCCGACGCGTCGGTGCCCGCCGTGCAGGCCCTCGTGCGCTGGGACCCGTCCGGCCTGGCCGAGCGCGAGCTGGAGGAGCGCCGTGAGCTGGGGTTCCCGCCGGCGGTGACGATGGCGTCGGTGACCGGCGCCCCGGCGAAGGTGCGCGAGCTGCTGGACGGGCTGTCGCTGCCGGAGTCGGCGGAGGTGCTGGGCCCGGTCCCGGTCGACGCGGGCGGGCCGGGGCCCCGGTCGTCGGAGGAGTCATCGGAGCGGGCACTGCTGCGGGTCCCGCACGCCGACGCCTACGAGCTGACCAAGGCGCTGAAGGCCGCGGCCGCCGCGAGGAGCGCCCGCCGCGAGGAGCACCTGGCGCAGGTGCGCATGGACCCGCTCCAGGTGGTGTGATACGGGGTACCCGCGTCCGCTGGGGCGGCGTCGGTCGCGCCTACGGGAACGGCGCCATCTCCGTCCGGCCAAGCCGACGCGCCCCTCCCTGCCTCGGAGCGGCCCTGCCTCTGCATCGGTTCCCCGACAAGCGGGCCGTCGGCCAGGGCACCGACGCAGGGGGGCGCCCCAGAATCACGACGATCGCGCTGGCCTGGCCGGACGGACGTTGCGCGGACGCAACCGTCAGGGGCCGCCGTGTCGTCCACCGCTGCCTACGGCCACCATCAGGTCGTTTCCGGAGTCGACGCCACGAACACCCGACGGCGGCCGAACCCACGCCGCTCCCGGACGGCATCCGCCTCGGCCCACCAGGGGAACGGCCAGGGGGCACCGGTCCCCCTCTCACGGCACCGGCCCCGCTCTGTCCGCCTCCGGGTCGTCAGGACGCCCGGTTCGGATCAGCTCCGCAGAGTCGGGGGCGTCCGGACCGGCGCCACCCCCATCCGCGAGCTCCCGTTCGATTTCGGCCAGCAGCCTCCGGTTCCCGCTGAACGCCGCCTCCCGTTCGGAGACGGACGACAGCGGGTCTTGCCGGGAGCACCCGTGCCGTCGGGCCTCTTCCATGAGAGCTTCCCGCACCTCCCCAGGGGCGTCTCTGACGGTGACCGCAGCCCCATGCGCCCATCCTCCGATATTCAGAAGCCCTCCCGCCCGCGTTCCTGCTACGTTGCTCTACTTCCCACCCGCGGGAGGTCCCCGGTGCGGGGCGCCGCACCCTGGACACCGGCCCTGCTCAGGGCCGGGGGAGGTTCCGATGAAGCACGCGTCCCCCGAGTTCGCCGAGATCGCGGAGAAGGGCACGGTCCTCCAGTGCCAGGTCGGTTCGGGTGTCCACGGCATCACCGTGTCCGACCAGGACGACCGCGACGAGATGGGCATCTGCGTCGAGCCGCCCGAGTACGTCATGGGGCTCCGGGGCTTCGAGCAGTACGTGTACCGGTCCCAGCCCGAGGGGGTCCGCTCCGGCCCCGGCGACCTCGACCTGACCGTGTACGCGCTGCGCAAGTGGATGCGCCTGGCCCTGGACGGCAACCCGACCGTGCTGCTGCCGCTCTTCGTCCCCGAGGAGGAGATCGTCCGCATCGACCTGCTCGGCCGCGAGCTGCGGGAGCTCTCCGAGCGGATCCTGTCGCGCCGCGTCGGCGACCGGTGCCTGGGCTACCTGCGCTCTCAGCGCGACAGCCTGCTCGGCCGACGCTCGGGGCGGCGCACCAACCGGCCCGAGCTCATCGACGTGTACGGGTTCGACACCAAGTTCGCGTACCACATGGTGCGGCTGGGGGTTCAGGGCGCGGAGATCCTGGAGAGCGGCCGCCTGACCCTGCCGATGCCGGACCCGTGGGCGACGTGGCTGCGGGAGCTGCGCCGCGGGGAGCACACGCTGGAGGAGGCGCTGGAGGCCGCCGCCGAGCAGGAGGCCCGACTGGAGCGGCTCGTGACCACGTCTCCCCTGCCCGCGCGGCCGGACCGC
The DNA here is from genome assembly GCF_000341185.1 of Nocardiopsis chromatogenes YIM 90109. Taxonomy (GTDB): domain Bacteria; phylum Actinomycetota; class Actinomycetes; order Streptosporangiales; family Streptosporangiaceae; genus Nocardiopsis_A; species Nocardiopsis_A chromatogenes. Next base: position 16,282 of record NZ_ANBH01000021.1, read on the forward strand.
GACTGGGCCGACGCCTGGCTGGTGGAGGCGCACCGCCGCCACTGGGCCGAGCGGGGCCTGTGACGCGGCGCCCCCGGTAGGCCGGGCCGCCCTGCGGCTGGGCCCACCGGGGGCCGACGCCTCCCGGGGACCGCGACTTCGGCCCCCTACACCGCGTCGCGGATGTGCGCCGGGTGTGCGCGGTACAGGTCGCGCAGCAGGGCCACCTCGGCCCCGTGGTGCATCACCTCGCGGTTGACGTGCAGCGCCAGCACCGCGAAGGGCAGGTCCGACCACTGCTCCGGCTCGGCGGCGCCCACCGGGGCCGCGAAGTCGTCCGGCGCCTTGGACCGCACACCGGCGCACCAGGCGCGGTAGGCCTCCTCCAGGCGCGTCAGCGCCTCCTCCGCGCTGCCCGGCCAGTGCGCGTCGGCGAAGGTCATGTCACCCTTGCCGAAGTGGTGGTCGACGCGCAGCTCCAGCACGCCCACGATGATGTGCCCGAGCCGCCAGGCGATGGTGGTGACCGGCGGCGGGTCGGGTTCGGGCCAGCTCCAGTCGGCGACGAAGGTGCCGTCCGGGCGCGGGCGCACCGACCAGCACGGCTCGACCGGCTCCCAGAAGAACTCGTCGTCGCCGAGCCCGTCCAGCCGGGGCCGCAGCGAGGCGTCCCAGTAGAACTCCAGCTGGGCGAGGACCTCGGCGGGCCAGTCGAGCGCGGTCACCGTGCACCGTCCACGCGGCCCACGGCCCCGGTGATGCCGCTGCCCTCGGCGGCGACGTCCTCGTCCGGGTAGGGCCACCAGGTGATGTCGGCCAGGCCGGGCTCAAGGGGCACGAACGGTGCCAGCGCCCGGGACACGCGGACGGGGCGCTCGCCCTCCGGGTAGGCGGCGAGCACGTGCCCGCCCGGGCCGAGGACGCCGTGCAGGGCCGCCATCAGGTCGGGGCCGGGAGCGGGGCCGCCCGTCCTCGGGGCGGTGTCGAGCACCAGAACGCAGACGGGCTCGTCGACGTCGACGAGCCCGCACGTTGCCATCCGCTCCACCAGCGCCTGGGGGGAGTGCCAGGGCACCGACACCACCGGCGCGGCCGCCCGGTGCGGGGAGGCCCCGGGGTGGAGGGCGGGCCCGTCGGAGGCGTCGAAGTAGGCGGCGCGCACGCCCGAGCCGCGGTCCCCGACGGCGTCGAGGACGGCGTCGCAGGTGGGCAGCCCCGAGGAGATGTCGACGAACTGGCGGACCCCGGCGTCGGCGGCGAGGTAGCGGGCCGCGCGGGCGGCGAAGGCCAGCCGGGCGCGGTCGAGGGGGTCGGGCTCGGGGGGCGCGGTGCGCTGGGCGGGAGGCCGGCCGTCCAGCCCCACGACACGCGGGCGGGGAACGTCGGCAAGGTCCTCGACGATCTGCGGGGCCGGCCACTCATCAGTCACGATCGCGCTCCCGGAGTCCTGTGGCGATCGATGTTACCTGGTGTGAGGTACATCATTCACCCGGAGATAAATTCACCGGGAATGTACGCCGGTTTTCCCAGGCGGGACACTTCGCGACCGCTTCCGATCCACGGAAGAACGAAGCGGCCCGACACCCGGGACACCTCCGCAGAGCAGTTCTGACCTGCAACGATGCACGCCTCCCCGCACACCCGCCCGTTACCCGCTCCCCCGGGGACACCAGGCCCGTCTCGGTGGAGACGGCACCGCACCGCCGCCCTCCTGATCACCGCCCCGGTCACCAAGGGGGGGGAGGCGAGCGCCACTTTCACCCTTGAGGTCCTGATTAGTGAAGTTTTAACCGGTATCCATTTCTTCGGGAGCCAATGTCGCTTTTCAGGCAAGTGATGCCCCGGAGAACAGCAGCGACGGCAATGGCGGACCGGTTCCCCGGCCTTGCCTGCCGGGCGGCGGATTCCCGGCGGTTCGGAGGGCCCCCGGCGGGCCCGGCAGGTCCCACACCCACGGCCCCCGGCCGGGCGGCGGGCCTCCGAGGCGTGAGGCAGAGCAGGCGACGACGAGATGGGCGGCCCGACCTGCGGCGTTGTCGACCGTCAGGTGTGTACATGGTCGCCGGAAAGAGGCTGCGACGAGGGGAGGTCGGCCGGCCTTGCCGCAGCACCGTCGGCCACCCGGCGTGTGCGTGGTCGCTGTGATGCGCGGCGACGGCCGGATGCGAGCGGTTCCCCGGCCCTGCCCGCCGGGCGGCGGGTCCCTCGCGACTCGGAAAGGCGGAGACGCGGCAGGTCCCCCACCCCCGCCCCCGGCCGGGCGGTGGTCTGCGGGGTGTGGGGCAGAGGGCAGCGACCACGCACACGCCCGACAGCGCTACCGCAAGGGCCACCGACCTCTCTTTGTCGCCGCCCTCCACCCCACACTCCGCCGACCCGCCGCCCGGCGGGCAGAGCTGGAGCGGGGCTCCGGCTCTGCCGTCGTTGCCGGTCTCGGCGACCACGCCCACGCCGCGCGGTCGACGGTGGCGGTGGAAGCTCTGGCCCGTCCGCGACTCGCCGACCGGCGCTCGGCCCGACTTCCTGCGCGCTACCTGCCCGGCTCAGGCGTTCGCCGGGGTGACCGGCACCAGACGCCCTTCGTCGTCGCGGTACTCCAGCTCCGGTCCGTGCTCTGCCAACCGGGCCACGGCCGCCACCAGGCGGTCGACGTGCTCCTCCGTCGTGCCCAGGCCCAGGCTCGCGCGGACCGCCTGGTCGTGCCCCTCGGGCAGCAGGTGCCGGGTGAGCGGGTGCGCGCAGAACAGGCCGTCGCGCACGCCGATCCCGTGCTCGGCCGACAGCGCCGCCGCCAGCAGCCCCGCCGGGACCCCGTCCACCACGAACGACACGATGCCCACCCGCGGATGGCGCCCGTCCCACAGGCACAGGTCGTGCACCCCCGGGATCGCCGCGAGCCCGGCGCGCAGCCGCCGCAGCAGGGCCTCCTCCCGCGCGTGCAGGCGCTCCTGGTCGGCCTCCCTCAACGCCTCGCAGGCCGCGGCGAGCGCGACCGCGCCCAGCACGTTCGGGCTGCCCGCCTCGTGCCGCGCGGGCAGGTCGTTCCAGCGCACGTCGTGGTCGGTGACGTTGCCGGTGGCGCCGCCCCCGGCCAGGTACGGGGCGGCCGCGCGCAGCCAGTCGGACCGGCCCGCCAGCACCCCCGCGCCGAAGGGCGCGTACAGCTTGTGCCCGGAGTAGGCGACGTAGTCGGCGCCGGTCGCCTTCAGGTCGAAGCGGCGGTGCGGCACGTACTGGGCGGCGTCGACCGCGATGCGCGCCCCCTCGGCGTGTGCCGCCTCCGCGAGCTCGCGCACCGGCCAGATCTCGCCGGTCACGTTGGAGGCGGCCGTCACGCACAGCAGCCGCGGCCCCTCGGGGGCCGCCCGCAGCGCCTCGCGCGCCGCCCGGACGGCCTCGCCCGGGGTCTCCGGCAGCGGCAGCCGCACGACTCGCCCGGCCCTGCTCCCCCGGTGCTCCCAGGGCAGCAGGCTGGCGTGGTGCTCGGCGGCGAAGACCACCACCGTGCAGCCGTCGGGAACGCAGCGCGCCAGCAGGTTGAGCGCGTCGGTGGTGCCGCGCACGAACACCACCGCGTCGCCCGCGCCCACGCCCGTGTACTCGGCGACGGTGCGCCGCGCCCGCTCGTAGGCGGCGGTGCTGACCTGCGACAGGTGCCCCGCGCCGCGGTGCACGCTGGCGTAGAGCGGCAGCGCCTCGTCCAGCGCGTCGCGCACCGCCTCCAGGCAGGGCGCGCTCGCGGCGTAGTCGAAGTTGGCGTAGTCCACGGTGCCGCCGGCGGCCAGCGGGACGGGAACACCCGTGCCGAGCACCGCGGGCGCCTCGGGGCTACACTCGCGGGCCGCCGGGACGGCGGAGGGGGCGGGGTTCTCTACGACTGCGGTCATCACTGCTCCTCAGGGGTCATCGGGACCCCAGAGGAGCCGGGAGCGTCCCCGCGCGGCGTCCTCGGCGCACGGCGGTGTCTCCGGCTCGAACCCGCGGGGGTCCGCGCTTGCCTGACACGTTGCGTCCATCGGTCGTGTCTCGACCTGGTCCTCACCCGGGGCACCCCACCGCGGTAGGAGGGTTGCCGGCCAGCGAGCCGGGGCTTGGCGCTGGCGCTCATGACCTATGCGGGACTATAGCGCACCGTGTCCGGTTCAGCGCAAGGCGGGGCCGGTGGGAGCCGGGTGGCGGTGCGCCCCTGGACGGGGAAGGGCCCCGGAAAGGGGGGCCCGACCGCAGGTCGCCGGGGTCCGGGGACGGCGGCCCGTACCGTCGGGTACGGACCCGGCCTCCCCGCGGTCGGCGGCGGGCGCCGGGCCGAAGCCCCTGAGGATTGACAGGCGTGCACCGCTTGCGGGGATACTGGGACGACTGCCCTCCCGCTCAGGGCGCCCTGCTTTCCCAGGCCGTCCTTCCAGGCGCGAGACTCCAGCCCTACGGAGCCTCATGCTGCCTGGAAACGGAAAGGGCCCACACCGTGCACGGTCACGACCATACGCGCGCTCTGCTCGCCGACCCCGACGTCGTCCTCGTCTCGGGCTATGCCCGCCTGCCCGACGCGGTCGCGAGCCACTCCCAGTACGAGCGCCTGGGCGTGGTGCTCGCCGTCAACGTCGCGGACGGGCGCATCGTCGCCGCCGACACCACGCTCCTGACCGACCTGGCCAAGCAGTTCTTCCGCGCGCTCGTCGAGGGCCTGTCCGTCACCGACGACCTCCCCGAGATCGCCGAGCGCGTGCGCACCCGCTACGCGGGACAGTCCGGCGCCGCCCTCACCACCGCGCTGCGCCGCTGCCTGGAGACCTACCACCAGCTCCGCGAACAGCGCGGCGGCGAGCAGTCGAGCGAGTGAGCGAGGGATGAGCGAGACGAACCGCGACGACGCGACCGGGTACGGACGGGACGACGGGACCGGCCGACAGGACCGGCGCGACCGGCGCGACCGGCGCGACCGGAACGAACAGACCGTGCAGGCCGGGCAGAGCGGCCAAGGCGGCCGGGAAGGACCGGACGGAGCCCCGGCCCGGGAGGGGCCGCTGGCCGGAATCCGGGTCGCCGACCTGTCCCGGGTCCTCGCCGGGCCCTACGCCACCATGCTCCTGGCCGACCTGGGGGCCGAGGTGGTGAAGGTCGAGCACCCCGACCACGGCGACGACACCCGCGCCTGGGGTCCGCCGCACGCAGGCGGGGAGGCCGCCTACTACCTCGCCGTCAACCGCGGCAAGCGCAGCCTCGCCGTGGACATCAAGGACCCCGACGGCCGGGCCGCCGTCCGGGAGCTGTGCGCCCGCTCCGACGTGGTGATCCAGAACTTCCGCCCGGGCGTCGCCGAGCGCCTGGGCCTGGGCTTCGCCGACGTCAGCGAGCGCAACCCCGCCGTGGTGTACTGCTCCATCAGCGGCTTCGGCCCCGAGCACACCCCGGCCGACCGCCCCGCCTTCGACGTACTGGTGCAGGCCGAGAGCGGCCTGATGGGCATCACCGGCGAGCCGGACGGCCCACCCGGCAAGGTCGGCGTGGCCATGACCGACGTGCTCTCCGGCCTGAACGCGGCCGTGGCGATCCTCGGCGCGCTGCTGCGCGCCCGCGCCACCGGCAGGGGCGAGCACGTGGAGGTGTCCCTCATCAACTCGGCCCTGTCCGGCCTGGTCAACATCGCCCAGCAGGCCCTGGTGACCGGCGCCGAGCCGCCCCGGATGGGCAACGCCCACTCCACCGTGGTGCCCTACCAGGTGTTCGGCACCGCCGACGCCGACATCGTGGTCGCCGCCGGGAACGACGCCCTGTTCCGGCGCCTCTGCGGGGTGCTGGACCGCCCGGACCTGGCCGACAACCCGCGGTTCGCGGGCAACCCGGACCGCATCCGCAACCGGGACGCGCTCATCCCCGAGCTGGAGGCCGAGCTGGGCGCCCGCCCCGCCGCCGAATGGCTGAAGCTGCTGACCGCGGCCGGGGTCCCCGCCGGGCAGGTGCGCGGCCCCCTGGACGCGGTGCGCTCCGCCCAGGCCGCCGGGGACGACGTGCTGGTGCGGGTGGACCACCCCACCGCGGGCGCCCTGGACACCGTCCGCGCCGGGTTCCGCCTGGCGTCGGGCGCGCCGGGGGGCGGCGCGCCGCCGCTCCCCCCTCCCCTGCTGGGCCAGCACTCCCGCGAGGTCCTGGCCGAGCTGGGCGTGCCCGAGGACGGCATCGCCGCGATGATCGGCCGCGGCGCCGTGCGCCAGACCGACCCGGAGACCGGCGGCACCGCCGGACCGGCCGCCCCCGCGGCCGACACCCCGAACGACGACGGAAGGACGGACCACCGATGAGCGAGCAGCGCAAGGCCGCGGCCCCCGACGCCCGCGACTTCCTGGCCCTGGACCGGGAGCTGGCGGACGAGGAGCGCGACATCCGCGACACGGTGCGCGCGTTCGCCGCCGACGAGCTGCTGCCCAACGTCGCCGACTGGTACGAGGCCGGGACCCTCCCCGACGCGCGCGGGCTCGCCAAGCGCCTGGGCGCCCTAGGGGTGCTCGGCATGCACCTGGAGGGCTACGGCTGCGCGGGCGCGGGCCCCGTCGCCTACGGGGTGGCGTGCAGGGAGCTGGAGGCCGTCGACTCCGGCCTGCGCAGCTTCGTATCCGTGCAGGGGTCGCTGGCGATGACGGCGATCCACAAGTTCGGCTCCGAGGAGCAGAAGCGGGAGTGGCTGCCGAGGATGGCGGCCGGGGACGCGATCGGCTGCTTCGGGCTGACCGAGCCCGACTCGGGCAGCGACCCCGGATCGATGCGCACCCGCGCCCGCCGGGACGGCGACGGCTGGGTGCTCGACGGCACCAAGATGTGGATCACCAACGGGTCGGTCGCCGACGCGGCGGTGGTGTGGGCCGCCACCGACGACGGCATCCGCGGGTTCCTGGTGCCCGCCGACACCCCCGGGTTCACCGCCAACACCGTCCGGCACAAGCTGTCGCTGCGCGCCTCGATCACCTCCGAGCTGGTGCTGGAGGGCGTGCGGCTGCCCGGCTCGGCGCTGCTGCCCGGCTCGCGCGGCCTGGGCTCGCCGCTGTCCTGCCTGAACGAGGCCCGCTACGGCATCGTGTGGGGCGTGGTGGGCGCGGCCCGCGCCTGCTACGAGTCGGCGCTGGAGTACTCCACCACCCGCGAGCAGTTCGGACAGGCCATCGGCGGCTTCCAGCTCACCCAGCGCAAGCTGGCCGACATGGTGGTGGACGTGAACCAGGCGCAGATGACGGCGCTGCGCATCGGGCGGCTCAAGGAGCGGGGCGAGTGCCACCGCAACCACGTCAGCTTCGGCAAGTTCGCCAACGTGGCCGCCGCCCAGCGGGTGGCGCGCACCTCCCGGTCGGTGCACGGCGCCAACGGGATCACCCTGGAGTACCCGGTGATGCGGCACATGGCCAACCTGGAGACGGTCGCCACCTACGAGGGGACCGAGGAGATCCACGCGCTCAGCATCGGGCAGGCGGTGACCGGCGTCTCGGCGTTCCGATGACCCGCGAGTAGCCCCGGCCCCGGCGCACCCAGCACAATGGTCGTGAGCCGAATGAGGGAGATGTCGATGGGGAACGACACCAAGCAGTTCCGGGCCGGGAAGATGCGGCGCGTCTTCGACGCGACCGTGTCCGGCCTGGTGAAGTACGGGCTGGGCCCGTCCTACACGCGGCTGCTGACCACCCGCGGGCGGTCCACGGGCTTCCTCCGGTCGACCCCGATCGACCTGGTGGAGAACGAGCAGGGCCGGTTCCTCGTCGCCCCCTACGGTGAGGTCGGCTGGGTGCGCAACATCCGCAAGGACGGCTTCGCGACCCTGCGCCGGGGCGGCTGGATCGAGCTGGTCAGCGTGGCCGAGGTGGACGCCGGGCGCGCGGCCCCGGTGCTCAAGGAGTACCTGGCCAACCCGCGGGTCGCGGTGGTCGGCCCGTACTTCAGGGCTGCCCCCGACGCGCCGTTGGAGTGGTTCGTCGACGAGGCCGCCGACCACCCGGTCTTCGAGATCGTCCGGAGCACGACCGTACGCCTGTGACCGCCCGTCCGTGACGGCCGACGGGGGCGCCCTCCGCTGAGGGACGCCCCCGTCGGCGTTCCGGCGCCCCCTTTCGCCCCTCCCGTCCGTACTTCCAAGCGAGTACGCCGGATTCGGCCGCCCGCAGGAGGCCCCGGCCGCCGCTCCCCCGTCACCGTGGTCGGTGCCCGGGTCGGGACCACCCGGTCCGCAGGCGCGACGACGAGGAGGGGATTGGGCGCATGAGCACGCGCACCGGCCCGACGGGTGAGGCCGCACCCGCCGGAGCGAGGACGTCAGGGGCGGACCGGGAGCCCGAGGCGGCCGGGCAGGCGGCTGGAGGGGCGGCGGCGGGCTCCACGGGGTCCGGGCGCCTGCCCCTGCTCGACGTGCTCCGGGGTCTGGCGATCCTGGGCACGCTGGGCATGAACATCTGGCTGTTCACCGCACCCGGGGCGGAGATCAGCGTCCTCGGGATGGACCCGCCCACCCTCGCCTCGGCCGCCGCCGACCCCGCGCCCGGGGTGGTCGCCGAGGCGCTGTTCCGCCTGGCCATGAACGGCACGTCGCTGTCGCTGCTCACGCTGCTGTTCGGCGCCGGGCTGGCGGTCCAGTACCGCTCCGCACACAAGCGCGGGCTCCCCTGGCCCGGCCCGTACAAGTGGCGGGCGCTGTTCCTGTTCTTCGAGGGCCTGGTGCACTTCACCCTGGTGTTCGCCTGGGACGTGCTCATGGGCTACGCCGTGACCGCGCTGGTGGCGGCCTGGCTGCTGGCGCGCGGGCCGCGGGTGCGCTCGGCGGTGGCCGCCGTCGCGGGCTCGGTGCACGTGGCGGCCATGGCGGCCGCCACCGCGCTCCTCATGGCCTCCCCGGACGCGGCGGGCGGCGGCTCGGGCGGCCCCGATCCGGAGGCGGTCCGCCTCTACGCGGAGGGAGGCTACCTGGAGCAGGTCTTGGTGCGGCTGGAGAACGTCGCCGTGCTGCGGATCGAGCCCGTGATGACGTTCGGTCTGATGCTGACGCTCTTCCTGAGCGGCGTGTTCCTGTTCCGCGCCGGGGCCTTCGCGCCCGGGGCGCAGGGGCGGCGGCTGCGCGTCCGCATGGCGGTGTGGGGGCTCGGGGCCGGTGTCCCGATGAAGGTCGCGGCGTCCCTGCTCGGTAGCGACGGGTTCCTCGTCGAGCGCTATGTCGCGGCGCCGGTGGCGGCGATCGGGGTGGCCGGGCTGGTCGGCCTGCTCCTGGACCGGGCACGGCGGACCGGGCCGGTGGCCGGGGCCCTGTCCCGCCTCGGCCGCACCGCGCTCAGCGGCTACGTCCTGCAGAACGTCATCGCCATGGTGGCCTGCTACGGCTTCGGCCTGGGCCTGGCGGCGCGCTTCGAGGGGTCGGGGCCGTGGTGGGTGATCGGCCTGTGGGCGGCGATCGGCGCGGTCCTGCTCGCCGGGAGCGCGCTGTGGCTGCGGCGCTTCCGGCACGGGCCTTTGGAGGCCGTGCAGAAGGCGGCGCTGTCCAGGACAGCGCGCTGAGGCGACCGGGACGGGGCGCCGGGCCGGGCACCCTGGCAGGGCGGGCCGCGCACGCGGCCTGCGGGCGCGCGTCCGGCACGGCTCGCTCCCCGCCGGGGGCGTTGGGCCGGGGCGGACGGACCGGGGCCGGTGCGAACCGGTCCCGGACGGAGGGCAGGGGCCCGCCTCCCCTCGGGAGACGGGCCCCTCACCGTGCGCTGCCCCTTCACCAGGGGCGGGTCGGACGCCCTCAGGCGCCGACCGCGGACTTCAGGGCCTCGGCGCGGGCGGTCGACTCCCAGGTGAACTCCGGGACCTCGCGGCCGAAGTGGCCGTAGGCCGCCGTGCCCGAGTAGATCGGGCGCAGCAGGTCCAGGTCCCGCACGATCGCGGCCGGGCGCAGGTCGAAGACCTCCTTGACGGCCTTCTCGATGACGTCCGGGGCCACCTGCTCGGTGCCGAAGGTCTCGATGAAGACGCCGACCGGGGCGGCCTTGCCGATGGCGTAGGCCACCTGGACCTCGGCGCGGTCGGCCAGGCCGGCCGCGACGATGTTCTTGGCGACCCAGCGAGTGGCGTAGGCGGCCGAGCGGTCCACCTTGGACGGGTCCTTGCCGGAGAAGGCGCCGCCGCCGTGGCGGGCGTAGCNTTCCGGCCGGTCAGGCCCGCGTCACCCATCGGGCCGCCGATCTCGAAGCGGCCGGTCGGGTTGACCAGCAGCCGGTAGTCGTCGGCCTCCAGGCCGTACTGGGACACGATCGGCTCGATCACGTGCTCCTTGACGTCGGGCGTCAGGAGCTCGTTGAGGTCGATGTCCGGGGCGTGCTGGCTGGACAGCACGACGGTGTCCAGGCGGACCGGGGTGTTGCCCTCGTACTCGACCGTCACCTGCGTCTTGCCGTCGGGGCGCAGGTAGGGGACGGTGCCGTCGTGGCGGACCTTGGAGAGCTGCTGCGACAGCGCGTGGGCGAGCTTGATCGGCAGCGGCATGAGCTCGGGGGTCTCGCGGTTGGCGTACCCGAACATCAGGCCCTGGTCGCCGGCGCCCTGGCTGGCGAGCTTGTCCTCCTCCTTCTCGACCCGCGCCTCGTAGGCGGTGTCGACGCCCTGCGCGATGTCGGGGGACTGCTGGTCGATGGAGACCGAGACCCCGCAGGAGTCTCCGTCGAAGCCCTTGGCAGAGGAGTCGTAGCCGATCTCGAGGATCTTCTTGCGGACGATCTCGGGGATGTCCACGTAGGTCTTGGTGGTGACCTCACCGGCGATGTGCACCTGGCCGGTGGTGATCAGGGTCTCCACGGCGACCCGGCTGGCGGGGTCGTCCTTCAGCATCGCGTCGAGGATCGCGTCACTGATCTGGTCGGCCATCTTGTCGGGGTGGCCTTCGGTGACGGACTCGGAGGTGAAAAGGCGACGGGACACGTAAGTGACTCCTTGCAGCGGCTGCTGGCTGACAGTTGTCTTGAGATCGGTCGGCGCCCGCCGGGGCTGGTGGGTGACCACCGGCGATTACCGACCCACGGGGTTGGTTTCTCGATCCACTGTAGTGGTGCCCTCCCCGCCGCACCCGGGGCGCGGGGGGTTCATGAGGCCGCCACGACCGTTCCGACGGCGGCGCCGAACCGTCGCCCATCCATGGAACGCCCACTTCAGACGCCCCTGGACACATTGTGACGTAAGCCACATAAAAAGTTCCAGAGGCCGTTCCGATCATGCCGTTGCGCTGGGGTTTTCGTAGCGTACAGCGAAACGGCTTCCCCGCGGCGCAACACGTGGGCGTCGTGTCAGGTCACCGTGAGGCGCTCGGCGACGAGGTCCCAGACGCGGTCGGCGAGGTCGGTCTTGGGCCCCATCGGCACCTCGGTGGAACCCCCGTCGGCCCCCAGCACGACCGCCTGGTTCTCCTCGGTGCCGAAGGCGCGGCCGCCGCCCACCCGGTTGACCACGAGCAGGTCGCAGCCCTTGCGGGCGAGCTTGGCCCGGCCGTTGGCCAGGACGTCGTCGGTCTCGGCGGCGAAGCCCACCACCACCTGGCCCGGGTGCGGGCGGTCGGCGGAGACCTCGGCGAGGATGTCGGGGTTGACCGCCAGGCCGAGCGGGTCGGGGCCCTCACCGGTCTTCTTGATCTTGCTCTGGGCGCTGGCGGCGGGCCGGAAGTCGGCGACGGCCGCGGCCATCACCACGGCGTCGGCCCGCTTGCGGGACTCCAGCACGGCCCGGTGCATCTGCTCGGCGGACTCCACGGGCACCACCTCGGCCCCGGGGGGCGCGGGCAGGTCGGTGTTGGCGGCGACCAGGGTGACCTGGGCCCCGCGCGCCGCGGCGGTGGCGGCCAGCGCGTACCCCTGCCGCCCGGAGGAGCGGTTGCCCAGGTAGCGCACGGGGTCGATCGGCTCGCGGGTGCCGCCCGCGGTGATCAGGACGTTGCGCCCGGCCAGGTCGGCGGGGCCGGGGCCGCGGCGCAGCACCGCCCGCGCGGACTCGAACAGGGCCTCGGGGTCGGGCAGGCGCCCGCGCCCGGTGTCGGCGCCGGTCAGACGGCCCGAGTCGGGGGTGAGCACGACCGCTCCGCGCGCGCGCAGCGTGGCGACGTTGGCCCGGGTGGCCGGGTGCTCCCACATCTCGGTGTGCATGGCCGGGGCGAAGACCACCGGACAGCGCGCGGTGAGCAGGGTGTTGGTGAGCAGGTCGTCGGCCAGCCCGTGGGCGGCCTTGGCCAGCAGGTCCGCAGTGGCCGGGGCGACCAGGACCAGGTCGGCCCCCTGCCCCAGGCGCACGTGCGGGACCTCGTGCACGGCGTCCCACACGCCGCTCGCCACGGGGCGTCCGGAGAGCGCCGCCCAGGTGGGCTCGCCCACGAAGCGCAGGGCGTCGGCGGTGGGAACGACGCGGACCCGGTGCCCCGTCTCGGTGAACCGGCGCAGGACCTCGCACACCTTGTAGGCGGCGATCCCGGCGCCCACCCCCAGGACGACCTCGGGCGCGTCTGATGTGTTGTCTGTGTTCACGGTCGGACTCTAGCCCGGGGGCCGGGGCCCCCGCGCCGCTGCCTCAGCTTCCCTCGTAGGGCTCCGAGGTCAGCAGGCCGGCCTTGACCTCGCGCAGGGCGATGGACAGCGCCTTCTCCTGGACCTGGGTCTCGACCAGCGGGCCGACGTACTCCAGCAGGCCCTCGCCGAGCTGGGCGTAGTAGGCGTTGATCTGCCGGGCCCGCTTGGAGGACATGGTGACCAGGCTGTACTTGCTGTCGACGAGTTCGAGGAGGTCGTCGATCGGCGGGTTGGTGATGCCTTCGGCGACGGGCTCGGTACCAGCCACGTGGGTTCCCCCTGGGACGGTCGTCGGCCCCCGCGGGCGGGGGCCGGGTGGGCGGTGCGGGCGCCGGATATCACACTCTCGGCGCCTGGATCAAGGCTAGCAGTTCGTCGCGGACGTCCTCGACGGACGTGTTGACGAGCGTGGCGTCGAACTCCTTCTCGGCGGCCATCTCGGTGCGCGCGGCGTCCAGCCGCCGCCGGACCACCTCGGGCGGCTCGGTGCCGCGGCCGGTGAGCCGCCGCACCAGCTCCTCCCACGAGGGCGGGGCGAGGAAGACGTGGAAGGAGTCCGGCATGGACGTGCGGACCTGCCGCGCGCCCTGCAGGTCGATCTCCAGCAGTACCGGGGTCCCGGCGCGCAGCCGCTCCTCGACGGGGGCGCGCGGCGTGCCGTAGCGGTTGCCCGCGAACTCGGCCCACTCCAGCATCCGGCCCTCGGCGACCATCCGGTCGAACTCCTCGGCGGTGGCGAAGAAGTACTCCACGCCGTCGGTCTCCCCCGGCCGGGGGGCCCGCGTGGTGACCGAGACCGACAGCCAGACCTCGGGGTGGTCGGCGCGGATCCTCTTGACGACGGTGCTCTTGCCCACCCCGGAGGGGCCGGACAGGACCGTGAGCCGCCGGGCCGGGGCGCCGGCCTCCTCGGCATCGATCGGGCTGGTAGGCACGTGGGGTTCTAACTCTCGGTGCGGCGTTCGGTCCGGTCGGGGCTGTGCCCGCGCACAAGGGGGCGGGCCGCCGGACCGGGGGTGATCGGTCTTTTATACCACCGCGCCGCGGCGCCCCCGGCCGTCCCGCGCCCCGCTCGCGGGGGCGGTGCGGACCGGGGGCGCCGCGGCGCTCACGGGGTCCTCCGCCGCACCGGCGGCCGCGGCGGCGCCGCGGCCGACCGGCGGACCCGTCGGACAGCACCCGCGGTGGGGTACCGCACAGTCGGTCGGATCCTTACTCGGCGCCGCCGAATTCGCGCTCCAGGGCGGAGCGCTGGTTGGCACCCAGGCCGCGGACGCGGCGCGACTCGGCGATGTTGAGCCGCTCCATGATCTGCTTGGCACGGACCTTGCCGACGCCGGGGAGCGACTCCAGCAGGGCCGAGACCTTCATCTTGCCGATGACGTCGTCGGTCTGGCCGTCGGCGAGCACCTCCTTGAGGGAGACGCCACCGTGCTTCAGCCGGTTCTTGACTTCCGCGCGCTCTTTTCTGGCCTTAGCGGCCTTCTCCAGAGCCGCGGCGCGCTGCTCGGGTGTGAGGGGAGGAAGGGCCACGCCGGGTCACCTCGGTTTTCTCTCGTTTGTAGAGGGCGGACGCCTGCGCAAGTTAGTAGGTTCCGGCCCCGTTCGGCAACGCAAAGTGGCCCTTCAAGCGCTATTTCGTCCAACTAATTACGTTGTGTCATCAGTCGATTGCGCACCGGGGTTGAAATCGGGACTTTTGGCCCGGTTGGGCACGGCGGCGTCATCCCCGGACAGGCACGCACTCCGGGGTTCGAGCCGGTCGCGGAGCCGCCCGGGGCACGGCTTGCGGAGACCCGAATCGGCGTGACCGAATGTGACCGGAATCGGACACGGTGGGGAGCGAGGGACGGCCGTTGCGGCCCCGCCGGCCGCCCGCCCCTCCTTCCGGTCCGCCGGGAACGCCCCGGGGCCCGGCACCCGAACGGGCGCCGGGCCCCGGAACGGAGCGCGTGGGCCTCACCCGCCGACCGACTCCGAGCGGCGCACCGCCGCGGCGATGGAGGCCGCGGCCGCCCCCGGGTCGGCGGCGCGGGTGATCGGGCGGCCGATGACCAGCAGGTCCGCTCCGGAGGCCAGGGCCTGCTCCGGGGTGGCCACCCGGGCCTGGTCGCCCCGGTCCGCGCCCGCCGGCCGCACGCCCGGGGTGATCAGCCGCACGTCGGGGCCCACGTCCGCGCGCAGCTGGGCCACCTCGTGCGGGGAGCACACCAGCGCGCCCGCGCCCGCCTCCACGGCCAGCTCCGCCAGGCGCCGGGCCGCGTCCGAGGCCGGGCCGAGCATCCCGATCCGCTCCAGCTCGGCGTCGTCCAGCGAGGTGAGCACCGTCACCGCGGCGATCGTGGTGTCGGGGGCCGCCTCCACCGCCGCCCGGACCATGTCCCGGCCCCCGGCCGCGTGCACGGTCAGGATCGAGGGCTTGAGGCGGGCCACGTTGCGCGCGGCCCCGGCCACCGTGGCCGGGATGTCGTGCAGCTTGAGGTCGAGGAAGACCGAGACCCGGTTGGCCCCGCGCACCGTGGTGATCACCTCGGGCCCGTAGCGCAGGTAGAGCTCCAGCCCCACCTTGACCGTGCTGACGTGCGGGGCGACCGCGGACGCCCAGCGGGCGGCGGTCTCGATCTCGGGTGCGTCGATGGCGACTGCGATGGGCGCGGCCACGATGCCTCTCCTTCACGTGCGTGTATGGAACGTGCGTGCTGTCCGGACGGGGCCGCCCCCGAGGGGCGGGCGCCCGGCCGACGGGAACCGTACGGGCGCGCGGGCACTGCCCCGTGCGGTTCCCCCGTACGGCGGGTTCATGCATGTCCGGCCCCGCAGGGCCGGGGGTCGCGCCCGCCGGAGCGGTGTGATCCCCGTCCGGCCGGGTCGATGCGGCCGCCCCGGCTCCGGGCCGGACGGCGCCGCGAAACCCTCGGCGGTCGCGGCCGCCGTGGGCGGGCGGCCGAAGG
>NZ_ANBH01000022.1 GCF_000341185.1 Nocardiopsis chromatogenes YIM 90109
ATGCGCCCCCGAGCCGGGCCCGGCCCCTTCGGCGACCCGTCCAGTCCCCTGCCCGGCGCCCCGTCCGTCCCCGGCGGCCGACCCGGACCCGGTGCGGCGCTCAGACGGCCCTGAGGTCCCGGGCGCAGGCGCTCCGTCCTGGGACAAGGCCGATGCGTGTCCGGGCCGCCACGGGCTGTCTCAGGCCCCGCCAGGAGCGTCTGCGCCCCCCAGCGGCGCCCCCATGGGCCGGTGCGCGGCCCCGACGACGTCGGCGACCCGGCTCACCCCGTGCTCGGTCAGCGCCTCCTCCAGCTCGCGCAGGATGCGCACACAGGCCGAGGGGTCGTGGAAGTTCACCGTGCCCACGGCCGCCGCCGAGGCGCCGGCCGCCAGGAACTCCAGCACGTCGGCGCCGGTGCGCACCCCGCCGGTGCCGATGATCGGCAGCTCGGGCAGGGCCGCGTGCACCTCGTACACGCAGCCCACCGCGATCGGCCGGATCGCCGGGCCGGACACCCCGCCCATGCCCCCGGCCACCGCCGGGCGCAGCGTGCGCGGGTCGATCGCCATCCCGCGGACCGTGTTGACCAGGGACAGGCCGTCGGCGCGCGCCTCGGCGCAGGCCTCGGCCAGCGCCACCGGGTCGGGCACGTCGGCGGCGAGCTTGGCGAAGACCGGCACGTCCGAGCGGGCGTGCGAGCGCACCGCGTGCACCACGCGGGCCGCCTCGCGGGGGTCGTCGGTGAAGTGGCGCCCCTGGTCGGAGGGGTTCGGGCAGGACAGGTTGACTTCGAGGAAGGCCGTCCCGGGCGCCTCGGAGACCCGCCGGGCCAGCTCGGCGTACTCGGCCGCGCCCGACCCGGCCAGCGAGACCCCGGCGCGGCCGCCGCGGGAGAGCAGCCAGGGAAGGTCGCGCTGGAGGAACACCTCCACGCCGGGGCCCTGCAGGCCGGTGGCGCTGAGCATGCCGCTGGGCGTCTCCGCCACTCGCGGCGCGGGGCGGCCGGCGCGCGGCTCCAGCATGACCGACTTGGTGATGACCGCCCCGATGCGGGAGATGTCGAAGAACGCGGCCAGCTCGCGCCCGGTGCCCGCGCACCCTGCGGCGGTCAGCACCGGGTTGTCCAGGTGCACGCTGCCCAGCCGCGTCCGCAGGTCCGGGCTCATCGTCGGGTTCCGCCTTCCTGGTGGTCGTGGTGGGCGCGGGCGGGAGCCCGTGCGCCCCGTACGGTCGGTGGCCGTGGGTCGCCGGAGGCCCGGTTCCCCGTCGGTCCCGGGGAGGCCGGGCTCACCAGTCCCGTCATGGGCCCGGCTTCCCCGCGATCGACGCCGGAGGGGCCGGGCGGGGTGAGCGCAAGACAGGACCCGGGGTGGGGAGCGGCTTCCGTCCGGCCGGTCCGGCCCGCTGTTCACGGCTCTGGAGCGGGCCCGCCCCGCCTCCGAAGCCGTGGCCTGCGACCGCCCTTCGGCGGGCGGTGGCAGTCGGCGGAAGCCGCACCGCCCCGGCGGACGCCGTCCGGACTCGGCACCGACCCGCCCGGCGCGCGGGATCACGGCGCTCCGGTCCCGGACCGGCGAGGGCGGGGCCGGGGCGAAGGCGGGGCGCCCTCCGGCACTCGGACGGCGGCCCCCCGTCCCCGGCGCCCCTGCGCCCTGGGCCCCTCCCCCGGGAACTCACCCCGCCGCGCGGTCGGCCATGCCGTCGCCCGGTTCGGGGCGGGCCTTCCAGCCGGGCGCCCCCAGGGCGTCGAAGGGGATGGTGCCCACGTCGTCGAAGCGGACCCGCTCGCCCCGGAAGACCGGGCCGTCGACGCAGGCGCGCACCATGCGGGTGACGCCGTCCTCGCCGACCACCGGGACCACGCAGGACATGCACAGCCCGGTGCCGCAGGCCATGGTCTCCTCCACGGCCACCTGCAGCGGGATGCCGTGGCGGGCGGCGACCGACCCGGCCTCGCGCAGCATCGGCATCGGGCCGCAGGCGTACACCACGTCCGAGCGGGCCTCCTCGATCACCCGGCCGAGCGGGGCGGTGACCGGCCCGCGCACCCCGAACGAGCCGTCGTCGGTGGTGAACGTGGCGGTCTCGGCCACCCGGCGCGCGGTGATCGCGCTGAACACCCGGTCGGCCGAGGCGCCGCCGAGCACGAAGTCCACCCGGCAGCCGCGCCGCCGCAGCGCGTGCGCCAGCGGGAACAGCGGGGCCCCGCCGGAGCCGCCGCCCACCAGGGCGCAGTTGACCGGGTCGCGCGGCAGCGGGAAGGGCCGCCCCAGCGGCCCGACCACGTCCAGCAGGTCCCGGGAGCGCCGCTCGGACAGCCAGGAGGTGCCCGCCCCGCGCACCGAGAACAGGAACTCCACGGTGCCGCCGTAGTCGGGCTTGACGTCGTGGACGGCGAACGGGCGCCGCAGCAGCATGGCCGAGGCCTCCCCGCCGACCGCGACGGCGACGAACTGCCCGGCCCGGAAGCGCTCGGCGATCTGCGGGGCGACCACGGTGATCGCGTAGTAGGCGTCCACCCGGCGCACCGACAGCACCGGGCACCGGATCTGCACCGGACCGAAGTCGCTCAAACCTGACCGTCCTGCCCTGTTCACCCGCCGGGCGGCCCCGGGGCCCGCCGCGGGGGCGCTCCCCCGCGGCGGGGNCGTCGCCTCAGGCTCCGGCGCCGCGGAGCGACTCGGCGTGCTCCTGCAGGGAGCGCACCCCGATGTCGCCGCGGGCCAGCGCCTCGATGCCCTGGACCGCCGCGGCGAGCCCCTGCACCGTGGTGACGCTGGGCACGCCGCGCACCACCGCCGCGGTGCGGATCTCATAGCCGTCCAGGCGCGGTCCGGACTGCCCGGCCCCGCCGAACGGCGTGTTGACGATGAGGTCCACCGCGCCGTCGTGGATGAGTTGAACGATAGTGGGTTCTCCGTCCGGCCCGGGCCCTTCGCTGTGCTTTCGCACCACCTTGGCCTCGACCCCGTTGCGCCGCAGCACCCAGGCGGTGCCCTCGGTGGCCAGGATCTCGAAGCCCAGGTCGGCCAGGCGCTTGACCGGGAACACCATGCTGCGCTTGTCCCGGTTGGCCACCGACACGAACACGCTGCCGCGGGTGGGCAGCGAGCCCGAGGTGGCCAGCTGCGACTTGGCGTAGGCGGCGCCGAAGGCGGCGTCCATGCCCATGACCTCGCCGGTGGAGCGCATCTCCGGGCCGAGCACGGTGTCCACGCCCTCGCCCTTGCGGTCGATGAAGCGGTTGAACGGCATGACCGCCTCCTTGACCGCCACCGGGGCGTCCATGGGCAGGGTGCCGCCGTCGCCGCCCGCGGGCAGCAGGCCCTCGGCCCGCAGCTGCGCGATGTCGGCGCCCAGCATCACCCGGGCGGCCGCCTTGGCCAGCGGCACCGCCGTGGCCTTGGAGACGAACGGCACCGTGCGCGAGGCGCGCGGGTTGGCCTCCAGCACGTACAGCACCCCGGAGGCCAGCGCGTACTGGACGTTGAGCAGCCCCCGCACGCCGGTGCCCCGGGCGATCGCCTCGGTGGAGTAGCGGATGCGCTCGTAGTCCTCGTTGCCGAGGGTGACCGCGGGCAGGGCGCACGCCGAGTCGCCGGAGTGGATGCCGGCCTCCTCGATGTGCTCCATGATGCCGCCCATGTACAGCTCCCGGCCGTCGTAGATCGCGTCCACGTCGATCTCGATGGCGTCATCGAGGAACCGGTCGATGAGCACCGGGTAGTCGGGGCTGACCTCGGCGTTGCGCTCGATGTAGTCGGCGAGCATCGTCTCGTTGTAGACGATCTCCATGCCGCGCCCGCCCAGCACGTAGGAGGGGCGGACCATCACCGGGTAGCCGATCTCGTCGGCGACGGTGCGGGCCTGGTCGAAGGAGGTGGCGGTGCCGTGCTTGGGCGCCGGGAGCCCGGCGCGGGCCAGCACCTCCCCGAAGGCGCCGCGGTCCTCGGCCAGGTCGATGGCCTCGGGGCTGGTGCCCACGATCGGCACCCCGGCCTCCTTGAGGGCGCGCGCCAGGCCCAGCGGGGTCTGCCCGCCCAGCTGCACGACCACGCCGACGACCTCGCCGGTGAGCCGCTCGGCCCGGACCACCTCCAGCACGTCCTCCAGGGTGAGCGGCTCGAAGTAGAGCCGGTCGCTGGTGTCGTAGTCGGTGGAGACGGTCTCCGGGTTGCAGTTGACCATGACGGTCTCGTAGCCCGCCTCGGACAGCGCGAAGCAGGCGTGCACGCAGCTGTAGTCGAACTCCACGCCCTGGCCGATGCGGTTGGGCCCGGAGCCGAGGATGATCACCTTGGGGCGGGTGCCCTGCGGGACCTCGGTCTCCTCGTCGTAGCTGGAGTACAGGTAGGGCGTCTTGGCGGCGAACTCGGCGGCGCAGGTGTCCACGGTCAGGTAGACCGGGTGCACGTCCAGGGCGCCGCGCAGCTCCCGGACGACCTCCTCGGTCTTGCCGGTGACCTGGGCGATCTGGGCGTCGGAGAAGCCCAGGCGCTTGACCTCGCGCAGCAGGTCGGCGTCGAGCTGCGGGGCGGCGGCCAGCTTGCGGGCGGTCTCCTCCAGCAGCGCCATCTGGTCCAGGAACCAGGGGTCGATGCCGGTGACCCGGTGCAGCTCCTCCACGCTCGCCCCGGCGCGCAGCGCCTGCTGCACCTGGCGGAGCCGGTACTCGCCGGGGGTGCCCGCCGACTGCAGCAGCTCGTCCTTGCTCCCGGCCTCGCCCTCCCAGGTGAGGCCGACGCCCTTCTTCTCCACCGAGCGCATGGCCTTCTGCAGCGCCTCGGGGAAGGAGCGGCCGATGGCCATGGCCTCGCCCACCGACTTCATGGTGGTGGTCAGGCCCGGGTCGGCGCCGGGGAACTTCTCGAAGGCGAACCGCGGCACCTTGACGACCACGTAGTCCAGGGCGGGCTCGAAGCTGGCCGGGGTCTCGGCGGTGATGTCGTTGGGGATCTCGTCCAGGGTGTAGCCCACGGCCAGCTTGGCGGCGATCTTGGCGATCGGGAAGCCGGTGGCCTTGGAGGCCAGCGCCGAGGAGCGGGAGACCCGCGGGTTCATCTCGATGACGATGAGCCGCCCGCTGGCGGGGTCGACGGCGAACTGGATGTTGCAGCCGCCGGTGTCCACCCCGACCTCGCGGATGATCGCGATGCCCAGGTCGCGCATGCGCTGGTACTCGCGGTCGGTGAGGGTCATGGCGGGGGCGACGGTCACCGAGTCGCCGGTGTGCACGCCCATCGGGTCGAAGTTCTCGATGGAGCAGACGACGACCACGTTGTCGTTGCCGTCGCGCATCAGCTCCAGCTCGTACTCCTTCCAGCCGAGGATGGACTCCTCCAGGAGGACCTCGGTGGTGGGCGAGAGGGTCAGGCCCTGCCCGGCGATGCGGCGCAGTTCGGCCTCGTCGTGGGCGAAGCCCGAGCCGGAGCCGCCCATGGTGAAGGAGGGGCGCACCACCAGCGGGTAGCCCAGCTCGGCGGCGGCCGCCAGGCAGTCGTCCAGGCTGTGGCAGATGCGCGAGCGGGCGGACTCGCCGCCGATGCGGTCCACGATGCCCTTGAAGGTCTCGCGGTCCTCACCGGACTGGATGGCCTCGACATTGGCGCCGATCAGCTCGACGCCGTACTTGTCGAGCACGCCGGACTCGTGCAGGGCGATGGCGGTGTTCAGCGCGGTCTGGCCGCCCAGGGTGGGCAGCAGCGCGTCGGGCCGCTCCTTGGCGATGATCTTCTCGACCATGTCCGGGGTGATGGGCTCGACGTAGGTGGCGTCGGCCAGTTCCGGGTCGGTCATGATCGTGGCCGGGTTGGAGTTGACCAGGATGACGCGCAGGCCCTCGGCCTTGAGCACGCGGCAGGCCTGGCTGCCGGAGTAGTCGAACTCGGCGGCCTGGCCGATCACGATGGGACCGGAGCCGACCACCAGGACGGAGTTCAGGTCGTTGCGGCGGGGCATGGTTCCCTACTTCTCTGCGTTCTCGGGCCGGGCGGACGCGGGCGCGGAGCCCCTGCTGCGGTCCATCAGGTCGCAGAAGGCGTCGAAGAGCTCGGCGGCGTCGTGCGGCCCGGCGGCGGCCTCGGGGTGGTACTGGACGCTGAAGGCGGGCCGGTCGAGCAGGCGCAGGCCCTCGACGACGCCGTCGTTGAGGTCGACGTGGCTGACCTCGGCGCGGCCCAGCGGGGTGTCGAACGGCCCGTCGGTGGGCGCGTCGACGGCGAAGCCGTGGTTGTGGCTGGTGATGTGCACCCGCTTGGTGTGCACGTCCTGCACCGGCTGGTTGACGCCGCGGTGGCCGAAGACCAGCTTGTAGGTGCCCAGCCCCAGGGCGCGGCCCAGGAGCTGGTTGCCGAAGCAGATCCCGAAGAAGGGCCGCCCGGCCTGAAGCACCTCGCGCAGCACGGCGACGTTGGCCTCCGCGGTGGCGGGGTCGCCGGGGCCGTTGCTGAAGAACACCCCGTCCGGTCCGGCCTCCAGCACGTCCCGGGCGGTGGCGGTGCCGGGCAGCACCCGCACCTCGCAGCCGCGCTCGGCGAGGCGCTGCGGGGTCATCGCCTTGATGCCCAGGTCGACGGCGGCGACCCGGAAGCGGGTGGCCACCCCCTCGGGCGGGTACACGGTGTAGGGCTCCTCGGTGGAGACCTCGCCGCTCAGGTCGGCCCCGGCCATCTCGGGGGCGGCCTTGACCCGCTCCAGCAGCACCTGCGGGTCGCTCTCCTCGGTGCTGATGACGGCGCGCATGGCGCCCCGGTCGCGCAGGTGGCGGGTGAGGGCGCGGGTGCCGGGCACGGCGATGCCCACCACGTTCTGCCGGGCGAGCTCCTCATCGAGGGTGCGCTGGGCGCGCCAGTTGGAGGGCACACGCGCGGGCTCGCGGACCACGAACCCGGCCACCCAGATCCGCCCGGACTCGGGGTCGTCGTCGTTGACGCCGGTGTTGCCGATGTGCGGCGCCGTCATCGTGACGATCTGGCGGTGGTAGGACGGGTCGGTGAGGGTCTCCTGGTAGCCGGTCATGCCGGTGTTGAAGACGATCTCCCCGTAGGCCTCGCCGCGCGCCCCGAAGGACCGGCCGCGGAACACGCGGCCGTCCTCCAGCACGAGCACGGCCGGGGCGGCTTCAGGGGTTGCGGTTGCTTCTGCTGTCACTGGATCTTCCCATCGAGGACCGTCGGGACGCCGCGCAGGAACGTGCCCACGACACGTCCCGGCAGGGTCATGCCCCGGTACGGGGTGTTGGTGCTCTTGGACTCCAGGGCCGCGGGCTCGATGACCCGCTCGGCCGCCGGGTCGTACAGGGCGAGGTTGGCCGGCTCGCCTTCGGCGAGCGGTCGGCCGTGGCCGGCCGCGCGCCCGATCCGGGCGGGCGCGGCCGACATGCGCTCGGCCACTCCGGCCCAGTCGAGCAGCCCGGTGTCGACCATGGTGTGCTGGACCACCGAGAGCGCGGTCTCCAGGCCCAGCATGCCCATCGCGGCGGTGGACCACTCGGTCTCCTTGGCCTCGATGGGGTGCGGGGCGTGGTCGGTGGCCACGCAGTCGATGACGCCGTCGGCCAGGCCCTGCCGCAGCGCCCGCACGTCCTCGGCGGTGCGCAGCGGGGGGTTCACCTTGTAGATCGGGTCGTAGTCCTCCACCAGGCCGTCGGTGAGGAGCAGGTGGTGCGGGGCCGCCTCGGCGGTCACGTCGCACCCGCGCTCCTTGGCCCAGCGGATGATCTCCACCGAGCCCTTGGTGGACACGTGGCAGATGTGCAGGCGCGAGCCGACGTGCTGGGCGAG
Source organism: Nocardiopsis chromatogenes YIM 90109 (assembly GCF_000341185.1). Taxonomy (GTDB): domain Bacteria; phylum Actinomycetota; class Actinomycetes; order Streptosporangiales; family Streptosporangiaceae; genus Nocardiopsis_A; species Nocardiopsis_A chromatogenes. The sequence goes on from NZ_ANBH01000022.1 coordinate 7,765, forward strand.
CAGGCAGTCGCGGGCGATGATCGCCTCCTCGGCCACCGCGGGCCAGCCGCCCAGGCCGAGCCGGTCGGAGACCTCGCCCTCGTTCATCTGCGCGCCCTCGGTGAGGCGGGGCTCCTGGGCGTGCTGGGCGACGACGCCGTCGAAGGCCTTGACGTACTCCAGGGCGCGGCGCATGAGCAGCGCGTCGGACACGCACATGCCGTCGTCGGAGAAGACGCGTACCCCGGCGACCGAGTCGGCCATGGCGCCCAGCTCGGCCAGCCGCTCCCCGGCCAGGCCGCGGGTGACGGCGCCGACCGGGCGCACGTCGCACAGGCCGCTGTCCCGGCCGAGCCGCCAGACCTGCTCGACGACCCCGGCGGTGTCGGCGACGGGGTCGGTGTTGGCCATGGCGTGCACGGCGGTGTAGCCGCCCGCGGCGGCCGAGCGGCAGCCCCCGGCCACCGTCTCGGCGTCCTCGCGGCCGGGCTCGCGCAGGTGGGTGTGCAGGTCGACGAGGCCGGGCAGGGCGATGAGCCCGGCGGCGCCGACCTCGGCGGCGCCGTCGGCGGCCTGGGCCGCTCCGGCGCCGATCGCGGCGACGGTGCCGCCGCGCAGCAGGATGTCGGCGGGCTCGCCGCCCAGGGGGCGCGCCCCGCGGATCAGGTAGGCCCCGCCGTCGTGGTTCTGGTTGGCCATCGGCCCGAGTTCTCCCTTAGTTCAGTTCCCAATGGCCGGCTCGGAGCCGCCCAGCAGCAGGTAGAGCACCGCCATGCGCACGCTGACCCCGTTGGCGACCTGCTCGGTCACGGTGGCGCGCGCGGAGTCGGCGACCTCGGCGGAGATCTCCATTCCGCGCACCATGGGGCCGGGGTGCATGACGATCGCGTCGTCGCCGAGCAGCGCGAAGCGCTCCTTGTCCAGGCCGTAGCGGCGGCTGTACTCGCGCGCGGTGGGGAAGTAGGCGTCCTTCATGCGCTCGGCCTGGACGCGCAGCATCATCACCACGTCGGTCTTGGGCAGCACCGCGTCGAGGTCGTAGGCGACCTCGCAGGGCCAGGAGCCGGCGGTGACCGGCACCAGGGTGGGCGGGGCGACCAGGGTGACCTGGGCACCGAGGGTGTTGAGCAGCAGCACGTTGGACCGGGCGACCCGGCTGTGCCGGACGTCGCCGACCACGGCCACGCGCAGGCCGTCGAGGCGGCCCATGCGCTCGCGCATGGTGTAGGCGTCCAGCAGGGCCTGGGTGGGGTGCTCGTGGGTACCGTCCCCGGCGTTGAGCACCGACCCGTCGACCCAGTTGGACAGGCGGCGGGCGGCGCCGGAGGCCGAGTGCCGGATGACGACGCCGTCGGCCCCCATGGCCTGCAGGGTGAGCGCGGTGTCCTTGAGGCTCTCGCCCTTGGAGACGCTGGAGCCCTTGGCCGAGAAGTTGATGACGTCGGCGGACAGGCGCTTTGCGGCCAGCTCGAAGGAGGTGCGGGTGCGGGTGGAGTCCTCGTAGAAGAGGTTGACCACGGTGCGCCCGCGCAGGGTGGGCAGCTTCTTCACGGAGCGGTCGCCGACCTGGGCGAGCTCACGCGCGGTGTCCAGCACGAGCAGGGCCTCGTCGCGGCTCAGGTCGCCCGCGGACAGCAGGTGGCGCATCAGTTCTCCTCCCCGCCCGCGGCGCGGGCCTCGTCGGTCCGGCCGCCGCCTCTTTCCCGCTTCGGGCCGATCAACACGGCGTCCACCCCGTCGGACTCCTCCAGGAGCACGGTCACCGACTCGCGCAGGGAGGTGGGCAGGTTCTTGCCGACGTAGTCGGCGCGGACCGGCAGCTCGCGGTGGCCGCGGTCGACGAGCACGGCCAGCTGCACCGCGCGCGGGCGGCCCAGGTCGTTGAGGGCGTCCAGGGCGGCGCGGACCGTGCGGCCGGAGAACAGGACGTCGTCGACGAGGACGACCACCCGGCCGTCGATCCCCTCGGGCGGGATCTCGGTGCGGCCCAACGCGCGCGCGGGCGCCAGATGGAGGTCGTCGCGGTACATGGTGATGTCGAGGGCGCCGCACGGGACGGTGCGGGACTCGACGCGCTCGATGCGCTCGGCCAGGCGGCGCGCGAGAGGGGCGCCGCGGGACGGGATGCCGAGCAGGGTGACGTCCTCGGCGCCCTTGGTGCGTTCGAGGACCTCGTGTGCGATGCGGGTGAGCGCGCGCTGGATCTCGGGGCCCTCCAGCACGGGGCGTGCATCCCCGGGCGGCGGCTCACCATCTGCTCTCTTTTGGGCACACAAAGTAGTGACCCCCTTCCCTGCCTCACTGAGCAGGACGTTAAAGGATGTCGATCGGGCTCACGTTATCAGCGCGGAGGAGGCGGGCCCGCCGGGCTCTATCACCAAACATGACGAAAATGTGACCATCGCCATACCTTGGGGGGTTGACCACAGGCGGCCACCCATGTCCGCCCCACGGGCACACCGGGGCGGACGAACCGGTCGTCAAATGTGAAACCTCCTACCGTTACGGGCTTCCCGTGTCCCGGAACCCGCCCGGACGCCCCGTTCGCTCCCGTAATGAGACACCTCTCACTTACGCACGGTTTGGCCACTGAATAGTCGCGTTTCCACCCAACGGCTTGACCTGGCGCCCCGACAGCCTTACCGTCACTGTCCGTAACCAATCTGGGCTGCGTCACACAGTGCGCGACGGCCCTGGAACGAGCCACCTCACGGCCGGGGAGCGACGAAGAACATGCCATCCGAATACGCGAAGTCCCTTGGTGCGCGGCTGCGCGCCATCCGCACCCAGCAGGGGCTCTCCCTGCACGGGGTGGAGGAGAAGTCCCACGGGCGCTGGAAGGCCGTCGTGGTGGGCTCCTACGAGCGCGGCGACCGCGCCGTCACCGTGCAGAAGCTCGCCGAGCTGGCGGACTTCTACGGCGTGCCCATGTCCGAGCTGCTGCCGGGCGGCGCCGCCCCGGCCCCGCTGGGCCCCACGCCCAAGCTCGTCATCGACCTGGAGCGCATGCAGCAGCTCCCGCAGGAGAAGGCCGGCCCGCTGGCACGCTATGTGGCCACCATCCAGAGCCAGCGCGGCGACTACAACGGCCGGGTGCTCTCCATCCGCCAGGAGGACCTGCGCTCGCTCGCGGTCATCTACGACCGCTCGCCGAGCGACCTGACCGAGGAACTGATCAACTGGGGGGTCCTGGACCCCGAGGCGCGGCGCGCCGTGGACGCCTTCTAGACCGCCGTCGAGGCGAATCCCCGCGCGGCCCCGTCCCGCGCGGACCCGGCGCCCGGCCGCTTCCGACACCGGCGCCCCCCTGCCCCAGGGGCACCGAGGGAAGGGAGCGCGGCCGGGCAAGAGGCTTCCCCTCCCCCCGCCCGGCCGCGGTCGATCCGCGCACCCGGGGGTGTCCCCGTGATCCGGCGAGGGCGGCGGACCGCCCGGCCGTTCGAACTGGTGTGCGAACACATCCAGTTAACCGCACACGCCCGCCCCGGTCAAGAAGCCCTCCGGCCGCCCCGCCGGGCGTAGGCTGGGCCCGTGGAGACCGACACCGGGCCGCTCGACCTGTGGGAGCCCGCCCCTCCCGCCTTCGTCCACGCGCTGCCGGCGCTGCTGGAGGTCTACACGGCCGCGATGGAGCCGCCCGCCGAGCAGCTCCCCGGACGGCGCACCATCATGGAGCAGCACGCCCGCCACCCCCGCTTCAAGGCGGTGCTGGCGATGCAGCCCGCCGAGGACCCGGTGGGCCCCGGCGCGGACGCCGCCCCCTGCCCTCCCCGCCTGGCCGGGTTCGCCTACGGCTTCCACGGGCACCGCGGGCAGTGGTGGTTCGACGTGGTCACCGAGGAGCTGCGGCGGCGCGACCCGGCCGCCGAGCGGCGCTGGTTCCGCGACACCTTCGAGGTGGCCGAGGTACACGTGCACCCCGGCATGCAGGGGCGCGGCATCGGCCGCGCCCTCCTGGAACGCCTCACGGCGGCGCGCCCGGAGCGCGCCGCCGTGCTGTCCACCCGCACCGGCTCCACCGTCGCGCGGCGGCTCTACGGCTCGTGCGGGTTCGTCGACGTGCTGCCGGAGTTCTCCTTCCCCGGCAGCCCGGATCAGCCCTTCGCCATCATGGCCGCGCGCCTGCCACTGCGGGGGCGCGGTCGGAGGCGATCCGCCGGTAGATCTCGCGGGTGGCGGTGGACTGGTTGAAGGTGATGAAGTGGATGCCCGGCGCGCCCTCGTCGAGCAGCCGCTCGCAGAGCCGGTGGGCCTGGTCCAGGCCCAGCTCGCGCACGGCCTCCGGGTCGTCCTTGACCTTCTCGAACTCCTCGGCCAGGTGGCGCGGGAAGGGGGCGCCGGAGAGCTGCTCGGAGCGCTCGATGGTGCCGTACTTCACCACCGGCATGATCTCCGGGATGATCGGGGTCTCGCAGCCCTTGGCCGCCACCCGGTCGCGCAGCCGCAGGTAGTCGTCGGCGTCGAAGAACATCTGGGTGATGGCGTAGTCGGCCCCGGCGCGGCACTTCTGCACCAGGTACCGCACGTCGGTCTCGACGTCCTCCGAGCGCGGGTGCTTGTAGGGGAAGGCCGCCACACCCACGGAGAAGTCGCCGCTCTCCTTGATCAGGCGGACCAGCTCCTCGGCGTACTCCAGGCCCTCGGGGTGCTTGACCCACTCGCCCAGCGGGTCGCCGGGCGGGTCGCCGCGCAGCGCGAGGAGGTTGGTCACACCGACGGCGGCGAAGCGCCCGATGAGGTGGCGCAGCTCGCGTACCGAGTGGTCGACCGCCGTCAGGTGGGCGACCGGCAGCAGCGTGGTGTCGGTGGCCATCTGCTCGGTGATCTCCACCGTGCGGTCCCTGGTCCCCCCGCCGGCGCCGTAGGTGACCGACACGAAGGACGGTCCGAGCGCCTCGATCTCGCGGATGACCGTCCAGAGCCTCTTCAGGCCCTCCTCGGTCTTCGGCGGGAAGAACTCGAAGGAGAATGTCGGTTCGCCGGCGTTGAGAAGGTCGCGAATGTCCCGGGGCCGGGGGGTGGGCACAGTCGCGGTTCCGTTGGTGGTCGGTGAGCCAAACATGTCCTCCACCATAAGCCCATGGCCTGGGGCGCGGGGGGTCGGCCACCCCCGGTCCGGTCAAGCCACCGGTCAGACAGCCGATAACCTGCGTCCATGACCTCCACCCCGTCCGCCCCGTCGTCCCCGGTCTCCTATGTGCGCCCCGCCGTGGACGCCGCACTGTCGGAGTTCATCGGCCGCCGCCGCGCCGAGCTCCTGGAGATCGGCGCCGAGCTGGCCCCGGCCATGGACGCGCTGGAGGCGATGCTGTCCGGCGGCAAGCGGCTGCGCCCGGCCTTCTGCTTCTGGGGCTGGCGCGGGGCCGGGGGCTCGGACACCCCGGAGGCCTACGGCGCCGCCGCCTCCCTGGAGCTGCTGCAGGCGTGCGCTCTGGTGCACGACGACGTGATCGACAACAGCGACACGCGGCGCGGGCTGCCGGCCACCCACCGGCGGCTGGCCGCGCTCCACGCCGGGCAGGGCTGGTCGGGCTCGTCGGAGGGGTTCGGCCAAGGGGCCGCGATCCTCATCGGGGACCTCTGCCTGGCCTGGTGCGACGACATGTACCAGGGCAGCGGGCTGCCGCAGGAGGCGCTGGCGGCGGGCCGGGCGGCGTTCGACGCGATGCGCACCGAGGTGATGGCCGGGCAGTACCTGGACATGCTGGAGCAGGTGCGCGGCGCCGAGAGCGTGGAGGCGTCGCTGCGGGTGATGCACTACAAGGCCGCCAAGTACACGGTTGAGCGGCCGCTGCACCTGGGCGCCGCCCTGGCGGGGCGCGGGCCGGAGCTGGCGCCGGTGTACTCGGCCTACGGGCTGCCGCTGGGGGTGGCCTTCCAGCTCCGCGACGACGTGCTGGGCGTGTTCGGCGACCCGGCGCAGACCGGCAAGCCCGCGGGCGACGACCTGCGCGAGGGCAAGCGCACGCTGCTGGTGGCCGAGACACTGGAGCGGGCCGGGGAGGCGGCCGCCGCCGAGTTCCGCTCCCGGTTGGGGGACCCGGACCTGGACGGCGCGGCGGTGGACCGGATGCGCACGATCACCGAGGAGTGCGGCGCCCTGGAGGCGTGCGAGCGACGGATCGACGACTACGTGGAGCAGGCGACCCGGGCGCTTGAGTCCGACCTGATCGAGCCGGAGGCGCGGTCGGCCCTGGCCGACCTGATCGTGGCGGCGACGTCCCGGAAGTTCTGACCATCGGGGATGAGACCCCCTCGCCGGAGAAGGCCAGGGGGTCCATGCCTCAAGGGCGGTCGGAGGCCACCTCGCCCAGGAACGCCGCCCACTCCCCTGAGGAGAACGACAGATGGCCGAGGTGGGGGTTCTGCGTGTCCCGCATCATGACGCGTTCTGGACGTTCTGCCATCTCGACACAATGGCCCCCGGTCTGGTTGCTGTAGCTGCTCTTGCGCCAGGTCAGGACGAGGGACGCCATACGGACTCTCCTCGGGTATCCACGGTCACCTCAGGAACGGTCGGAGGCCACCTCACGCAAGAACGCCGCCCACTCCCCAGTGGGGAAGGACAGATGACCGAGTCTGCGATTCTGCGTGTCCCGGACGGCCGCCCCGCCCTCCGGGACCAGGGCGAACTCCACACACTCACCGCCGGTGTCGTTGCTGTAGCTGGACTTACGCCAGGTCAGGACGGGGGGTGTCATTCGAACTCTCCTCGGATTTCCGTGATCAGCTTCAGCGATGCCGCCGCAGGAAGCGCCGCGCCCTGGAGGTCACCGAACAGGCGCAGGTAGTCGTCCACCGCTTCGGCGTCTTGGGTGCCGGTTCCCGAGCGCCGTGTCTCCAGCCAGAGCAGGTAGCCGCCGTCCACCCGATACAGGACGAAGCCGTTCGAGAGTCCGGGGTGGTGCTCAGTGGCGAAGGGTACGACCTGCACCGAAATGTAAGGCCAGTCCGCCACCTCCATGAGGCGGTCGAGCTGCTTCCTCATGATCGCACGCCCGCCCACAGGCCGCCGCAGGACCGTCTCGTCGAGGATCAGGAGGAGCCGGGGAGGCGCCTCTCCTTCCAGGAGCCGCTGTCGGGCCCTGCGCGCCTGCACCAGCTCTTCGAGCTTGGCCGCCGGGGCGTTGGGGAGCCCGGAACGGAGCAGGGTCCGCATGTAGTCCTCGGTCTGCGCCAGGCCAGGGACGACCGACAGCGAGTACTGCCGGATCTCGGTCGCGGCCCTCTCCCGCTGGGCGGCCTGCTGGAACCAGGGCGGGAGCAGGTCGCTTTCGGCCGAGCCGTCCCACGCCGTCTCCAAGATTTTTTTCGTGCCGAGAGCCGCGTCGATCTTCACGACGTGCGACCGTTTGATCCCGCGTTTCCCGCGTTCCATCGCGCTCAGCATCGCCGCCGATATACCGGTCGCCCCGGCGAGGTCCGTCAACGGGATTCCGACTTTCTCCCGCTCGGCGCGCATCTGGCGACCGATCCGCGCCCACCGCGCGCTGTTCTTACCCACCATGCTCTACACATCAGCACGGCACGAACACCACCGTCCACCCCACTGGTACGGCCAGGGTCGAAGTTGGTCGAAGGTATAGCAGGTCAGAGCGCATTCCGGGCAGTGTAAGAGGACATAAGAAAGGCCCCATCCGGTAATCCCGTACCGGACAGGGCCGATCCCCACCAGTGACAGCGAAAAGGACGCCCGGTGAGGACCATGGAGAACATTACACCCCGGACAATGACGACAGGGCCGATTCACCTACATTCCGGTGTATTCCGATGCAGCCTTCCCGGTGAACTCACGGCCGCCGCGCAGGCCCGCGACTGGGCGGCCGCCACGCTCACCGCCCGCCTCGGGCTCGCCTCCGAGACTGCCGAGACCGCCAAACTCCTGGTGAGCGAGACCGTCACCAACGCCGTCCTGCACACCCTCAGCGGGTGCCCCGGCGGATCCGTGACCGTCGAGATCCACCCCGGCCCCGCATCCGTGCGCATCGAGGTCCACGACGCCGGAGGCGCCGCCACCGCGCCCCGACCCGTGCTCGCCGCCCCCGACGCCGTCCACGGGCGCGGTCTGGCCCTGGTCGCGGCCCTCGCCTCCGAATGGGGCCCTTTGGTCCACGGCCGGGTGCGCGGCGTCTACTTCACCCTCCGCACCCGAATCCCACGGGAGGACCGATGAGCCCGGTCCACCGCCCCGACCCGGACACCGAGCGGGCCGACGCCCTCTACGACGCGGTCTCCGAGGCCCTCCGAGAACGCGGCCGCCACATCGGCGAGCGCATCGCCGCCCAGCGGGCCGCCGATGCCGCCTTCACCGCCCTCGACGAGCACCTCCGCTCGGGCGGACTCCTGCCCACCCCCTGGCGCTCCGCCGCGCCCACGGGCCATCCGCACGGCCTGTGACGGGCGGCCCCCGACCCTTCTCCCCGGCCCTCCTCCTCGGCGGGGAGGGCCGTCGGCCGTGTGGCGGGGCGCGCCCTCCTCCCCCGTGGGGAGGGCGATATCGCCTTCGCGGGGGATACCTCCGCACCGGGATGCCGCCAGCATGTGGGAAACGCCGACGCCGCCACTCCCCACATCCTGAAGGACTCGGCCATGAACGAGAACCAGCCCCCGGTACCGCTCCGCGGACCGTCGCGGTCCGCCGAGCGCGCGCCCGCGCCCGATCTCGCGCGCGGGATGATGCTGCTGCTGATCGCGCTCGCCAACACCCCGCTCTACCTCTGGGCCTCCGCCCACTCGCTGAGCAGCAACCACCCCGCCGGCGAGGGGACACTGGACAACGCGGTCAGCGCCGTGCTCATCGTCATCGCCGACCTCCGGGTCTACCCGATGTTCGCATTCCTCTTCGGCTACGGCATCGTCCAGCTCTACCTGCGCCAGCAGGCCGCCGGGGTGTCCGAGGCCGACGCCCGCGCGCTGCTGCGCAGACGCAACCTGCTGCTCATCGCCTTCGGCGCGGCGCACGCGCTTCTCCTGTGGTACGGCGACATCATCGGCGCCTACGGGCTGGTCGGCCTCATCCTCGTCGCCCTCTTCCTGCGGCGCTCCGACCGCACCCTGCTCACCTGGGCCGGGATCGGCACCGGCCTGCTCACCCTGGGGGCCCTCCTCTCCGTGGCGGGCGCCGTCTTCCTCTCCGGCGCCGAAGGCGGAGGGGCGTCCTCGGCCTCCTCTCCCGGGGCGGACGCCGACTTCCTCATGGCGCCCATCGCCGAGGAGAACCCCCTGTGGGCCGCGGTGCTGCGCATCGCGACCTGGCCCACGGTCGTCATCGGCCAAGGCCTGCTCACCCTTGCCGTCCCCACCGCGATCGTCCTCGCCTTCTGGGCGGCCCGGCGCCGCATCCTCGAAGAGCCGTGGCACCACCTGCCGCTGCTGCGCCGCACCGCGGTGGTCGGCATCGCGGTCGGCTGGCTCGGCCCGGTCCCCAACGCCCTGATACACCTCGGCCTGATCACGGTGCCCGAAGCGGCCGTCTGGGTGTTCTCGATCGTCCAGTTGGCCACCGGACTGGTCGGCGGCATCGGCTACGTCGCCCTGTTCGGCCTGATCGGGGCGCGGCTGCGGGGCCGCCCCCTGGGGCGGTTCGGAACGGCCGTCTCCGCCGTCGGCAAGCGCTCCATGTCCTGCTACATCGGGCAGTCGGTGCTGTGCGCCCCGATCCTGTCCGCGTGGGGGCTGGGCCTGGGCGCCCACCTGGGCAGCGCGTCCATGGCGCTGTTCGCCGTGGGGGTGTGGCTGGCCACGCTGGCCTTCGCCGTGCTGCTGGAGCGGGCCGGGAAGCGCGGCCCGGCCGAGGTCGCCCTGCGCCGCCTGGCCTACCGCCGCACGACGGCCGACCCGGCCGGGGCAGGCCCCACGACGCGCTGACCTCCGGTTCGTGCACTGGGAGAGGAAAGCGGTGAAAATGGCGCCATGGGTGACGATCAGGCATCAACGGAGTCCATCGCCGTCACCGGGGCGACCGGTTCGGTGGGCGGCCGGGTCGCCGCGCGGCTGGCCCGCCGGGGCGCGGCGCAGCGGCTCGTGGTGCGCGACCTGAACCGGGCGCCGGAGCTGCCCGGCGCCTCGGCCGCGATGGCGGCCTACGAGGACCGCACGGCGATGCGCAGGGCCCTGCAGGGCGCCACGACGCTGTTCCTGGTCTCGGCCACCGAGTCGGCCGACCGCGTGGACCGGCACATCGCCGCCGTGGACGCGGCGGTGGAGGCCGGGGTGGGGCGGATCGTCTACCTGTCGTTCCTCAACCCCGGCCCGGCGGCGGTGTTCACCTTCGCCCGGGACCACTTCTTCACCGAGGCGCACATCCGCTCCACCGGTGTGGCCCACACCTTCCTGCGCCCGTCCCTGTACCTGGACCTGCTGCCGGGGTGGGCGGACGAGCACGGGGTGGTGCGCGGTCCGGCCGGGAGCGGCCGCGTCGCCTGGGTGGCGCGCGACGACATCGCGGACGTGGCCGCCGAGGTGCTGCTGGATCCGGGCGCCCACACGGGCCGCGCCTACGACCTGACGGGGCCGGAGGCGGTGACGCTGGGCGAGACGGCGGGGCGGCTGACGTCGCTGACCGGCAGGACGGTCCGGTACGTCCCGGAGACCTGGGAGGAGGCACTGGAGTCCCGGCGCGCGAGCGGGGCGCCGGAGTGGGCGGTCGAGGGGTGGGCGAGCTCGTACGCGGCCATCGGGGCCGGGGAGCTGGACACGGTCTCCCCGGCGGTGCCCGACATCACCGGCCACCCGGCCCAGACGATCGAGGGCTACCTACGCAAGCACCCGAGCGCCCTGAACCACGTCGAGCCCGCCTAGCGGCCGGGCGTCGCCACACGACGGACCCCGTGCGGCCTGTACGGGGTCCCCCGCCTACACGCGGCCGACCGCCTCAACGACGGCCCCCCGCCCCCGGACACACACCCGGCGGACCCGCCCCCTCCCGTCCGCACGAACAACGCCCCCGTGAACCGACGAGGGGAGCGGCCGGGCCGCTCCCCCTTCTCCGCCCTCATCGAAGACGTCCCCCCGCGCTCACCCTCTCTCCTCGATCACCTTCAGGTTCCCCTCCGCGTGCTCCTTGCGCAGGGTCTTCTTGTCGAACTTGCCGACGCTGGTCTTGGGTACCTCGGCGACGAAGGCCCACCACTCGGGGAGCTGCCAGCGGGCGACCCGGTCCGCCAGATGGGCGCGCAGTCCGGCGGCGTCGGCCGTGTGGCCGTCCCGCAGCACCACCGCCACCAGGGGCCGCTCGTCCCACTTGGGGTCGGGCACCGCGATGACGGCGGCCTCGGCGACCGCCGGGTGCTCCATGACCCGGTTCTCCAGCTCCACCGACGAGATCCACTCCCCGCCGGACTTGATCACGTCCTTTGCGCGGTCGGTCAGCGTCAGGAACCCGTCGGGGCTGAGGGTGCCCACGTCGCCGGTGCGGAGCCACCCGTCCTCGAACTTCGCGGGGTCGGTGTCCTTGTAGTAGGAGCCCGCGATCCACGGGCCGCGCACCTGGAGCTCGCCGACGCTCTTCCCGTCGTTGGGCACGACCTCTCCGCCGTCACCGACCAGGCGCCCCTGCACGCTGGCCGGGAGCCGCCCCTGGGAGAGGCGGTAGGCCCACCGCTCCTCCCCCTGGGTCCCGGCCGGCGGGTTGGCGACACTGCCCAGCGGCGAGGTCTCGGTCATGCCCCAGGCGTGCACGACGGGCACGCCGAAGCGCTCCTCGAAGACCCGCATCAGCGACGGCGGGCAGGCGGCCCCGCCGACCACGACCCGGTTCAGCGACGACACGTCGCGCGGGTGCTCCTCCAGCTCGGCGGCCAGACCCTGCCAGATGGTGGGCACCGCGGCGGCGATGGTGGGGCGCTCGACCTGGATCATGTCGGCGATGGCGGCCGGCTGGAGGAACCGGTCGGGCAGCAGCAGCGACGGGCCGACCATCATCGCCGCGTACGGCAGGCCCCAGGACATGGCGTGGAACATCGGGACGATCGCCAGCGCCTTGTCCCCCTGGCTCAGCCCCTTGCCGTCGCTCATGCACACCTGCATGGAGTGCAGCCAGATGGAGCGGTGGCTGTAGACGACGCCCTTGGGGTCGCCGGTGGTGCCGGAGGTGTAGCACATGGCGGCGGCGTCGCGCTCGTCGACGACGGGCCAGTCGAACTCCTCCGGACGGCCCTCGATCAGGGCCTCGTAGTGGTGCACCCGCACCCCGTCGGCGTCCAGCGCCGACAGGTCGGCCCCGGGGTCCCCGGCGACGATGACGTGCCGGACGGTGCTCAGCTTCGGCAGCAGCGGGGCGAACAGCGGCACCAGGCTGGCGTCGACGATGACGACCTGGTCCTCGGCGTGGTCGGCGATGTAGGCGACCTGGGACGGGTGGAGCCGGATGTTGAGCGTGTGCAGCACCGCGCCCATGGCCGGAACGGCCAGGTAGGCCTCCAGGTGCTCCTGGTTGTTCCACTGGAAGGTGGCGACCCGCTGGTCGCCGGTGATGCCGAGCTCGCGCAGGGCGTGGGCCAGCTGCGCGGCCCGGCGCCCCACCTCCCGGTAGGTGGCCGAGTACGGCTCGCCCCCGGTCCAGGTGACCACCTCGGCGTCGCCGTGGACGGTGGTCCCGTAGCGGACCAGGTCGCCGATCGACAGCGGTACGTCCTGCATCGTGCTGCGCATGGTGATTGTCCTCGCTCCCAGGTACGGCGGCCCGTGTGATGCGTGTCACCGAACCTAGGAGCGCGGTGGGCGCACGTACAGGCGTGCCCGGCAATCGTTACCTAACGGTGTTAGGAGCGGGGGGGGAGCGGCTCTGCGCCCCATGGGGCCCACGGGAGAGGAGGCCTCCCGAGGGGGCGGCCCCGACCCGGGACGGCGGGGCGCGCACGGCGCCCCACCTCCCCCGATGTCCCGCGAGGGCCCCGAAAAGCCCCCTTCGGCCTGCGGATCCGCCGACCTGCCGACCGCAGGCTTGACCTTGACACCGTGACAAGGTCTTCACTGGGGCCTCGGAGGTGGTCCCCATGGAAACGACCGGAACGACACCGCAGCACACCCGCATGGCCGAGGCCCTGTCCGCCGAGGAGCGGTCGGCCCGGCTCCGCGCGGCCCTCGCGCTCGGGGCGAACCCCGCCCCCGCGCTCTTGGAGACGCTCGTCGAGCGGTGCGCGGTCGAGCCCGACTTCTTCGTGCGGGACATGCTGGCCTGGGCACTGCTCCGCCTGCCTGCGGAGCGCACCCTGCCCCGGATCCGCCGGGAGCTGGGCTCCGAGCGGCCCCAGGCCCGCAGCCAGGCGCTGCACCTCCTCTCCAAGATCGGCGAGGAGGGCACGAGGGCCTGGATCACCCGCGACCTGCTGCACGACGCCAACGACCAGGTCGCGCGCACCGCGTGGCGGGTCGCGGCCGTGCTCGTGCCCGAGGACGCGGAGGAGGAGAAGGAGCACCTGGCCGGTGAACTGGTGCAGGAGCTCGGCCGCGGCGGCCGCGGCGACCGGCTGAGCCTGAGCCGGGCCCTGGCCGACCTCGGCGAGGTGGTCGCGCCCCTGCTGGAGGAGGCCGCGGCCGACCCCGACCCGGTGGTCGCCGCGCACGCCCGCGCCACCGAGCGGCTCCGGCAGGACCCGGAGAGCGGCTTCGACGCGGCCGTCGAGGAGGCGGAGCGCGTGGTCGCGCTCGGCCCGGAGCGGGCCGCGGCCGCCGCCGCGGCGGTCGCGTCGGTGGACAGCGGGAGGACCGAGGTCCAGGCGGCGGGAGCCGGGACGGCCGTACCCGCCGACGGCGCGGACACGACCGGGCCCGCAGCGGCCCCGGGGGACCAGGAGTGCTGATCGGCGAGGTCGCCCGCCGCTCCGGGGTGAGCGCCCGGATGCTCCGGCACTACGACGCCCTGGGGCTGGTTCGGCCGACGGGCCGCACCACGGGCGGCTACCGCGAGTACTCCGCCGAGGACGTCCGCAGGATCTTCCACGTGGAGAGCCTGCGGTCCCTCGGGCTGTCGCTCAAGCAGATCGGCCGCGCGCTGGAGGACCCGGCCTTCACGCCGTCCGCCCTGGTCGGCGACCTCATCCGGTGGACCGAGGACCGCCTGGCCAGGGAACGGGAGCTGCTCGGCCGGCTCCGCGCGATCGACACATCGGCGCCCGCCGACTGGCAGGAGGTGCTGCGCATCATCGAGCTCATGCGGGAGCTCGACTCCGCGAGCGCCGCGCGCAGGAACCAGGCCGTCCTGGCCCGGCCGGAGGACGTCCCGGTCCCCGCCGAGCTGCTGGCCCAGGCGGTCCTGAACGAACCCGACCCGAACGTCGCCGGTGCCCTGCGCTGGGCGCTCGCGCGGTCGGACGCCGACGGTGCGGAGGCGCTGGCCACCGGAGCGCGCTCGGAGGACGTCGGCGTCCGGCGGCGCGCGGTGCAGGCGGTCGCCGCGATGCCCGGGGCTCCGGGCACGTCCGCGGTGCTGGAGGAGGCCCTTGGGGATCCGGACGCCGCGGTGCGCCGCCACTCCGCCCTGGCCCTGGGCAGGCAGGGCGCGGCCGCCGCCGTGCCCGAGCTCGTCGCCATGGTGGTCGAGGGCGCCAACGACGTGGAGGCCGCGGAGGTCCTGGGGGTGCTGTCCCGGGACGCCGGTTGCGCGGAGCGGATCACGGCCGCCATCGCCGACGAACTCGCCACACCCGGAGCGGACACCGCCACACGGATCCGCCTCACCCAGGCGCTGGTCGAACTCCCGGGAGCAGCGGCCCGGGAGATCCTGCGCGGGTTGACCCACGATGACGACAGCGCCGTCGCCCTGGTCGCCTCCGCCCTTCGAGGAGTCCTCGAAGACCAGGACCCCGAGGCCCCCTGACGCCTGAGCAGGTCCCCCGCTCAAGGGGTCCAGCCGGGCGGCCGCCGCCCCGGTGCGCCCCTGTCCGGCGATGATCTCGACAATGGTGCTGTCATTCCGGCGATTGTGACAGCACCATTGTCGAGATCATCGCCGAGGGGGAGGGCGAGGGGTGCAGGGGCGGATCGGGTGGTGGAATCGACACCTGATCCACCAGAAAGCGTCGACGACGCAGGATGCCCGAGCCCCGCTCCCGTGCCCGGTATGTGCCGCCCGTCGCCCGGCGGGCGCCACGAACGCCGACAGCCCCGGCCCCTGACCCCCGTGGCCTGCCGCCCGGCCGGGGACCGTGAGCGGGGTACCTGCCCAGCCGCTCACCCGGACCGCGAGCAGCCCGCCGCCCGGCGAGCAGGGCCGGGGAACCGCCCCGCTTCTGCCGTCGCCGCTATCAACGGCGACCACGCACACGCGCCGCACTCGACAGCGCTGCGGGGAGGGGTGCTGGCCTGCGTCGTCGCCGCCCTCTACCGCACACCCCGCCGACCCTCCGCCCGGCCGGGGCCGTGGACGGGGCGCAGGCCGGGCCGCCCCGGCTTCACGGGCGGGCGGGTCACGATCAGACCAGCGGGTACTCCTCCAGCCTCCTCTTCAGGTCGGCCGCGGCGGCGCGGGGGTCCTCCGCCTCGGTGATCGCTCGGACGACCACCACCCGGCGCGCCCCGGCCTCCAGCACCTCGCCGATGTTCTCCGCGTCGATGCCCCCGATGGCGAACCACGGCCGTCCCTCCGCCAGCTCCGCCGCCCGGCGCACCAGGTCCAGCCCGGCGGCCGGGCGGCCCGGCTTGGTGGGGGTGGCCCAGGTCGGGCCGACGCAGAAGTAGTCGGTCCCGGGCTCCTTGGCCGACGCGGCCGCCACATCGGCGTTGTTGTTCGACCGGCCGATGAGGGGCACATCGCCGATGATCTCGCGCGCGTACGGAACCGGCAGGTCGTTCTGGCCGAGATGGAGCACGTCCGCCCCGGCCGCGTGGGCGATGTCGGCGCGGTCGTTGACGGCCATCAGCGCCCCGTGCCGGGCGCACGCCTCGCGCATGACCTCCAGGGCCTCCAGCTCCTGGCGCGCTTCCAGGCCCTTGTCCCGGAGCTGGACGATGTCCACCCCTCCGGCGAGGGCCTCGTCCAGGAACGCGGCCAGGTCGCCCCGCTCCCGGCGGGCGTCGGTGCACAGGTACAGGCGGGCGCCGTCCAGGCGCTCGCGCAAGCTGTCGCTCATCCGGCCAGGGTAGCGGTGCGCCGCCGCGCCTCGAGCGGAGCAGCGGAGCCGAAAGCGGTGCGGTCTCTGTCCAGTCGGGTCGGCCTGGTCGCACGGGCCTTCGGCTGACCCGGCAAAAGACGTGAGCGGCGCCCCGCCGACGGCGGCCCCGGCCGACGAAGGCGACGCCGCTCCGGCGGCCGCCTCTCGTCCGCGCCCCTGCCGCCTCGGGAACCACGGCGGCCGCGCAGGACACCGGGCACGAGGACCGCCCGTGCGGTCCACCGCGTCAGCGGGCCACGGGGGCGCGCGCCCGTGGGAAGGCGCACGCCCGCGCGGGTTCAGAACGCACCGAGTGCCTGCGCCCTGCGGCGCACCTCCGTCCCGCGGTTCTCCGCCAGGGCCTGCACCGGCGTGCCCGGCAGGGTGTCGTCCGGGGTGAAGAGCCACTCCAGCGCCTCCTCCTCGGAGAAGCCGCTGTCCGCCAGCAGGGTCAGGGTCCCCGGCAGCCCCTTGACGACGTCCCCGCCCGAGATGAACGCGGCCGGGATCATCACCTCTCCCCCGCGCTTCACGCCGAGCAGCCGGTGGTCGCGCATGTACTGCTTGACGCGGTTCGGGCCGACGCCCAGCGCCGTGCCCGCCTCTTTCAGGGTCATCCAGTCGCCGACCAGGCCGTCGGCGCCGTTGTCGTTCTCAGTCACGAACCCAATGTGCCACAGCCTCCGGACATCCAGGGCGCCTCGTCCGCGCCGGGGCGCGCCGACTAGGATGGGGCGCGTCATCCCCGGCGCACCGCCGGGATGGCGACGTCCCCGCGGGAGCCGGGTGGGACCCGGCTGAGAGGGGGGCTGCCGCCCCCGACCGCACGAACCTGATCCGGGTCATACCGGCGAAGGGAGTGGTGAGAGTCCCCATGCCCGAATCCCTGTCCGGCGCGGCACGGGCCGCGCACCCCACGCACCCGCCCCGCCCGTCCGGGCCGTTCGACGCGGTGGTCGCCGGGGGCGGCCTGATCGGGCTGGCCACCGCCTGGCGCGCCGCCCGCCGCGGCCTGCGCACCGCCGTCGTCGCCCCCTCCGCCGACCCCGCCGCCGCCTCCGGGGTGGCCGCGGGGATGCTCACCCCCGCCACCGAGGCGGCCTTCGGCGAGGAGGCGCTGATGCGCCTGGGCGCCGCCTCCCGGGACCGCTACCCCTCCTTCATCGCCGAGGTGGAGGCCGACGCGGGCACCCCGGCCGGGTACCGCGCCCGCGGAACGTTGCAGATCGCCTTCGACACCGACGACCTGGCCCGCCTGACCGAGCTGGGCGAGCTGCAGACCCGGCTGGGCCTGAAGGCCGAGCGCATCACCTCCCGCGAGTGCCGCCGCCTGGAGCCGATGCTCGCCCCGCACGTGCGCGGGGGCGTGCACGCCCCCGACGACCACTCGGTGGACCCGCGCCGCCTGACCGCCGCCCTGCGCCGGGCCGCCGCCGCCCGCGGGGCCGTCCTCGTCTCCGACACCGCCGCCGAGGTGCTGTGCGCGGGCGGCGCCGTGCGCGGACTGCGCACGGCCTCCGGCGCCGAGCTGGCCGCCGACCGGGTGGTGCTGGCCGCCGGGGCCTGGACCCCCGACATCGGCGGCCTGCCGGAGGGCCTGCTGCCCCCGCTGCGCCCGGTCAAGGGCCAGCTGCTGCGGCTGCGCACCCCCGCGGGCGAGGAGCCGGTCGTCTCCCGCACCGTGCGCGGCCTGGTCAAGGGCGCCCCCGTCTACCTGGTTCCGCGCGACGACGGCGAGATCGTGCTCGGCGCCACCCAGGAGGAGAGGGGCCGGGACACCCGCCTCACCGCGGGAGGCGTGTACGAGCTGCTGCGCGACGCCCACGAGCTGGTCCCCGGCGTCAGCGAGCTGGAGATCGCCGAGGCCTGCGTGGGCCTGCGCCCCGGCTCCCCCGACAACGGCCCCCTGCTGGGCCCACTGGGCCCGTCCGCCCCCGCGGGCCTGCACCTGGCCGCCGGCCACCACCGGCACGGGGTGCTGCTCACCCCCGCCACCGCCGACGCCATGGCCGCCGCCCTCCTCGGCGAGGCCCTCCCGGAGGAGGCGCGCCCCTTCGCCGCGGTCCGCTTCGCCCCGCAGGCGGGGACGGGAACCCGCCCGGAGCGCGGCCCCGGGCACGGCGGCGGACACGACGGACGCGACCGAGAGGAGTCCTGAACCATGGAGGTCACCGTCAACGGGGAACGGCGCACCGTCGCCCCCGGAACCACCGTCGGGGACGTGGTGCGCGGCCTGACCCGGGCCTCGGGCGGCGTGGCCGCCGCGCTCAACGACGACGTGGTGCCGCGCACGGCCTGGGAGACGACCCCCGTCGCCGAGAACGACCGCGTGGACGTGCTCACCGCGGTCCAGGGAGGCTGACCGACCCATGACCACCGCCCACGACACCTCCGAAGCCGCCGCCCGCGCCGCCGCGGAGGGCCCCGCCGACCCGCTGGTCATCGCGGACCGCCGGTTCGGCTCCCGACTGATCACCGGCACCGGCGGCGCCCCGTCCATGCAGGTGCTGGAGGAGGCCCTGCAGGTCTCGGGCACCGAGCTGACCACCGTCGCCATGCGCAGGGCCACGCCCGGCTCCGACGGCTCGGTCTGGGACGTGCTGGACCGCAACGGCATCGCCCCGCTGCCCAACACCGCCGGGTGCTTCACCGCCGCCGACGCGGTGCGCACGGCCCGCCTGGGGCGCGAGGCCCTGGGCACCGACTGGGTGAAGCTGGAGGTGGTCGCCGACGAGCGCACCCTGCTGCCCGACCCGGTGGAGCTGCTGGACGCCGCCGAGCGCCTGGTGGACGAGGGGTTCACCGTGCTGCCCTACACCAACGACGACCCGGTGCTGGCGCGCCGCCTGGAGCAGGTGGGCTGCGCCGCGGTGATGCCGCTGGCCGCCCCGATCGGGTCCGGCCTGGGCATCCGCAACCCGCACAACCTGGAGCTGATCGTCGGGCAGGCGGACGTGCCGGTGATCGTGGACGCCGGTATCGGCACCGCCAGCGAGGCCGCCCAGGCCATGGAGCTGGGCTGCGACGCGGTGCTGCTGGCCAGCGCGGTCACCCGCGCCCAGGAGCCGGTGCTGATGGCGCGCGCGATGCGCGACGCCGTCCGCGCGGGCCGTGCCGCCCGCTTGGCCGGGCGCATCCCGGTCCGGCGCCACGCGCACGCTTCGTCCCCTCCGGCCGATCACCCGTAGACTCGCCTCTCGTGGACAGAACGACTCCCGACCCGCTGATCGGTGCGACGCTCGACCGTCGCTACGTCGTCGAGTCGCGCGTCGCGGGCGGCGGGATGGCCACGGTGTACCTCGCCCACGACCTGCGTCTCGACCGGCGCCTGGCGTTGAAGGTCATGCACCCCTCGCTGGCCCGGGACCCGGACTTCGTGCGGCGCTTCATCAACGAGGCGCACTCGGTGGCCAAGCTCTCCCACCCCAACGTGGTGCAGGTCTTCGACCAGGGCGAGGACCAGGGCACGGTGTTCCTGGCCATGGAGTACGTGCCGGGGCGGACCCTGCGCGACGTGCTGTCGGCGATGGGCCGCCTCGGCCCCGCCGAGGCGGCGCGGGTCATGGGCCCGGTGCTGTCGGCGCTGGGCGCGGCGCACCAGGCGGGCATGGTGCACCGGGATGTGAAGCCGGAGAACGTGCTGCTCACCGAGGACGGCGGGGTGAAGGTCGCCGACTTCGGGCTGGCCCGCGCGGTGGAGTCGGCCGGGCAGGGCATGACCAAGACCGGCACGCTGATGGGCACCGCCGCCTACCTGTCGCCCGAACAGATCGAGCAGGGCACCTCGGACGCGCGCTCCGACGTCTATGCGTCCGGGGTGATGTTCTACGAGCTGCTCACCGGTGAGCAGCCGCACACCGGCGACACCCCGATCGCGGTGGCCTACAAGCACGTCAACGAGGACGTTCCGCGGCCGTCGCGGGTGGTCTCCGGGGTGCCGCAGGCGATAGACGACCTGGTGGCGCGCGCCACCGAGCGCGACCCGCGCTACCGGCCCGGGGACGCCGGGCAGTTCCACACGATGCTTCTGCAGGCGACCGGCGGCGCCGGGAGCGGTCCGCACGCCTCGTTCGCGGGTGCGGCGGCGGGTGCGGGGGCCGCGGCGGTCGCGCCGCCTCCCCCGGGGCCGCCTGGCCCGCCTCCCGCGGGCCCGCCCGGGAACGGGGCGGGGCCCACCCCGCCGCAGGGCCCGCCCCCCGAGGCGGCCGTGTCGCACACCGTGGTCGTGGGGCCGCCCTCCGGAGGAGGCGGCAACGACACGCTCATCGTGCAGTCGGGCGGCGGCCACGGCGGTTACGACGGCTACGAGGCGTACGACGACGACCCGGGCGCCGCGCCGCTGTGGCGCCGCAAGAGCGTGCTGGCGGTCGTCGCCGGGGTGCTCGCTGTGGTGCTCCTGGGTTCGGGCTGGTGGTACTTCGCCGGGCGCTACACCGAGGTCCCCGAACTGATCGGCCGGGACCAGGAGGCCGCCCAGAAGCTCCTGGCCGACTCCGGGCTGAAGATGTCGATCGCCGACGGCGAGGTCTACAGCGACAAGGCCGACCCGGGCCAGGTCGGCAAGGCGTCCCCGGGCACCGGAGAGCAGATCCTTCCGGGCGAGACGGTGACGGTCCAGCTCTCCAAGGGGCCGCGCACCGTGGAGCTGCCCGACGTGACCGGCGAGCCGGTGGAGAACGCCCGCAAGACCCTGGAGGACGCCGGGTTCTCCACCGTCAACGAGGAGGAGTCGGAGTCGCGGGACGCCGCCCCGGGCACGGTGCTGTCGACCGACCCCGGCCCCGAGGAGATGGCCGACCGCGAGGGCGCCGTGACCCTGACGGTCAGCGCCGGGTTCGAGGTCCCCGACGTGACCGGGAAGAAGGAGGGCCCCGCCCGCAACGAGCTGGAGCAGGCCGGTCTCACGGTCACCGTCGAGGACAAGCCTAGCGACGACGTCCCCCGGGGCGAGGTCATGTCGCAGGCGCCGGGCGGGGGCACCACCGTGGGCGCCGGGGACCGGGTCACGCTCACGGTCTCCAGCGGGCCCGAGAAGATCGAGGTCCCGGACGTGCGCGGCAAGAAGGTCGGCGAGGCGCGCAAGCAGTTGGAGGAGCTGGGCTTCAAGGTGAAGGTCACCAAGGTCTTCGGCGGGAACCGGGTCTCCGACTACAACCCCAAGGGCGAGGCGGAGAAGGGCGCGGAGATCGAGCTGTTCGCCACCCCGTTCGGCTGACCGCCCCCGGCCACGGTTCCCGCTTCGGCTCCCGTCCCGGCTCCCGATCGCGCTCTGCGGCCCGGCACCGTCCATCGGTGCCGGGCCGCGCGCTGTCCGTCCCTTCCGCAGCGGGCGCGCCGAACACACCCGGCGCGCCCGCGCTACCCTGCCGTTACGCTGCGCCGTTAAGGTGCCCCGCATGGAGAGCGACGACGCGGCGGGCGCCGGGCCCGAGGACGGGCGGCAGGTCAGGGTGATGGTGGTCGACGACCACCCGATGTGGCGGGACGCGGTCGCCCGGGACCTGTCCGAGGCCGGGTTCGAGGTGGTGGCCACCGCCGGGGACGGAGCCAAGGCGCTGCGCGTGGCCCCGGCCGCCCAGCCCACCGTGGTCCTGCTGGACCTCCAGCTCCCCGACCTGTCCGGGGTGGAGGTGACCGCCCGGCTGCTGGCCGGAGGGGGCGGCGCCGACGGGCCTGCGCCGCGGGTGCTGATCCTGTCCGCGAGCGGGGAGCACCGCGACGTGCTGGACGCGGTCAAGGCCGGTGCTACCGGCTACCTGGTCAAGTCGGCCGGGCGCGAAGAGCTGCTGGAGGCGGTGCGCGGGGTGCACCGGGGCGAGGCGGTGTTCACGCCGGGCCTGGCCGGGCTGGTGCTGGGCGAGTACCGCCGCCTGGCCGCCGAGCCCGCGCCGTCCCAGGAGGAGGACCCGGCCCCGGAGCTGACCCGCCGCGAGACCGAGGTGCTGCGGCTGGTGGCCAAGGGACTGGAGTACAAGGCGATCGCGTCCCGGCTGGGCATCGCCCACCGGACGGTGCAGAACCACGTGCAGAACACCCTCACCAAGCTCCAGCTCCACAACCGCGCCCAGCTGGTGCGCTACGCGATCGAGAGGAACCTCGACGAGTAGTCTGAAAACCACGCGGGACCGGTGGCCGGTGCACGACAATCCTGGGGACGGTACTCATGGCACGGAGGCCGGAAGTGACAGTCACGACACCCGACGGCGCGGTCGACCTGTTCAAGACGCTGGACGAGCTCGACGTCCCCAAGGGCTATCGCGCGGAGATCTTGAGGGAAGCGGAGATCACCGTGTCTCCACCCCCTATCGGCAAGCATCAGCGCAACGTCAAAGACCTGGACAGGCAGATCGTCCCCCACCTTCCCGAGGGGTACGACACCGAGGTGCACCTTGAGATCAGGATGCACCACATCGTCAAAAGCACCATGCCTGACCTTTTCGTGGCGCCGGAGCCTGCCCTCGACACCGAGGACTACTTCGTCTCTCCTGATGACGTGATCCTGGCGGCAGAAGTCGTGTCCCGTTCCAACTCGGGCAACGACCGTGTGGAGAAACTGGGCATCTATGCGGCCGCTGCAATCCCGCTGTACTTGCTGATCGACCCGATCCGGGCGTCCACTACTCTGTACTTCTCGCCGGAGGACGGGCACTACACAGAGAACGTGACCGCTCCGTTCGGCAAGAGTGTGGAGATCCCCGAGCCCTTCGGGTTCGAGCTGGACACCTCGCGCTTCCGTACGTACTGACGCGCTCGCACTCGCGCAGGACCCGAAGGGGCGGGGGGGGGGNCCGTCCTTCCCGCCTCACCCCAGCTCGGCCCAGCCCTTCGAGCGCTCCACCGCGGTCCTCCAGCGGCGGTACTGGGCGTCGTCGCGCTCGCCCGGCTCGAACCTGCGGTCGAGGTTCCAGGTCCGCTCCAGCTCGTCCGTGGACGACCACACCCCGGTGCCCAGCCCCGCCAGGAACGCCGCCCCCAGCGCGGTCGTCTCCTGCACCTGCGGCCGCGCCACCGACACCCCCAGCTGGTCGGCCTGGATCTGGCAGAGCAGGTCGTTGCCCGAGGCCCCGCCGTCCACGCGCAGCTCCGGCAGGCGGGTGCCCGACGCCCGCTCCATCGCCTCCGCCACGTCGCGCACCTCGAAGGCGATCGCGTCCAGGGTCGCCCGCGCCACGTGGGCGCGGCCGGTGCCGCGGGTGATGCCGAAGATCGCCCCGCGGGCGTGCGGGTCCCAGTCGGGCGCGCCGAGCCCGGTCAGCGCGGGCACGAAGACCACCCCGCCCGAGTCGGGCACGCTGGCGGCCAGCCCCTCCGACTGCGGGGCGGTGTCGATCAGCCCCAGCCCGTCGCGCAGCCACTGCACCGCCGCGCCGGTGACGAAGATGGAGCCCTCCAGCGCGTACTCCAGGCGGCCGTCCGGGTGCTGCCACAGCACCGTGCTGAGCAGCCCGTGGTCGGGGGCCACCGCCTCGGTCCCGGTGTTGACCAGGATGAACGACCCGGTCCCGTAGGTGCACTTGGACGAGCCCGGGTGGTAGCAGTTCTGCCCGAACATGGCGGCCTGCTGGTCCCCGGCGATGCCGGACACCGGCAGGCGCAGGCCCAGGAACTCCTCCGGCGAGGTCTCGCCCACCGTGCCGTAGGAGGGCACCACCTCCGGCAGCGCCGACACCGGCACCCCGAACAGCGCGCACATCTCCTCCGACCAGGCGCCCCGCCGCAGGTCGTACAGGAGTGTGCGGGAGGCGTTGCTGGCGTCGGTGACGTGCCGGGCGCCGCCGGTCAGGCGGGCGATGATGTAGGAGTCGACGGTGCCGACCGCCGTCTCGCCGCTCTCCACCCCGCCCCAGGCCCGCTGGTCGTGGCGCTTCATCCAGGTGAGCTTGGTGGCGGTGAAGTAGGGGTCCAGCCGCAGGCCGGTGACCTCGGTGACCCGGTCCTCGTGCCCGGCGTCGCGCAGCTCGGTGCAGATGTCGGCGGTGCGGCGGGCCTGCCACACGATGGCCCCGCGGGGGG
>NZ_ANBH01000023.1 GCF_000341185.1 Nocardiopsis chromatogenes YIM 90109
GACCTCGGTGACCCGGTCCTCGTGCCCGGCGTCGCGCAGCTCGGTGCAGATGTCGGCGGTGCGGCGGTCCTGCCACACGATGGCCCGGCGGGGCGAGGAGCCGCGCTTGCGGTTCCACAGCACCGCGGTCTCGCGCTGGTTGGTGATGCCGACGCACGTGGGCGGCGTACCGGCCGCGTCCAGGGCGGTCTGGCACGCGGCCAGGGTGGCCTGCCAGATCTCCTCGGGGACGTGCTCGACCCAACCGGCCTCGGGGTAGTGCTGTGCGAACTCCTGGTATCCGCGGGCGAGGACGCGGCCGTCCTCTCCGACCATGAGGGCGGTGACGCCGGTCGTCCCGGCGTCGATGGTGAGCACGGTCATCTGCTGGCCTCCAGTGCTTTCGGCGACTATGGTCTAGACCATGTGGGCGGTGGGAGGCGGCCGCACCCCACCGGGTCGCCGCAGCGGCCGGGGTGCAGGGCTTCCCGTGATGCCGGTCACATCGCTGCCGTTAGGCTGACGTCAGCGGACCGCGAGGTCAAGGGTCGAAACGCACGGCATTGCACACGGCTACACGACGAGGAGCAGGCGTATGCGAGTGGGGGTTCTGACCGGCGGCGGAGACTGCCCGGGCCTGAACGCCGTCATCCGCGCCGTTGTCCGCAAGGGCATCAAGGACTACGGATACGAGTTCGTGGGCTTCCGGGACGGCTGGCGCGGCCCCCTGGAAGGCGACACCATGGAGCTCGACCGCGCCGCCGTGCGCGGCATCCTGCCCCGGGGCGGCACCATCCTGGGCTCCTCCCGCACCAACCTGATGAAGATCGAGGGGGGTGTCGAGCGCGTCAAGGACAACATGGCGGGGCTGGGCATCGACGCCCTGGTCGCCATCGGCGGGGAGGACACCCTGGGCGTGGCCACGCAGCTCACCGAACAGGGCGTCAAAGTGGTCGGGGTTCCCAAGACCATCGACAACGACCTCAACGCCACCGACTACACCTTCGGCTTCGACACGGCGGTCAACATCGCCACCGAGGCCATCGACCGGCTGCACACCACCGCCGAGTCGCACCACCGCGCGCTGGTCGTGGAGGTGATGGGGCGGCACGCCGGGTGGATCGCCCTGCACTCGGGCATGGCCGCGGGCGCCAACGCGATCCTCATCCCCGAGCGGCCCTTCGACATCGACGAGGTCGTCGGCTGGGTGGAGAGCCGGTTCCAGACCGAGTACGCACCCATCATCGTGGTGGCCGAGGGCGCCCACCCCAAGGACGGGCAGATGGAGCTGTCCACGGGCGAGAAGGACAGCTTCGGCCACGTGCGCCTGGGCGGCATCGGGCAGCGCCTGGCCGAGGAGATCGAGAAGCGCACCGGCAAGGAGTCCCGGTCGGTGGTGCTGGGGCACGTGCAGCGCGGCGGCACGCCCTCGGCGTTCGACCGGGTGCTGGCCACCCGGCTGGGCGTGCAGGCGATCGACGCGGTGCGCGACCGCGACTGGGGCAAGATGGTGGCCCTGCAGGGCACCGACGTCGTGCGGGTGGAGCTGTCGGCCGCCACCGAGAAGCTCAAGACCGTCCCGCCGGAGCGCTACGCCGAGGCCGAGGTCTTCTTCGGCTGAGGAGCGCCCGCTCCGAGGCCCCCGGCGGGCCTCCCCCTGCGGGAACGCCCCCTCGTGCGAAGGCGTCTCCCCCGGGCCCCGCGCCGCGGCGCGGGGCCTTCCGGCGTCCAGGGGCGGCTGCGGCCGGAAAGCCCGGAGGGGCCACGGCGCCGGAGGGAAGACAATCGGAGCCGAGGGGGTTGACCCCTTTCGGAGAGGCCCCCTCCCCCGTCCGCCCCGGACCCGCCGCCCGTTCCGACCGGTGGCCCGCGTGGCGGATACTGGAGGGATCGGAGCGTGGACCCCCGCGCGAGGGCCCTCCGACCGACCGCTTTCCGACCCTCACCTGGAGATGCCGCCATGGCCGTCACGTCCGACTCCGCCCCCGACACCGCGCCCGAGGGCACCACCGCCTCCGGCTCGGCGGGTGCCGGTTCCGGGCTGGGCGAACTGTGCGTGCTGATGAAGCTCGGCGAGATCGTGCTCAAGGGCAGCAACCGCAAGCTCTTCGAGCGCCGCCTGCACAACAACATCCGCAACGCCGCGCGGGGGCTGGGCGAGGTCAAGCTCACCCAGCGCGGCGCCGGCGTCATCATCCTGCGCATGCCCGGCGCCTCCGACCTGGAGGTAGCCGAACTGGCCGAGCGGATGCGCTCGGTGATGGGCGTGGTGTGGGTGCACCAGGTGCGCCGGGTCGCCAAGGACATCGACGCGGTCACCGGCATCGCCCTGCGCTCCATGGCCGGGCGCACCGGCACCTTCGCCGTGCGGGCCCGCCGCCGGGACAAGCGCTTCCCCATGACCTCCTCGGAGATCGCCGGGACCGTCGGCGCCCGCATCAAGGAGGAGACCGGCCTGCCGGTGAACCTCAAGCGCCCGGAGAACACCGTCTTCATCGAGGTCGACAAGGACGAGGTGTTCGTCTTCACCGACGGCATGCCCGGCCAGGGCGGCCTTCCGGTGGGCATGAGCGGGCGCGGACTGGTGCTGATGTCCGGCGGCATCGACTCGCCGGTGGCCGCCCACCGGATGATGCGGCGCGGCCTCAAGGTCGACTTCCTGCACTTCTCCGGCATGCCGTTCACCGGCCCGGAGTCCATCTACAAGGCCTACAGCCTGGTCCGCCAGCTCGACCGGTTCCAGGTCGGCTCGCGGCTGTTCGTGGTGCCGTTCGGCAAGGCCCAGCAGCAGCTCAAGAGCTCGGGCGCGGAGAAGCTGCAGATCGTGGCCCAGCGGCGGCTGATGCTCAAGACCGCCGAGGCCCTCGCCGACGACCTGGGCGCCGAGGCGCTGGTCACCGGCGACGCGCTGGGCCAGGTGTCCAGCCAGACGATGACCAACCTGACCGCGCTGGACGACGCGGTCGACGTGCCGATCCTGCGGCCGCTCATCGGCATGGACAAGACCGAGATCATGGACCAGGCGCGGGCGATCGGCACGCTGTCCATCTCCGAGCTGCCCGACGAGGACTGCTGCACCCTGCTCACCCCGCGCCAGGTGGAGACCGCCGCCAAGATCGCCGACCTGCGCCAGATCGAGAAGCGGCTCGACGTGGAGGAGCTGGCCGAGCACCTGGCCGCCAATACGCAGCTGCACCGGCCCAGCTTCCTCGGCGACGCCGCCCCGGCCAAGGTCTGATCCCCGGCCGGGGGCGCCCTGCCCCTGCGGCGCCCCGTGCGTCCGGCCGCCGCCCCGTCCCGCCGCGCCGCCCCCGCGGAGGCGGCGACGGCGGCGCGGCGGGACGGCGGCCCGGCCCCGCTGTCAGACCACGGCCGGAGCCGGGGCCTCGGCCAGGGTGCGGCCCAGCAGCGCGGCGTGCGTCTGGGCGGCGTCGCGCAGCTCGGCCAGGTCGGACTCGACCAGGGCCTGCGGGCCGTCGCACAGCGCCGTCTCCGGCCGGGGGTGCACGTCGACGATGACCCCGTCGGCGCCCACGGCCAGGGCGGCGCGGGACAGCGGCAGCACCAGGGAGCGCTTGCCGCCCGAGTGCGACGGGTCGACGATCACCGGCAGGTGGGACAGGTCCTGGGCGACCGGGACCGCGCTGATGTCCAGGGTGTTGCGGGTGGCCTTCTCGAAGGTGCGGATGCCGCGCTCGCACAGCACGATGTCGAGGTTGCCGCGCTGGGCGATGTACTCGGCGGCCATCAGCCACTCCTCGATGGTGGCGTTCATGCCGCGCTTGAGCAGTACCGGCTTGCCGGCCTCGCCCGCGGCCTGCAGCAGGGCGAAGTTCTGCATGTTGCGGGTGCCGATCTGCAGCATGTCGGCGTAGGAGGCGACCAGGTCCACGTCGGAGGCGTCGACCACCTCGGTGACCACCGGCAGGCCGGTCTCGTCGCGCACGTCGGACAGGATCTTCAGCCCGGCCTCTCCCAGCCCCTGGAAGGCGTAGGGGGAGGTACGGGGCTTGTAGGCGCCGCCGCGCAGCAGCGAGGCCCCGGCGTCGGCGGCCATGTGCGCCGCCTGGAGGGTCTGTTCGGGGGTCTCCACCGCGCAGGGCCCGGCGATGACCGTGGTGTGCCCGGGGCCGATCGGCACCCCGCGCACGGTGACCAGGGAGCGCTCGGCGTTGTTCTCCCGGCTCACCAGTTTGTAGGGCGCCGAGATGCGCAGCACGTCGCTCACCCCCGGAAGCGCGCGCAGGTCCAGCGTCTCGAAGTGCCGGACGTCCCCCACCAGACCGATGATGGTGCGGCTGACGCCGCGCGTCACGTAGGCCTCGCCGCCGGCGGTGGCGACGAGATCGGCGACGGCTTCGATATCGGCTGAGGAGGCGTCGGGCGCCATGACGATGACCATGTCCTGATTTCCTTCGGCGTCGGGGTCGGAGGCGGTTCCGGGGCGGCGGACCCTGAGACGCGAAGAAGCCCCGGGCCGTCCGGCCCGGGGCTTCTTTCGTAACGTCCGTCTCAGCGCAGCGCTAGGCGGGCGACCGTCCAAGCCAGGGGCCGGTAGCCATAAAAGCGCCAAAAGCTGTGCTGCATGTGAGCGACTATAGCGCACGGCGGAGGCGCGGGCGCACACCCGGGGCAGGCGCCCGGCGCGGCGCGGAAGGCTGGCAGGATGGCGGAAAGGCCGCAGCGGGACCGCATAGGGGGTTCGATTGGCGCAGGATCGACTGCCGCCGGGGCAGTACATACCGCGCGAGCACTCCGCGGTCCACTACGGCCCGGTGCCCCGCTTCCGGCCGCACCGGTGGGACTTCCGCGTGTACGGCGCCACCGAGGATCCCACGGGGTACCGGTGGACATGGGAGGGGTTCGGCGCGCTGCCGCGCACCGAGGTCGTGGCGGACTTCCACTGTGTGACGCGATTCACCATCCCGGGGGTGCGCTGGCAGGGGGTGTCGTCGGTGGACCTGGTCGAGGCGGCCCCTCCCGCGGAGGAGGCGACGCACGTGATGCTGTGGGCCGAGTACGGCTACAGCGCCAACGTGCGGATGGACGACTTCCTGCGGGACGGGGTGCTGCTGGCGACCCACCGCGAGGGCGAGGAGCTGACGCCGGAGCACGGGTTCCCGGTCCGGATGGTGGTACCCCACCTTTACGGCTGGAAGAGCGTGAAGTGGCTGCGGGCGGTCGAGTACCTGACCACGGACCGACGCGGCTTCTGGGAGGAGCGCGGGTACCACAACCTGGCCGATCCGTGGTCGGAGCAGCGCTACTCCTACCAGGAGGACCCCGGGGACGGCCCGCCGCTGATCTGAGTCCGGCCCCCGGGCCGGTCCCGGCGGCGTCTCAGGACAGCGTTCCCCCGGGTTCAGGTCCGACGGCTCTGCCGTACCCCACGGCGCGGAGGTGATCCCGGTTCCGTCCGGCCCGGTAGCGGCTCCGCCAGGACCGCGGACGGGCCGCCGGACGGTGAGGGAGGCCGCCGATGCTGCTCGTCCTCCGGATCGTGGTGGGGCTGCTGGTGATCGCACACGGCCTCGTCCACCTCCTCTACCTGGCCGCGGACACCCCCGAGTTCTCGTTCGACCGGTCGTGGCTGCCCCGGGCGGCACGGCGCCCCGTCGGCCTGGTCCTGGTGGCATTGACGGTGCTCGGCTTCGCGTTCCTCGGGCTGGCGGTCTGGGGCGTGCCGGGCCTCGCCCCCGCCTGGCCGCAGATCGCCGCGGCCGCCTCGCTGGCGTCCGCACTGCTGATCGTCCTGTTCTGGACCACCCGGCTGATCGTCGGAGTCGCGATCGACGCCGCGCTGCTCCTCGCGGCCGTGACGCGGCCGGAATGGGCGGACGCCCTCATCGGCGCTGAAGGGTGACCTTCCGGCGGCGACCGCCGCCTCTGCGGCGCGAGGGCGGCGTCTCGGGGTAGACCACGGGTGTGGAAGCGACACCGGCCGGAACCCGGTTCCGGCTGCTCACCTACAACATCCGCGCCATGCGGGACTCGCGTCCGGCCCTGTACCGGGTGATCCGCGCGTGCAGCCCCGACGTGGTCTGTCTCCAGGAGGCCCCACGGCTGCTCCTTTGGCGGCTGCACCGGCGGGCTCTACAGCGCGCGACGGGCCTGGTCCCCGCCGTGGACCGGCGCTCCTGCGGGCTCGCCGTGCTCGTGCGGCCCGGGGTCGCCGTCCTGGACGCCCGGCACACGCTCCTCACCCGGCGCCGCGGCCTGCACCGCCGGGCGGTGTCCATGGCGCTCGTGGAGGTCGGAGGCCGGTCCGTCACCGTCGCCTCCACCCATCTCGACCTTGAGGAGGCGGCCCGGTGCGACCACGCCCGGGAGGTGCTGGAGCACCTGCGCCGGTTCGCGGACGGGACCCCGCGCGTCCTCGCGGGGGACGTCAACGGCACGCCCGGGGGCGCGGCGTGGCGGATCATCACCGCGGAGCTGGCCGACGCCGGTGCGGCGGCCCCGCTCGGGGAAGCCGCCACATTCTCGGCCCGCCGTCCCCGGCACCGGATCGACGCCGTCTTCTGCGGGCCCGGGGCGCGGGTGCTCGCGTCGGGGGTGCCCGTCGACGAGGTGGACCGCGCCGACGTGGAGGCGGCCTCCGACCACCGGCCGGTCGTCGCCGACCTGCGTCCGGATCCCGGTACCGGCACGGGCCGGTGAGCCCGGCCCGCTCCGGCGGGCGGGCGGCGCCCGGCGCCGGGGCGATGGCCCCGCCGCGCGTCCGGGCGCGCCCCTCAGCTCTTCTCCGGCTGCTCCTCGGCCGTGCCGGGCTCCTCGGCGCCCTCGTCCTTCTTCGCCTCGCGCTCGGCCTTCTTCTCGCGCTTCAGGGCCTTCTTCTCGGACTTGCGCTTGGCCCGCTCGGCACGCCTGCGCTCCTTGGCGTCGGCGTGCTGCTCCTTCCTCTCCTCCTTGGCCGCCTGCTCCAGCTCGCGCTTGACCGACTGGGCGTAGCGGTCCACGTACTCCTGGCCGGAGAGCGACAGCAGGGCGTACATGATCTCGTCGGTGACCGCGCGCAGCACGCGGGGGTCCTTCTCCATGCCGTAGTAGCGGGAGAAGTCCAGCGGCTCGCCGAAGACGACCTTGGGGCGGATGCCGAGCTTGGGCACGGTGCGCCCGGGCGGCATGATCTTGTCGACGTTGATCATCGCCATCGGCACGACCGGGGCGCGCGACTCCAGGGCCAGGCGCGCCACGCCGGTGCGGCCCCGGTACAGCCGCCCGTCGGGCGAGCGCGTGCCCTCCGGGTAGATGCCCAGCAGCTTGCCCTGCTTGAGCACCCGCAGCCCGGTGCGCAGCGCGCCCTCACTGGCCTTGCCGCCCGAGCGGTCGATGGGGATCTGGCCCACCCCGGTGAAGAACAGCCGGCTGACCAGGCCCTTGGGGCCGGTCCCGGTGAAGTACTCGGCCTTCGCCAGGAAGGTGATCTTGCGCGGCAGCGGCAGCGGACCGAAGAAGTGGTCCGAGAACGACAGGTGGTTGCTCACCATGATCGCCGGACCGGTGCGCGGCACGTTCTCGACGCCCTCGGCGCGCGGTTGCCACAGCACCGCCAGCACCGGGCCCAGAATCGCCTTCACAACCCAGTAGAACACCGAGACTCACCCCCGCACCGGCGGGCGGTGTCCGGACACGCGTGCCACGATCGCCTTCCCGCTTCCACGAACAATCCCGGCCATCTTCGCATTGGTCGGGACCGACTACCAATGCAGGTCCCGCTGCCGCCCGGACCCCGGGGTACCGGAAGGCCCGCGCGCGGGTTAACTTCGTAATCCGCGCCCGACGTCCCGACCGCCCGCCCGAGGAGCGTCCCATGCCGCTGCTGCCCGGCGCCGAACCCTACAGCGCCCCCGGAGGCCCCACGGGCGTCCTGCTGTGCCACGGGTTCACCGGATCACCCCAGTCCATGCGGCCCTGGGCCGAGCACCTGGCGCGGGCGGGCCTCACGGTCGAGCTGCCTCTGCTGCCCGGCCACGGGACCACCTGGCAGGAGATGAACCTCACCACCTCCGACCAGTGGCTCGCGGAGGTCGAGCGGGCGCTGGAGGAGCTGCACCGGCGCTGCGACGAGGTGTTCGTCATGGGGATGTCCATGGGCGGGTGCCTGGCGCTGCGGCTGGCCCAGAAGCACCCGGACAAGGTCGCGGGTGCGGTGCTGGTGAACCCGTCACTGGCGCTGGAGAACCCGCTGCTGCTGGTGGCTCCGCTGATCAAGGGACTGGTGCCGTCCACGGCCGGGCTGTCCGACGACATCAAGAAGGCCGGGGCGCACGAGGTGGGGTACGACCGGGTGCCCACCGCGGCGGCCGCGACACTCCCGAGGCTGTGGCGCGCGGTCCGCAGGGGCATGCCCGCGCTGCGTGCGCCGGTTCTGGCCTACCGAAGTCCGGAAGATCATGTCATCGGGCCGCAGAGTCTGCGTATCCTCACGAGTAAGGCGGTCAACACCACGGTGGCCGTCCGCTCGCTGGGCGACAGCTACCATGTCGCCACCCTGGACAACGATGCCGCCGCGATCTTCGAGGGCAGCCTCGGCTTCGTGCGCGAGCACAGCAGAAGCGGGGAAGGACGACAGCGATGACGCATCGCCGCGGCAACGGGCTGCTGGCGGACGCCTATGTGCCGCTCATCCTCCTTCCTCCGGCCTCGGCCGACCTGATGCTGGAGGCGCTGGGGCGGGAGGGGATCGCCGCCTACGCGATCCGCCTCGACGCGGGGATGTCCGACCCCGCCCCCGACGCGGGGGGCACCGCCACCGACCACCTGTACGTGGACGAGCGCGAGCGCGACGCCGCCGAGCGCGTCCTCCGCGCCGAGCTGCCCGACCTGGACGGGGACGCCGCCGCCGACCGGGGCGCGGCCGGGCCCGCCGCGGAGACCGCGGAGGACCGCACCGACGTCCTCGCCGACACCGCGCCCGGGGGCGCCCGGGACGAGGACGACGTCTGGGCCGACCTGGTGGCGCGCTTCTACGAGACCGGGACGGGGGCCGAGGACGGGCCTCCGATGTGGCCCGACGCCGAGAACGTCGCCTCGGGACGCACGGACGGGGCGGACGCCCCCGGCTCCGGCGCCGAGGACACCGCGCCCTCCCTGGACACCGGCGACGCCTCCGACGGCGACGAGGACGACGGGCGGCGCGGCGGCCGCGCCCCGGAGGACGAGGGGGACCACTTCGTGCCGCCGCCCCCGCCCCCGCTGCCCCGCGGTGACATGATCGGCCGCCTGGCCTGGGGCGGACTGTTCGGCGGCCCGGCGGTGCTGCTGGTGTCGATGCTGATGGGCACGCGGCCCGGGTGGCTGGCGTTCTGCGCGGTGGCGGCCTTCATCGCCGGGTTCGTGGTGCTCGTGGTGCGCATGGGCGACCGCGCCTCCGGCGACAACGGCCCCGACGACGGCGCGGTCGTCTAGGCCGGGCGCCCGGACGCGTTCATGGGATTCGAGGCCCCCCTGTGGCGGACGATCGCGGTCTTCCGCGCCGCCTCCCTGGCCTACGCCGTGTACCAGGCCGTCGACACCCACCGGCTGCTCGCGCACCCGCTGGGCGCGGCGGCGGTGCTGGCGGTGATGGCGGGCTGGACGGTGTTCACCGTGTGGGCCTACGGCCGCGGGCGCGGCCGGTTGGACGAGCGGGTGCTGGCGGCCGCGGACGTGGCGGTGGCCNGTCGGCGACCGCGCTGGTGGTGGAACCGGTCTACCTGCGGCACGCCCCGCCTCTGACCTCGACCTGGTTCGCGGGGGCGGCCCTGGCGGCGGCGGTGGTGGGCGGCCGCCGGTGGGCGTTGTGCGTGGCGCTGGGGCACGGGGTGGTGGACATCGCGATGCGGGCGTCGCTGGGCCTGGACATCACGGCGGCGGTGCCGCGCGGAGTGGTGCTGCTCCTGTTGGCCGGGTACTCGATGGGCTACCTGGCGCATTACGCGCTGCGGGCCGAACGGCGCCTGGCCGAGGCGGTGGAGATCGAGGCCCGCACGGCCGAGCGGGAGCGGCTGGCCCGGTCGATCCACGACTCGGTGCTCCAGGTTCTGGCGATGGTGCGCCGCCGCGGGGAGGAGGTCGGCGGCGAGGCGGCCGAGCTGGGGCGCCTGGCGGGCGAGCAGGAGGTGCGCCTGCGCACCCTGGTCGGCAGCGGCCCGGCGGCCGCACGCCCTGAGGAGGCCGGCGCCGACGCGCCTTCGCACCCCGCATCCCGCCTCTCGCGCGCCGCGTCCCCTCCGGGCGCCGCCTCCCCCGCCGCCGACCTGCACATGGCTCTGGCGGAACTGGCCTCCTCCCGGGTGACGTTCGCGGGCCCGGCCGACCCCGTGCGCATGCCCGCGCACGCGGTCGCCGAGATCCGCGCGGCGGTGGAGGCGGCACTGGCCAACGTGGACCGCCACTGCCCGGAGGGGACACGGGTGTGGCTGCTGCTGGAGGACGAGGGCGGCGAGGTGGCGGTGACCGTCCGCGACGACGGCCCGGGAATGCCCCCCGACCGCTTGGAGGAGGCCCGCGCCCAGGGGAGGCTGGGGGTGTCCCAGTCGATCCGGGGCCGCATCCGGGACCTGGGCGGGACGACAGAGGTGGTCACCGCCCCGGGCGAGGGCACCGAGATCGAGATGCGCGTCCCGCTGGACGGCACGGGCTGATCCGGGGCCGTTCGTCAGGCCCGTTGTCACTGCGTGTAGCCGGTATCGGCCCCCGCGTGGCCTCCGCGGGACCCGGCAGAGGACTCCAGGCGCCCCCGCGGGCGCCCTACCTCAGGGCCAGGTCGGCCGCGCCGATGATGCCCGCGGGTTCTCCGCCCAGTTCCGCTTGGCGGATCTCGGCCAGCCTGCGGGTGGCCCGGCCCGTCACCGCCCGGGCGTAGGCCTCGCGCGCCGGTCCCAGCAGGATCTCCCCCGCTGCGGACACGCCCCCGCCCACGACGAAGCACTCCGGGTCCAGGATCGCGGCCAGGTCCGCCAACCCCTGGCCGACCCACTCCCCCACCGCGGCGAAGCACCGCAGCGCCGCGGGGTCGCCCTCCTGGGCCGCGCGGGTCACCTCCGGCCCCTCGATGCCCTCGGGGTCGCCACCGGCCGCCTCCAGCAGGCGTGCGGCCGCCTTCGGCTCCGCCGCCGCCAGGGCGCGCGCCTCGGCCACGAGGGCGCTCCCGCTGGCGTACTGCTCCCAGCACCCCTGGTTGCCGCAGGCGCAGCGGCGGGCGAAGGGCACCATCCGGTAGTGGCCGATCTCCCCCGCCGCGCCGAACCGGCCGCGCCGCAGCTCCCCGTCGACGATCAGCGCGCCGCCGACCCCGGTGCCCAGGGTGATGACCACGGCGTCCCGGCGGCCCCGGCCGGCGCCGAAGCGGAACTCGGCCCAGGCGGCGGCGTTGGCGTCGTTCTCCACGACCACGGGCAGGCCGACGCGGCGGGCGATGCGCTCGCGCACGGGGTCGTCGGCCAGTCCCAGGTTGCCCGCGAGCACGATCCGCGAGCGCGTCTCGTCGACGAAGCCCGCCGTGCCCACGCCGACCGCCGCAGGCGCCGCGTCCTCGCCCTCGCGCAGCTCCCGCACGAGCCCGGCCACCGCCTCGGCCAGGTGCTCCCCGTCCCCGCGGGGCGTGGGCGCCTTGGCGCGGCGCAGGATGCGCCCCTCAGGGTCGACGGTGCCCGCGGCGATCTTCGTGCCGCCGATGTCGACGCCGATGGTCAACGCCATGGGGGTGCTCCTCGCGTGTGCCGGGACGGACGGGTGGGCCGAATGGAGTAAACCAAAGGTTTGGACCACTCGGTGCCACCAGCCCCCCGGTTTCCGGAGCGGCCCCCGGGTAGGGGCGCGGCGCCGTCGGCCGTGTCACCCGCGGTGCCGACGGCCGTGTTCGTCCTCATCCGTTCTGCACGGTGATGAGCACTCTGACCTGGGCGCCGAGCAGATCGTTGGAGACGGTCGGCGCGCGAAACCCCATGCGACCTGCTCACGGTCGGCGGTCGTCTCATCTGATCCGCTCGGTGCCCGCCGAGCGCGCCTGGCACGAGAGCGCCCCCTGGCCCGCGTCGGCATGCCGGACGGCGCACCGCTCCCGCCGTCGGCCGGGCAGGCCGTGTGGGACTCCGGCCGGTGGTGGGCGGCCCGGATGGGAACCGAGCAGGTCACGTGCGACAGGACAGGCCGTCCACCGGCGCGGGGCCTACTCCTCCGTGCCGCCGGTGATCTCGCGGTTCCGACCGGACTCCGACTCGCGTGCCGCGCGCTCCCGGGCCTCGCGTTCGCGGCGCTGGCGTTCGAGCTCCTCGCCCGCGATCCTCCAGCTCTCCTGCACCGCACCGAACAGGGCCACCCCGGCGCGGCCCAGGTGGCCCGCGACCTCGGGCGCCGCCGTGCGCACCACGCCCGCCAGCCGGTCCAGCGCGGGCTCCGGCGGGGCCTGCTCCTCGCGGATCGCCTGCTCCCACACGTCGCCGGTGCGCGGCGGCGGGGACGCCACGGTGGACACGCCCTTGCGCACACCGGCGATGATCAGCTTGCGCTGGAGGGAGTCCACCAGCCGGATCGCGTCGTCGATCAGGTCCGCCGAGGGGCCGCCGTCGCGCCCGTTCCCGCCCCGGGCGGCCGCGCCGCCTGCGGCGGCCTCGGCCGCGTCGCCTGCGCGCTCCTCGGCCGCGCCGTCCTCCCGGCCGTTCGCGCGCGCCTCGCCGTCGGACTGTGCCATGGTCGCCCACCCCTGCTCGTGTACCGG
Source organism: Nocardiopsis chromatogenes YIM 90109 (assembly GCF_000341185.1). Classification (GTDB taxonomy): domain Bacteria; phylum Actinomycetota; class Actinomycetes; order Streptosporangiales; family Streptosporangiaceae; genus Nocardiopsis_A; species Nocardiopsis_A chromatogenes. The sequence goes on from NZ_ANBH01000023.1 coordinate 12,683, forward strand.
ACTCGCCGCCCACGTTAGCCGCCCGCGCGCGGGTGCGGCCGCCGGGCGGCCGGGAACCGGGGGAAACCCCGAGCCGTTTCAGGGACACCCGGCCCGGCCCAGGGGATAATGCCCGCCTGGGGAGCGGAATCGTCCCTGTTCGGTCACCATCCGATACCGAACCTGGAACCGGTTCTACCGACGAGTAGCCAAAGTTGTTACCGTCGTCACGTCCCCTCGCCGACCCCGTCTGTCCAGGAGCCGCACGTGCGCGAATTCAGCCGACCCGTCAAGGCAGAGATCTCTTCGGACGCGCGCCTGCCCGATACGGTGTTCGCGCGCGCCGAACAGGAGCCCACCGCCGTCGCGCTCCGCCGCCAGGAGTCGGGCCAGTGGCGCGACGTCACCTGCAAGGCCTTCCGCGACGACGTCGTGGCCATCGCCAAGGCGCTGATCGCCGCCGGGATCGAGCACGGCGACCGCGTCGGCCTGATGGCCCGCACGCGCTACGAGTGGACCGCCGTCGACTACGCCGCCTGGTCGGTCGGCGCCGTCACCGTCCCGATCTACGAGTCCTCCTCCGAGGAGCAGGTCCAGTGGATCCTCGGCGACTCGGGCAGCAAGGCCGTCTTCGTCGAGACCGCCGAGCACGCCGCCCGGGTGGAGTCCGTGCGCAAGGAGCTGCCGGAGCTGGCCCACGTGTGGGAGATCGAGGACGGCGGCATGGACCGCTTCCTGGCCACCGGCTCCGACGTCGAGGAGTCGGCCGTCGAGGAGCGCCGCACCGCGGGCGGCGTGGACGAGCTCGCCACCCTCATCTACACCTCGGGCACCACCGGGCGCCCCAAGGGCTGCGAGCTGACCCACCGCAACCTGCTCTTCACCATCCTCAACGTCATCCAGGGCCCGCTGGAGGAGGTCTTCACCCTCGAAGGCCGCTCGACGCTGCTGTTCCTGCCGCTGGCGCACTCCTTCGCCCGCATCATCCAGATCGGCTGCATCGAGTCCAAGACCATCCTGGGCCACTTCCCCAGCACCGGCCCCGAGCTGATCGACGCCCTGGGCGTGTACAAGCCGACCTTCCTGCTGGCCGTGCCGCGCGTGTTCGAGAAGGTCTTCAACAAGGCCGAACAGAAGGCCACGGCCGAGGGACGCGGCAAGGTCTTCAACGCCGCCGCCGAGACCGCCATCGCCTACAGCCGCGCCCTGAGCAGCGGAAACGTCCCGCTGGGGCTGCGCCTGCGGCACGCGCTGTTCGCCAGGCTCGTCTACGGCAAGATCCTGGCGGCCGTCGGCGGCCAGGCCCGCTACGCCGTCTCCGGCGGATCGGCGCTGGGCGAGCGGCTGGGCCACTTCTTCCGCGGCGTGGGCCTGACCATCATCGAGGGCTACGGCCTGACCGAGACCTCCGCCCCCACCGCCGTGAACACCCCGGACCTGAACAAGATCGGCACCGTCGGCGCGCCGTTCCCGGGGGTGTCCATCCGCATCGGCGAGGACGGCGAGGTGCTCTGCAAGGGCGACCACGTCATGCGCGGCTACTGGAACAACGAGGCCGCCACCAAGGACGCCTTCGACGAGGAGGGCTGGTACCGCACCGGCGACCTGGGCACCCTGGACCAGGACGGCTACCTGAGCATCACCGGCCGCAAGAAGGAGATCATCGTGACCGCGGGCGGCAAGAACGTCGCCCCCGCGGTGATCGAGGACCGCATCCGCGGCCACGCCATCATCAGCCAGTGCATGGTGGTCGGCGACAACCGCAAGTTCGTCTCCGCCCTGATCACCATCGACCCCGAGGCCTTCGACTTCTGGAAGAGGCAGAACGGCAAGACCGGGGACATCCCCGACCTGGTGGACGACCCGGACCTGGTCGCCGAGGTGCAGAACGCGGTGGACGACGCCAACAAGGCCGTCTCCCGGGCCGAGTCGGTCCGCAAGTTCACGATCCTGCCGCTGGACTTCTCCGAGGAGGGCGGCCAGATGACCGCCTCGCTGAAGATCAAGCGCCACGTGATCACCCAGCAGTTCTCCGAGGAGATCGAGGCGCTCTACTCCGACGGCTGAGCCCCCGGCCGGACCGCCGGAGGACCGCCGACAGGGCCGGGCGCCACGCGCCCGGCCCTGCGCATGCCGGTGCCCGGTCGCAGGACGGCCGCAGGTCGACGCGGCCGGTCGGCGACACCCGCGGACGCAGGCCGCGTCCGCTGGAGGACACGGTCGGCGCATCCGGCACGGTTTCCACCCGGGGAGCAGGAGAGCGAATCGGCAGGTCCGGGTGGTGGCCGGTGCCGCCCCGGTGGGCCGCTCCTCCGCACCGGCCGATGTCACCGCGGCAGCGGGCACGTGCCTCAGGGGTCCGCCCGACCCGCAGTAGCGCGAACTGCGTCGAACGAGGCCCCTGCCCGGGGTAGGGGAACGCGGCGACACGACAGCCGCCCGGTCCCGCCGCACGTCGTTCCACCGTCCCGCTGGGACGGCACCGGCAGCACCCACCCGCCGGATCCGCCGACAGGGTCCCTGGAGCGGTGTCACTTCCGTCCGCCGGGTCTGCGCGGCATCCACGCCGATAGGCGGGCCTCGTCGGCCGTCAGACGCGCCGCGCAGACCGGGTCCCAGCCGGTCGCGTCCGCTGTGGTGGCGGAGTTTCCGTCCGATCAGGTCGGCGGAGCGTCACGGCCTTGGGGCGGCCCCCTCAGTGCCGGTGCCGTGACCGGCGCCCCCGCCCGTCTGCGGGCGGCCGAAGACCGACCGCCCGGGGCGGCCGCGACCGCGAGAGGTTCCACCACTCCACCCGACGCCCTGTCGGCGCTCAGGTGCCCGTGTGATGTCCGCCGGAGCCGCCATGGGCCCGAGGGGCCCTGTGCAGGCACACACGGCTTCAGCGGACATCTCGACGCGTTCCAGGACGATCCGGTCGAACCAGCCGCCTCGACCGACAGGCACACATAGGCCCGAATACCCATCGGGGTCCTGGAGCGGACCGCCTCCCGATACTCCTCGGCACATCGGCCCACGACAGAAAGAGGGCCGCGGCGCCCTTCCAGGTGCCGCGGCCCCTTCGCCCGCATGCGCGAAGGGCGCATACAGGCGCTAGCCGACCCGCACGGCCGAATGGAACTTCTGCCGGTAGTAGCTGTTCAGCTGCACTTCGAGCACCGGCTTCGACGAGGTGGAGGCGTGCACCATCTTGTTCTGGCCCACGTACATGCCGACGTGGCTGGGCCCGTCGTAGAAGAAGATCAGGTCGCCGGGCTGCAACTGGTCCCAGGAGACCTTCGTGCCGGCGTTCACCTGGTCGTAGGTGGTGCGCGGCAGGCTGACCCCGGCCTCGCGCCATGCGGCCTGCACCAGGCTGGAGCAGTCCCACACGTCCGGGCCGTTGGCGCCCATCCGGTAGGAGTCGCCGATCTGGGCGTAGACGAAGTCGACCGCCGCCTGGGCGTTTCCGCTGACCTGCGGCGGAGTCGCTCCACCACCGGAGCCGCCCGAGGAGGACTCCTGGGCCCCGCCGTCCACGCCCTCGGTGGCCGCGGCGCGCTCCTCGGCGGTCAGGTCGTCCAGCAGCGACTGCTGCTCTTCGAGCTTCTCCTCGGCCTTCTCCTTGGCCTTCTCGGCGTCGTCGAGACGCTCCTCGGCCTCCTTCTCGGTGTCCTCCGCCGATGCCTCGAGCTCGTCCAGCTTGCGCTTCTCCTGGACGTAGTTGTCCAGGCGGTCCTGCTGGCTCTGCGAGAGGTACCCCAGGTCGGAAGCCTGCCGGAGCGCATCGTCCGGCCCGCCGGACGTCGCCAGGAAGGGCACCGAGGTGTAGTCGTCGCCGCTGTAGGCCGCCGTGGCGAGCTCGCGGACGCCGGACTGCATCCCGTCGAGCTTGTCCGCCACCTCCTTGCGGTCGGCCTCGATGTCGTCCAGCTTCTCCTGGGCGGCGTCGTGGTCCTGCTCGGCCTCGTTGTAGGCGGCGGCCTGCTCGGCGTGCTCCTCCTCAAGCTGCTCGACCCGCTCGCGCACCTCGTCCGCGGTGGGATCGGCCGACGCGGCTCCGGGGAGGACGGTCGAGGCGAGAAACGCGCCCACGGCGACGAAGCCCGCGGCCGCCATGCGACGGCGGTAGGGACCGCGCTCGCGTGGTTGGTGCACGGTGGTGGCCCACCTTTCTCCCGTGGTCCGCCTACCGGAGGGGCACGCACGGCTCATGCGACGCTGCGCGGCCCGGTTCGGGGGCAGGTGTCCGCGGACGGCGGATGCGGCGGGGGGCCGCTTCGGGAGGTCGGTCGCCGTGCGCGGTGCTCCGGTCTCCGCTCCGCGGGGCGTTCGGCGCCTCCCGCGGCGGAGTTCGGCGGGTCCGGATCGTCGCCGCCCGGGTGGCAGCGAGAGGAACGACCCGGCTCGGCGGAACAGTAGTGCATCCCCGCCGCCTTCTCAACCGATTCGTTACCTTCGAGTGGGAATTCCGGGGTGACCGAAATCGCCGAAAAGGTCGGCGCCGCCCGCGCCGCACGGATGCGGCGCGGGCGGCGCCCGGAGGTTCGCGGTCCGGCTAGGGGGTGTTGCCTGGATCATGACCTACTGCGCGGCGCCCAGGCACGCCCCTCGCCGCGCTCTCATCAGCCGACAGCCTGCTGACCGACCCTCCCAGCGGCCCTGCGATGGACATGGCACCGCCAGTGCCGTCTACGGCCACGATCCGAGCAACACCCCCTAGACCCGGACGCCGTACATGAACTGGCCGTCCCAGTACCCGGCGAGCGGCACGACCTCGACGTTCTTTCCGGTGCGCGGCGCGTGCACCATCTGGCCGTTGCCCAGGTACAGGCCGTCGTGGCCCAGGCCGCTGAACATCAGGATGTCCCCCGGCTGCAGCTGGTCACGGGTGACGTGGGTGCCCGCCTCGGCCTGGCCGTAGGTGGTGCGCGGCAGGCTCACGCCCGCGTTCTGCCAGGACCGCATGACCAGGCCGGAGCAGTCGTAGCCGTCGGGGCCGGCGGCGCCGTAGATGTAGGGCTTGCCGACCTGGGACAGCGCGAAGTCCAGCGCGGCGCGGGCGTTGCCCGAGCCGTTGTTGGCGGCGTCGGAGCCGGAGGCGCCGCCGCCGTCGGGGGCCGCGTCGGCCTCCGGGAACTCGGCGAGGAGGTCCTCCTGCTCGGAGATCTTCTCCTCGACCTCGTCCTTCTTGTCCTCGGCCTCGTCCTTCTTGTCCTTGGCCTCCTCAAGGGCGGAGTCCGCCTCGTCCTTGAGCTTGAAGAGGCGCTCGTTGGAGTCGCTGAACTCGTCGAGCTTGGCCTTCTGGTTGTCGGAGAGCTTGCCGACATCCGCGGCCTGGTCCATCAGGTCCTCGGGGTCCTCGACGGTCAGCGCGAAGGACTTGGAGTCGAGGTCTCCGCCCTGGTAGGCGGCGCTGGCGATCTGCGACGCCTCCTCCTTGAGCTCCTCATAGCGGTCCTTCTCCTCGCCGACCTGCTCCTCGAGCTCGTCGGCCTTGGCCTTGGCCGCCTTGTAGTCCTCGTTGGCCTCGTTGTACTCGTCGACGACCTTGCCGGCCTCTTCATTGAGCTCGTCCAGCTTCTTCTGGACGTCCTCACGGCTCTGCTCCGGTTCGGCGCTGGCCACACCGGTCCCGGCGGACGCGATCAGACTGCCGGCCGCCACGACCCCGAGACCGGTCGCTACCCGGCGGGCCGTGCGCCGACCACCGTTGTTCGCCATGGCGGTCCACGCTCCTTGCTGGTCGGGCCCCTCGGGGGCCTGGGTAGGGGGACGAGGGCCGGGCCCCGGCCCCGCGCGTGCGGGACCGGGAAGCGGGGGTGCCGCGCTCTCCTCCTCGGCTCGGGGCCGGGCGACACGGCAGCACGACCGCTCGCTCCCATGGGGTTACGGGGAGCCCCACTCCCCGGCGGGCTCCACCCTGCAGGCGGTACCGGCGCCGGGGCACACGGGGCAATCAAGCTCCTGGGAAAAACTAGCGGACCGCTTTACCCGCCTCAACCACAACAACGAAACAATAACGGCGCCCCACACCCGCCCCGACGCCGTTCCCCCTGCCCAGTACGGCTTCACAGCCCCGGCTCCGACTTGGTCACAGCTGCGTCACACGCCGGTCGAGCAACCTTCAAGCACGCTAAAGTACCGCCTCCCGAACACGTCACACACCACTCCCCCGGAGCGCAGCGGCATCCTGCCCGGTGGAGTCACCAGTGATCTCGTAGCGGTTCCGCCACACAGGGCATCCCGGGGCACTTACCGCCTCAGTGTTCGCTTCGCCCGGTTCCCCGACCCCGGCGCCGCCTCCTGCACCCCGCTCGACGGCCAAGGCGGCCCGACGAGCGCTTCGGATGCGCGGCCCCCCACTACCGCCCCGGCTCCAAACGGCGCAGGAGCAGGGACGACGGCACCGGGCGCGCACCCTCCCCGCGCACCGCGGCGATGATCTCCTTGTCGGCCGTCACCACCGACAGCGGCCGCCCCGGCGGCTCGGTCCGCACCAGGTGCACGATGAGCTCGTCGGCGGTCTCCCCCGGCTCGCTGAACAGCAGCCGCACCCGGCGCTGCCCCTGCTGCGCCGGGGCCTCCACGTCCGCGCCGTCGAACACGCAGGTGATCTCGGCCTTGGTACGGCTGGGCAGCCCCCCCCCCGCG
>NZ_ANBH01000024.1 GCF_000341185.1 Nocardiopsis chromatogenes YIM 90109
CGCCGGGGCCTCCACGTCCGCGCCGTCGAACACGCAGGTGATCTCGGCCTTGGTACGGCTGGCCAGCCCCTCCAGCGCGGTCAGCAGCCGCGCCCGCTGGTCGGCCAGCGGCAGCTCCGGGTAGCCGGTCTTGGTCACGTTGTAGCCGTCCACCAGCAGGTGCATCCGCGGCAGCTCCAGCAGCCGGTCGATCAGCGCCGGGTCGTCGGCGGGCGCCCCCACCTCCGGCACGGCGCGCCGCTGCGCCGCCCGGTCGTCGGCCACCAGGTCGGCCGGGGTGGCGATGGAGCTGGGCAGCGCCAGCTCGCGGCGGAGGCCGTGCGCGGCGTCGACCAGCACGTCCAGCAGCACCCGCAGCCGCGCGTCGTCGGCGCTGCGCCCCGCCCGTGCCGCCCGGCGCGCGGCCTCCACCTGGCTCTCGGCCGCCTCCAGCCGCGCCTTGAGCCGCCGGTTCTCCGCCTCGACCGCGCCCACCTGCGAGGAGGTGATCCTGGTGCTGTCCTCGGCCTCGGCCACCGCCCTGGCGGCGCGCTCCTCGGCCTCCCGGGCCCGCTTGCGCTCGGTGTGCACACGGCGGCGCAGGTCGGCGATGGTGCTGCGCTGCTCGCGCAGCTCCTTGCGGAGCCGGTGCGTCTCCTCGCGGTGCTCGGCGCGCGCCTCGTCCAGCCGCGACCGCAGGTCGGCCAGGGCCTCGGCGGCCTCGTCGGCCTCCCGGGCGCTGTCCCGGCGCTCCAGCTCCCCGGCGACGCGGTCGACGATCTCCTGCCACCCCTCGGGCCGGATCAGGTAGGCCGCGGCCCCCACCGCCACCGGGTCGGCCGCTGGAGGGAGCACCCCTCGGCGCAGCCCCTCGGCCAGCTCGGGCCAGACCTGTTCCACCCGGGCGGCGACCAGCCCACGGAAATCGGGGTCGGTCTCCATCTGGGCGGCGATCTGCGGCCCGGCCAGGCGGGCGCGGCGGCGCGGCTCGAACTTGGCCACCCGGCGCAGTGCGGCGGGCAGCTCGGCGGCGCGCATGCCGCCGAGCACATCCGAGCCGTACTCGACCACCCGGGCGCGCACCGCCTCCGGGAGCGGCCGGTGCCCGCCGGCGCCGCCCGCGCCGCCGCCCGAACCGTCGTCCGTGCCGCCATCCGTGCCGTCGGAGGTGTCGGCGGGCTCCATCAGCCCTCCGCGCCGCTCTCGGCCGCGCCGGCGTCGGGGCGGTCCACCGCCTGGACGGCGTCGTCCGCCCCGCACCAGCGGCAGCGCACCTGCTCGATGGCCTCCTCCAGCACCCGGCTCTCCTCGACGCGCGGCTCCCCGGCCAGGTCGAGGTGCACGTAGTCGCGACTGCGCACGGTGCGCACCACGTCGAACCTGGTCAGGTTGCCGCACTGGGCGCACCGCCAGCGGCGGCCTTCGGCCGGGGCCTCGATGCTCACCTGTACCTACCTCCCTCTCATCACCGCTAATCCCGCGGTCCGGGACATCTTTCCACGTCCGGGGCTCTTCGCGGCTACCCTGTCGGCGTGCCCCAGCCCGCCGCCCGCGCCGCCGCCCCGGTCCAGGAGACCCTGGACGACCTGGGCACGCCGCTGGCCGAGGGCACCTTCCTGGTGGTCGACCTGGAGACCACCGGGGGCCGCGCCGGGGGCTCGGCGATCACCGAGATCGGCGCGGTCAAGGTGCGCGGCGGGCAGGTCGTCGGCGAGTTCTCCTCCCTGGTCAATCCCGGTTCCCCGATTCCGGCGCACATCACCCTGCTGACCGGGATCACCCAGGCGATGGTGGCCACCGCCCCGCCCATCGGGGCGGTGCTCCCGGCCTTCCTGGAGTTCGCGAACCTGGAGAGGCCCCCGGAGGGAGGCCTACCAGGGGACCCGGAGGGCGGCGACACGGTGCTGGTGGCCCACAACGCCACCTTCGACGTGTCGTTCCTCAAGGCCGCCTGCGCCGAGCAGGACCGGCCCTGGCCCCGCCCCCGGGTGGTCGACACGCTGCCGCTGGCGCGCCGCCTGGTCACCCGGGAGGAGGTGCGCGACCACAAGCTCGGCACGCTGGCCCGTTTCTTCGCGGTGCCCGACCGGCCGGTGCACCGGGCCCTGGACGACGCCCGCGCCACCGCCGGGGTGCTGCACGGGCTGCTGGAGCGGCTCGGCCCGATGGGGGTGCACAGCGTCGAGGAGCTGTGCGCGTTCCGCACGGCCCCCACCCGCGCCCAGCGCGGCAAGCGGCACCTGGCCGAGGGGCTGCCGGACGGGCCCGGGGTGTACGTGTTCACCGACGCCCGCGGCGAGCCGCTGTACGTCGGCAAGAGCACGTCCCTGCGCAAGCGGGTGCGCTCCTACTTCACCGCCGCCGAGACCCGCGGCCGGGTGCGCGAGATGATCGGCCTGGTCGAGGCGGTCACCCCGATCCCGTGCGCCACCGGGCTGGAGGCCGAGGTGCGCGAGATGCGGCTGATCGCCGAGCGCAAGCCGCCCTACAACCGCCGCTCCCGCAACCCCGAGCGGGCGAGCTGGCTCAAGCTCACCCCCGGGGCCTTCCCCCGGCTGTCCAAGGTGCGCACGGTCCGCGACGACGGCGCCCCCTACCTGGGCCCCTTCTCCTCGGCCCGGGAGGCCGAGCTGGCCCGCGAGGCGCTGCTGGACGCCTTCCCGCTGCGCCAGTGCACCCGCAGGATCGGCCCGCGCGGCGGTGCGGGCCCGGCATGCGTGCTGGCGCAGATGGGCCGGTGCGGGGCGCCCTGCACCGGCGAGGAGACGCCCGAGGAGTACGCCGAGCACGCCCGCGCCGCCCGCGAGGCCATGGTGGGCGACCCCGAGGAGGTGGTGCGCGCGCTGCGCGAGTCCATCGCCGACCTGGCGGCCGGACTTCGCTACGAGGAGGCGGCGGTGCGGCGGGACCGGCTGGCCGCGTTCCTGCGCGGCGCCGCCCGCTCCCAGCGGCTGGCCGCGCTCACCGGTATCGGCGAGCTGGTGGCCGCCCGCCCCCTGGCGGGCGTCCCCGGCTCCTGGGAGGTGCACGCGGTGCGCCGGGGGCGGCTGGCGGCGGCCGCGGTGATGGAGCCCGGCGCCGATCCGCACGCCTTCGTCGCCGCGCTCACCGCCACCGCCGAGACCGTGCCGCCCGGCCCCGGTCCGGCCCCGGCGGCGGCGCCCCAGGAGACCGAGTGCGTGCTGCGCTGGCTGGAGTCGCCGGGGGTGCGGCTGGTCGACCTCGACGCGCCCTGGACATGCCCGGCCCGAGGCGCCGAACGGCACCGCGAGCTGACAGACTGGGCGCGGGAGGCGGCCGAGGCCACCGCCGAGCCGAGCTGACTCCGACCCGATCCGGGACACCGCCCCCGTGCCGAGCCGACACCGACCCGAGCCGAACGGACCAGCGCCCCTATGGCAGGCATACCGCTGAGCGACGACTACCCGGTACGCCGGGTGCCGGCCGTGACCTACCTGCTCATCGCCGCCAACGTCGCGGTGTACCTGGCGTCCCCGATGTCGCTGATGGCGGTCTGGTACGGCGCCGACCTCGGCGAGCGGATCTGCGCGGTGGACCACTACATCTTCCGCTGGGGCGCGGTCCCGATGGAGCTGTTCACCGGGCGGCAGGCCGCCTCGCCCACCCCGTGCCCGGGCGAGCCCGCCGCCACCGCCCCCTGGCTGACCGTGTTCACCTCGATGTTCCTGCACGGGGACGCGCTGCACCTGCTGAGCAACATGGTCTACCTTTTCGTGTTCGGCCCGGTGGTGGAGGACCGCCTGGGGCGCGTCCGCTACACCGGCCTGTACCTGGCCTCGGGCGCGGTGGCGACGGTGGCCTTCGCGCTGACCGACACGGCCGCGCAGGTCCCGCTGGTGGGCGCCTCCGGCGCGATCTCCGGGGTGCTCGGGGCCTACCTGGTGGTGCAGTTCCGCAGCCGCGTGATCACCCTGGTGTTCTTCGTGCTCCCGGTCCGGCTGCCGGGGTGGGCGCTCGTGGGCACCTACTTCGTGCTCCAGTATGTTCTCTACGTCAGCGTCTCGCTGTACCCCGGCGCCGGGGAGACGAGCGTGGCCTACGCCGCGCACGTCTACGGGTTCGTCGCGGGTGCGGCCATGGCGCTGCTCATCCACCGCATCCGTTGGCGCGCCGGGACCCGGCTGTCCGACGTGTACTGAACACCCTCGCACCCAGGAGGCTCCGACCGTGATCACCGCGATCGTCATGATCAAGGCCGACGTCGACCGCATCCCGGAGGTCGCCGAGGCGATCGCCGAGATCGAGGGGGTCAGCGAGGTCTACTCGGTGACCGGCGGGATCGACCTGATCGCCGTGGTGCGGGTCCGCCGCCACGACGAGCTGGCCGAGGTGATCCCCGGCCGGGTGAACAAGATCGCGGGCGTGCGCTCCTCCGACACCCACATCGCGTTCAACGCCTACTCCAAGCACGACCTGGAGTCGGCGTTCTCCCTGGGCATCTGAGGGACGTCCAGGGGACGTCCGAGAACGTCCCAAGGACGCCCAAGGACGTACCAGGGGGCGCCTGAAGACGTCCGGGGAAAGCCGAACGCCGGAGCCCGGCGGCCTCGGAAAGGCCGGGGCCGGGGCGCCCGTAGGCTCCCCGGCCCCGGCTCCTCAGTCCTGCTTGGCCCGCTCCTGGCTGACCGCGACCCAGCGGTCGAGCACGTCCTTGGCCCGGCCCTCGTCGACGGCGGCGGCCGCCCGCTCCATCCCCTGGGCGAGCATCTCCTCCAGGCTCCCGGGCAGCTCCTCGGCGGCCGCGATCGCCGCCGCCGCGTTCAGCAGCACCGCGTCGCGCACCGGCCCGCGCTCGCCCTCGACCAGGGCGCGCACCGCGCGGGCGTTCACCTCCACGTCGCCGCCGCGCAGGTCCTCCGGGGCCGCGCGGCCGATCCCCAGCGCGCGCGGGTCGAGCACCTCCTCGCGCACCCGGCCGCCGCGCACGGTCCACACCCGCGACGTGGTCGTGGTGGTGAGCTCGTCCAGCCCGTCGTCGCCGCGGAAGACCAGCGCCGAGGTGCCGCGCCGGGCGAACACCCCGGCCACCGTCGGGCACATGGCGGCGTCGAACACCCCGACGGCCGCCGCCCCGGGCCGGGCCGGGTTGGTCAGCGGCCCGAGGAAGTTGAAGACGGTGGGCACGGCCAGCTCCCGGCGGGGCTTGGCGGTGTACCGGAAGGAGGGGTGGAACAGCGGGGCGAAGCAGAAGGTGATCCCCGCGTCCTCGGCCACCGCGGCGGTGGAGCCGGGCTGCAGGTCGATCACCACGCCCAGGCGCTCCAGGACGTCGGCGGTGCCGCAGGAGGAGGAGGCGGCCCTGTTGCCGTGCTTGACGACCTTGGCGCCCGCTGCGGCGGCGGTGATCGCGGCCATGGTCGACACGTTGACGGTGTGCGCCTGGTCGCCGCCGGTCCCCACGATGTCCACGGTGCGGCCGGGGACCGTGATGCGCACGGCGTTGTCCAGCATCCCCTCGGCGAGGCCGACGACCTCGCCCACGGCGGCGCCCTTGGCGCGCAGCGCGATCGCGAACCCCGCGATCTGGGCGTCGGTGGCCGAGCCCGACATGATCTCCTCCATCGCCCAGGCGGTGGCGGACTCGGGCAGGTCCTGCCCCGCGAGCAGGGCGGTGATCAGCGAGGACCAGGTCGGTTCGGCGGCTTCGGGGGCGGTTTCGGCTACGGATCGGCCGGCACGGGCGGAACTGCTCACGGTGCTACTTCCTCTGCTCTTCACGCCCGTCACGGGCGGGGTCTGCGGGTCAGGCTCGGGCGGACGGCGTGTGCCATCGCCATCGGGGCCATCGCGCGAGCTCGCAGTGGCGCAGAGGGGAACCGCCGGTGCACGGCCCGGCGGCGCGGTTTCGCAGCATCGGAGTCGGGTTCCGTTCGGTGATCCTGGGGACCTGACAGGGACCGGGCCCGTACCGTTCGGGCCCGGTCCGACACTACCGGGCGCCTTACCTGGCCGCCAGCCCGTCCGCGCGGCTGCGCATCAGCCCGGCCAGCGACTCGGCCAGCGCGACCGGGTCGATCGGGTGGCTCACCACCGCGTCCGCGCGCGACCACGCGGCCAGCCAGCCGTCGTCCCGGCGGCCGATGAGCACCAGCACCGGCGGGCACCGGTAGATCTCGTCCTTGGCCTGCCGGCACAGGCCCATGCCGCCGGTGGGGGCGGCCTCCCCGTCGAAGACGCACACGTCGGCGCCGCCGTCGTCGAGCCGCTTGAGCACCGCGGCGGAGGTGGCGCACTCGACCAGCTCCACCTTGGGCACGTCGGCGGCGGGGCGCCGCCCGATCGCCGCCCGCACCTGGTCGCGCACGTGCGCCTTGTCGCTGTAGACGAGCACCCGCATCCTGGGGGCGCCGGCGGCGTTCTCCATGGCTGAACCGTCCCTCACATCTCGCGCGGCGCGGATGCGCCCCGCCGCGTCACATCTCGCGCGGCGCGGGGGCGCCCGGCCGCGTCCCGGTTGCGTCGAGCCCTACGCTCTTGAGACCTTCGCCACGACAGCATGCCACCCGGAGTGCGACGCAGGCCACGCCGGAGCGGCCTGTACGGCCGCCGCCGAGACCGATATGAGACGTCCGGGGCGCCATCGGGCCCCGCGGCGGGCGTTTCGGAGCCCGCGGGGACCGGCTTGCATCACGGCCGGATCACGATCGTGGGCCCCCCGCGCGCCCTGCGGCTCCGCAGATCAGACGAGAAGCGCCCCCTTCCGGGGGGTCGTGCACCAACCTCCGCCAGATGCCGCAATAATGCAGGCGTGGCGACAGCAACCGCGAACCAAGAAACAGCACCGACACCAGTACATGGTGCGGCCAAGCGTCCTGACCTGGTGAGCGTTGGCACCATCGTGTGGTTGTCCAACGAGCTCATGTTCTTCGCTGCGCTGTTCGCGATGTACTACACGATCCGATCCGTGACCGTGGGCAACCCCGACCTCGGGGAGTGGCCGGCCGCGCACCTCAACGTCGAATGGGCGCTGGGCATCACCATCATCCTGGTGGCCTCCAGCTTCACCGCCCAGGCAGGCGTGTGGGCGGCCGAGCGCGGTGACGTCCGCAAGCTCCGCCTGTGGTTCTACATCTCGTTCGCGATGGGCCTGATCTTCGTGTTGGGCCAGGCGTACGAGTACTACGAACTCATCGTGCACCAGGGCCTGACCCTGCAGTCCAGCGCCTACGGCTCGATGTTCTACCTGACCACGGGCTTCCACGGGCTCCACGTGATCGGCGGTCTGATCGCGTTCCTGATCATGCTGGGACGCACGTACGCCGCGAAGCGCTTCACCCACCAGCAGGCCACCAGTGCGATCGTCGTGTCCTACTACTGGCACTTCGTCGACGTGGTCTGGGTCGCTCTGTTCGCAACCATCTACTTCATCCAGTAACCCGGAACGGGGAAACCGTGAAATGGATTACCGCGCGGCGACGGCATCCCCTAGCGGGGTACGTCGTCGTCCTACTCGCGTTGGCCGTGTTCGGCGTGGGCTACGCCATGGTGGCGCCCAGTGCCGACCGTGCCGAGGCCCAGGTCATGGCGGCCGCCCAGACCGGTGCCGAGCCTGCTGACGGGCAGACCGTCGACATTGCGCAGGGGCGCGACATCTGGGAGCGCAGCTGCGCGAGCTGCCACGGGCTCAACGGCGGCGGCAGTGACAACGCACCGGACATCACCGGTGCGGGCGGCGCCGCGGTCGACTTCCAGGTGAGTACCGGCCGCATGCCCTCCTCCAACCCGGACGCGCAGATGCCCCGCAAGGAGCCGGCGTGGGACCGGGAGGAGATCGACAACCTGATCGCCTACTACGAGCAGGAGATCGGGCAGGGCGCGGGCCCGGCCGTCCCCGAGGAGGCCCCGGGCGATGAGCCCGTCCGCTCGGACTACGAGGACGAGGACGCCTACAAGGAGGCCAAGGCCGAGTACGACAAGGCCTTCCAGGCCTACATCGACGGCGCCTCGGACACCGAGGCCGGCATGCAGCTCTACCTGGCCAACTGCGCGCACTGCCACAGCTGGTCGGGCGCCGGCGGCGGCCTGACCGGCGGCCACTGGGCCCCGGAGATCCACGACGCCACGCCGCGCCAGATCTACGAGGCCATGCTGACCGGACCGGGCCAGATGCCCGTGTTCACCGAGGGCACCATCACGCCCGACGACAAGCAGGAACTGATCTCCTACGTGAAGACCCTGCAGGCCGAGCCGAACGCCGGCGGGATCTTCGACCTGAACCGCGTGGGCCAGGTCGCCGAGGGCTTCATCGCCTGGACGGTCGGTCTCACCCTGATCATCGCGTGCGCGATCTGGATCACCGCGAAGCAGCGAGCCCATGACTGACAAGAGCAACAGCAACGACAACGGCGCGTCCGACGGGTCCGCCGACCGCGTCATCGGCACGCCCTCCCCGTCGGAGGGCGAGACGATCGTGGCCGGAGCCGACGACCCCGGCGCCGAGCACCCGGGGGCCTACCCCGCCGAGGAGACGCACGCGCACAGCGAGGAGGAGCAGCGCCGCGCTGAGAAGACGGCGGCGGTGTGGTTCCTCATCGCCTTCCTCGCCGGTATCGGCTTCTTCGTGGCCTACTTCGCCTTCCCGCCCAACAGCGCGGGCGAGCCGGCCATCGCCGACCCGCAGATCGGCCAGTACTCCAACATGGCGCTGGGCGGCACGCTCGCCCTGGCCCTGTTCGGCATCGGCGCCGGGATGACGGTGTGGGCGCGCAGGATCATGCCGCACTACGAGGTGGGCTCGCCCTACGACGAGCTGCCCTCCTCGCCCGAGGAGAAGGGCTCCTTCGGCGACTTCTTCATGCGGAGCGCCGACGAGAGCGGCTTCACCAAGCGGCCGCTGCTGCGCCGCACCCTGCTGCTGTCCATGGTGCCGCTGGGCCTGGCGCCCATCGTGCTGCTGCGCGACACCGGGCCGCTGCCCGGCGACAAGCTCAAGCACACGCTCTGGGAGGACGGCCTGCGGATGGTCGTCGAGGGCACCAACAAGCCGATCAAGGAGGCCGACCTCGCCGAGGACGGCGCCATGATCACGGCCTTCCCGCTGGTCGAGGAGGGCGGCGGCCACGGTGGCGAGGGCGGCCACCTGAGCCTGAACGACCAGGCCAAGACCGTGGTCCTGCTGATCAAGATCCCCGAGGGCGACTTCAAGCCGGGGATGACCGAGCAGCAGATGAACTGGACGCACAACGGGATCGTGGCCTACTCCAAGATCTGCACGCACGTGGGCTGCCCCGCGGCGCTGTACGAGCGGGGGAGCCACCGCATCCTGTGCCCGTGCCACCAGTCGACCTTCGACGCCGCCGAGGGCGCCAAGGTCGTCTTCGGGCCTGCGCACCGCCCGCTGCCCCAGCTGCCGATCGGTGTGGACGACGAGGGGTACCTCATCGCCAAGGGCGACTTCTCCGAAGCGGTCGGCCCCACGTTCTGGGACGCGGAGAAGGGGGACTAGCCGATGAGCACCACGACGCAGGCGCCCAAGGCGCTGCGCGGTGTCGGCAACTGGATCGACGACCGCTTCCATCTCGCCAAGACCGGTGAGAAGAACCTGCGCAAGGTCTTCCCCAACCACTGGTCGTTCATGCTGGGCGAGATCGCGCTGTACTCGTTCATCATCCTGCTGGTCACGGGCGTCTTCTTGACCCTGTGGTTCAACCCCAGCATGGCCCACACCACCTACGAGGGCTCCTACCAGCGCCTCAACGGGGTGCAGATGAGCGAGGCCTACGCCTCCACGCTGCGCATCGACTTCGACGTGCGCGGGGGCTTCCTCGTGCGGCAGATCCACCACTGGGCGGCGCTGATCTTCGTCGCCTCGCTGGTGGTGCACATGCTGCGGGTGTTCTTCACCGGCGCCTTCCGCAAGCCGCGCGAGATCAACTGGCTGATCGGGGTGGGCATCTTCACCCTGGCCATGCTGGAGGGCCTGTTCGGGTACTCGCTCCCGGACGACCTGCCCTCCGGTATGGGTGTGCGCATCCTGCAGGGCGTCATGCTCTCGCTGCCGGTGGTCGGGACCTACATCTCGATGTTCCTGTTCGGCGGGGAGTTCCCCGGCGAGGACATCATCCCCCGGCTGTACATGCTGCACATCCTGCTGATCCCGGGGATCCTGCTGGCGCTGATCGTGGCGCACTTCATGATCCTGTGGCACCAGAAGCACACCCAGTACCCGGGGACCGGGCGCTCGGAGAAGAAGGTCGTCGGCACGCCGATGTTCCCGGGCTTCGCCATCAAGGCGGGCGGGTTCTTCTTCTTCGTGTTCGCCGTCATCGTCGCGCTGAGCGCGTTCGTGCAGATCAACCCGATCCACCTGTTCGGGCCCTTCACGCCCACGGCCATCACCTCGGGCCTGCAGCCCGACTGGTACATGGGCTTCATGGAGGGGTCGCTGCGCATCTTCCCGAACTGGCTGGACTTCCCGATCTTCGGGTACGCGGTGCCGACCGGCGTGCTGGTGCCGGGCCTGGTGATCCCGGGCCTGATCTTCGGCGGGCTGGCGGCCTGGCCGTTCATCGAGCAGTGGATCACCGGGGACAAGCGGGCGCACAACGTCGCCGACCGCCCGCGCAACGCGCCGGTGCGCACCGCGGTGGGCGTGGCCGGGGTCGTCTTCTACGGCATCCTGTGGCTGGCGGGGGCGAACGATATCCTGTCGCACACGTTCTCCATCAGCCTGTACTGGACGACGTACTTCTTCCGCGTCGCTGCCATCGCCGGGCCGATCATCGGCTTCATCGTCGCCAAGCGCATCTGCCTGGGGCTGCAGCGCCGGGACCGGGAGACGCTGGAGCACGGCTACGAGAGCGGCACCATCCAGCAGCTCCCCAGCGGCGAGTTCATCGAGGTGCACAAGGAGTCCTCGCAGGAGACCGTGCACGTGCTGGAGAGCAAGACCGAGGTCGACCGGATCGATGACGAGGCGATCGCCTCGGTGGAGGAGTCCGAGTCCGACGGTGTGGAGGCCCCGGCCGCGCGCGGCCTCAAGGGCAGGCTCCGCGCCAAGCTCGCGCACTGGTACACCAAGGACAACGTGTCCTTCGAGGGCGTGGAGGCCCACACCGGCCACCACCTGCACCACGGTGCGGGCCACGAGGAGCACGAGGAGATGGCGGGCAGCCACTAGTCCGCCCTCGCCCGGCTCTGACCCGGCACCGAGGCCCGGCCCCCGATCCGTTCGGGGGCCGGGCCTCGTTCGTGTCCGGGGCCCACTCCCCCGGTCCCCCTGCCCCGTTCCGTCCCGTCCGTCCCGCAGCGTGTCGCTCCCGGGGACGTCGGCCCGATCCGGGCCCGCTCGCGGCCGACTGCCCCCCCCGGGAGGGGTCGGCGACAGGCGGGCGGAGTGCGGGGCCCACGCGCCTGGGCCGGATTCCGGGCGTCCCTCATTCGCTTTGTGTGCGCTCCACTCCCCCGGACCCGACCCCTATATGCCGCGGACACACGAAAGGCCCCTCACGGAGCCGTGAGGGGCCTTCTCGGGGTCGTCCGCCGCGGCGGACGGCGGCCGAGCGGGTGCGGCTACTCCTGCGGGTCGCCGTGGACCGACCCGGGGGTCCCGGTGTCGTCGGTCGTGTCGGGCTCGCCGGTCTCGCTCTTGGCCAGCCAGTCCTCCCAGGACAGCTCCCAGTACGACCAGCCGTTGTCCCACTCCACCTGGCGGTCGGTGCCGGTGACCTCCAGCGGGTCGCCCATGTAGGAGTTCTCGTAGAACCACTTGGCGTCCGAGGTCGCCATGTTCGGGCACCCGTGGCTCAGGTTGGCCTCGCCCAGGGACCCGTTCCAGGGCGCCGCGTGCGTGAACTCGCCGCTGTTGGAGAAGCGGACCGCGTAGTCCACGTCCAGCTTGTAGCCCTCCGGGCTGTCCACCGGCACGCCCACCGTGGAGGAGTCCATGACCAGGTTGGCGTACTTCTCCATGGTCAGGTGGTTGCCGCTGGTGGTGGTGTAGGCGCGGGTGTTCGCCTTCCCGACGCTGGTCGGGAAGTCCTTGATCTCCTCGCCGTCGCGCTCGACCACCATCCGGTGGCTCTGGGCGTCGATCGTGGTCCGCTGGTCGCGGCCGACCTCGAACTCCAGCCGGTGGTTCTCCACGCCGTAGGTGCCGCCCCCGGCGTCCACGCCGGCCAGCCGCATGTTCACCGCGACCTTCTGGTTCGGCTTCCAGTACTCCTTGGGGCGGAAGACCGCGGTCTGGTCGTCCAGCCAGGCCCAAGACCCCTCGTTGGGCTCCTCGGAGACGACCTCCATGGAGTTCTCCACCCGGGACTTGTTCTCCACCGGCAGGTCGAAGTTGACGATGACCGGCATGCCCACGCCGACGGTGTCCCCGCTGGTCGGGAAGTTCGACTCCAGCTCCAGGGCGTTGCCCTGCTCGGCCGCGGCGGTGGAGAACTGAGCGGTGTACTCCTGTTCCTCCCCGGCGGCGTTCTCGACCACGGCCTCCACCGTCACATCCCCGCCGGGGACGAGGTTCCAGTCGCTGGTCCAGGTGGCGCCGTCGTCGCTGAGGGTTCCGGTCACGGTGTCGGCCTCGGAGGCGCCGCCCTCACCGTCCCCGCCGCCGTCCTCGCCGGTCTCCTCGCCGGTCTGGGCGTCCTCGGACGCCGTGCCCCCGGGGACCTCCTGGACGACCTGCACGTCGGTGACCTTGCCGCCGTCGGCCTCCACGGTGAGCGGGACGTCGGGGCGGACCCCGGTGGCCCCGTCCCCGGGCGTGATCACCACGTCCACGGGGTCGGCGGCCGACTCCGACCCGGACGGGTCCGCGGTGGAGCCCGTACAGGCCGAGGCGAGGACCAGCGCCGCCCCGGCGGCCAGGCCCGCGCCAACGCCGCGCGCCGTCGGCTTCGCTGTGAGCTTCACTAGGTGCGCCCTCCTGACGTCCGCTCGGCGGGGTCCGTCCCCGCCGCATCCGGGGAGACGCCTGCGGGAGCGGAAAGGTTCCGCCCCGCCCCTCCTGGGCCCCGATCCGGACGGATACCGCCAATGGGTATGAACATCCCGAAAAATACTACCCCGGCCGGCCCACCGTCCCCGCGGAAGGCGGGGGGTGGGCCGGCCGGGGCCGTGTCTCGCGCGGGCCGGGGCCCGCCGCCGCAAGGGCTAGTGCTGGAACTCCTTGCGGTAGTACTCGAACACCCAGCCGATCGCGGTGAGGATGATCGCGAAGCCGCCGATGAAGACCATCCACCAGCCGATCGCCACGCCGACGGCGGTGAAGGCCACCGCCATCGCGACGAACAGCGGCCACCAGCTGTGCGGGCTGAAGAACCCGTACTCGCCGGCGTTCTCGGCGATGTCGCCGTCCAGCCGGTCCTCGGGGGCCAGCCCGTGGTGCGACTCACTGCGGCGCGCGGCCTGCCACAGCCAGAACCCGACCATCCAGCCGAAGCCGACGGCCACGATCAGCGCCACGGTGCCGGTCCACTCGATGTGCCCCTCGGCCGCCCAGGCCCAGTAGGCGTACAGCGCCGCCGCCAGGCCGAAGAAGGTCGAGACGCCCATAAACAGATATGCCTGCATCTTCATGGTGTCGACGCCCTACTTCTCGGAGGTGGCGGCCGCCGGGACGGCACCGGGGGCGGCCGCGTGCGGGTGGTTCAGGTCGAACGCGGGGCGCTCGGACCGGATCCGCGGCAGCGACGTGAAGTTGTGCCGCGGCGGCGGGCAGGAGGTCGCCCACTCCAGCGAGCAGCCGTAGCCCCACGGGTCGTCCACCTCGACCTTGGTGCCGTTCTTGTGGGTGATCCACACGTTCCAGAAGAACACCAGCGTGGAGGCGCCCAGCACGAACGCGCCGATCGAGGAGATCTGGTTCAGCTGGGTGAACCCGTCGCTGGGCAGGTAGTCGGCGTAGCGCCGGGGGAACCCGGCCGCGCCCAGCCAGTGCTGCACCAGGAAGGTGGCGTGGAAGCCGGTGAACAGCAGCCAGAAGTGGGCCACCGCCAGCTTCTCGTTGAGCATCTTCCCGGTGAACTTGGGCCACCAGAAGTAGAACCCGGCGAACATCGCGAAGACCACGGTGCCGAAGACCACGTAGTGGAAGTGGGCCACCACGAAGTAGGAGTCGGTGACGTGGAAGTCGATGGGCGGGGAGGCCAGCAGCACACCGGTCAGGCCGCCGAACAGGAAGGTCACCATGAAGCCGATGGTGAACAGCATCGGGGAGGCCATGACCAGCTGGCCGCGCCACATCGTGCCGACCCAGTTGAAGAACTTCACACCGGTCGGGACCGCGATGAGGAAGGTCATGAACGAGAAGAACGGCAGCAGCACGGCGCCGGTCGGGAACATGTGGTGCGCCCACACGGTGACCGACAGGCCGGCGATGGCGATGGTGGCGCCCACCAGGCTCTTGTAGCCGAAGATCGGCTTGCGGCTGAAGACCGGGAGGATCTCGGTGGCGATGCCGAAGAACGGCAGCGCGATGATGTAGACCTCCGGGTGGCCGAAGAACCAGAACAGGTGCTGCCACAGGATGGCGCCGCCGTGCTCGGGGTTGAAGACCTGGGTCCCGACCATGCGGTCGGCGCCCAGCGCGATCAGCGCCGCGGTCAGGACCGGGAACGCGATCAGCACCAGCACGCTGGTGAGCATGCCGTTCCAGGTGAAGATCGGCATGCGGAACATCGTCATGCCCGGTGCGCGCATGCACAGGCCGGTGGTGATGAAGTTGACCGCGCTGAGGATGGTGCCCAGACCGGACACGACCAGGCCCAGGATCCACAGGTCGCCGCCGAGGCCCGGGGAGCGGACCGCGTCGGACAGGGGGGTGTAGGCGAACCAGCCGAAGCTGGCCGCGCCGCCCGGGGTGAGGAACCCGCCGACCGTGATGAGCCCGCCGAACAGGAACAGGTAGTACCCGAACAGGTTCATCCGGGGGAACGCCACGTCGGGCGCCCCGATCTGCAGCGGCATGATGATGTTGGTGAAGCCCACGAACAGCGGCGTCGCGAACAGCAGCAGCATGATCGTGCCGTGCATCGTGAACATCTGGTTGAACTGCTCGGAGGTCATCACCTGCAGTCCGGGCAGGAACAGCTCGGCGCGCATGAGCAGCGCCAGGATGCCTCCGAAGATGAAGAACCCGAACGAGGTGATCAGGTACATGTACCCGATGACCTTGTGGTCGGTGGAGGTCAGCCAGCTGACGATGATCGACCCTTTGCGGGTCGGGGCGGGCCGCTGAGCGGTCCCCGGTGTCGATGTCGCCGTCGCCATCAGCGGCCAGCCTCCTCGTCCTCGGACTCCTCGTCGCGCGCGGCGGCGTCGTCGGCCTGCTCGCCCTCGGAGGCGTCCTGGGCCTGGGCGTCGCCCTCGGCGCCGTCCTGGCCGCCGTCGGCCTGCTCGCCCTCGCCCTCGGTCTGCGCCTCGGCCTCGGCGTCGCCCTGCGGCTCGCCGCCCTCGGCACCGGACTGGGCGTCCTCGGCCTCCTCGGCGGCGGCCTGCTCGGCCTGCTCCGCCTCGGCGGCCTCCTGCTGCTCGGCGTACCAAGCGTCGTACTCGTCGGGCTCCATGACCTCGACCTGGAAGAGCATCCGGGTGTGGTCGGCGCCGCAGAGCTCGGCGCAGCGGCCCATGTAGGTGCCGGCCGTGCCCTCGTTGACCTTGACCTGGAACTCGTTGTCGTGGCCCGGGACGACGTCCATCTTGAAGGCGAACGCCGGGATCCAGAAGGAGTGGATCACGTCCGGGGAGTGCAGGTCGAAGTGGACGACGTCGCCCTCGCGCAGGACCAGGGTGGGCATCTGGTCCGGGGTGCCGACCTCGGAGAAGAGGATCTCGGGGTCGGCCTCCTCGTCTCCGCCGGCGGCCTCGGCGGCCTCGGCCTTGGACTGGTCCAGGTAGTTGAACTCCCAGCTCCACTGGAACGCGACGACCTCGACGTTGGCGTCGGCCTGTTCGTCGGTCTCCAGCAGGTAGGTCTGGTCGCGCGCCGTGAAGTAGAAGAGCACGGCGATGACCACGATCGGGAGGACGGTGTAGAGCGCCTCGATCGGCATGTTGTACCGCACCTGCGGCGGCAGCTGCTCGGAGCGCTTGCGGTGGAAGATGATCGACCAGACGATCAGCCCCCACACGAGGAGACCGACCGCGAACGCCGCCACCCATGAGCCCTGCCACAGCGCGAGCACGCGCTGCCCCTGCTCGGTGATCGGCTCCGGCACACCCAAACGAGTGAACTCGTTCGACGCGCACCCGGTCGCGGCCAGTCCCAACGCGGCGAGCACGGCGCCACGTGGTGCCCATCGGCGCACTGCCTCGCGCCGATTCCTATGGCGGGTCGGACTCACGGATTGCCTTCCCAGCGGTGATGCCCGCGTCGAGTGCGCGGGCGGTCGTCTATCCGAAGCTTGTCAGGGGGAACATTATCGCGAACCGCCCGCTGCGCCGTTCACGGGTGTGCCTGGTCAGCGTGTTGCTCGACACCCCTTTCACGGAGCGGGCGGCCCGGGTCCGGCCAGCGGGCCGGAGCGGTGTCCCCGTCCCGCTCGGACCGCCCCCCTCGAAGGGGCTCCCGGGCGGGCTAAGGCGAGAGTATCGCTGGATTTACAGCACCCTTAACCGGGTGCCCGTTATCCGCGGGCGCGGGTAAAGATCAGGACACAGAGCAGGACGAGCAGGCGATGGAGGAGCCGCCCGTGGGGGATCAGCCGCTGGTGACCGTTGAGGCGGTCGGGCGCAAGTGCCCGATCCCGATCATCATGCTCGCGGAGCGCATCCGCGAGGTGCCGATCGGCTCCGTGATCGCCGTGACCGCCGACGATCCGGCCGCCTCGTCCGACATCCCCGCGTGGTGCCGGATGAAGCTGCAGGAGTTCGTGGCCGAGGTTCCGCTGGAGCGCGGGAGCGCCTTCCACATCCGGCGGAGGTACTGAGCCCGCCCCGCGGGCGCGCGCGGCCGTGTCCCCGCCGTGACCATCGTGATGTTGGTCCGATCGGGTGCGGGGCCCGGGGCGGGCGCCCGCGGGGCCGGGAGGACCGGGAAAAGGCGCGAGGGCCGCGCCCCGGACGGATCCGGGGCGCGGCCCTCGCCGCGCACGCTCCCCGAGGGGGTCAGCGCGCGTAGTACTCGACGACGAGCTGCTCGTCGAAGGGCACCGGGACCTGGTCGCGCTTGGGGCGGTCGACGACCGCGCAGCGCAGGTCCTTGTGGCTGACCGCCAGGAAGCCGGCGATCTTGTCGTCGGCGTGCACGCCCTCGGCGGCCTCGACGAACGGCACCATGTTCCGGGACTTCTCCCGGACGCCGATCACCTGGCCCGGCTTGACCTGGAAGGACGGGATGTCGACCTTCTTGCCGTCCACGGTGATGTGGCCGTGGGTGACGTACTGGCGGGCCGCGTAGATGGACGGCGCGAAGCCGGCCCGCAGCACCAGGGTGACCAGGCGCAGCTCCAGCTCGGAGATCATCTCCTCGCCGGTGCGGCCCGGGCGCTTCTTGGCGTTGTCGTAGACCCGCGCGAGCTGCTTCTCGGACAGGTCGTAGTACCAGCGCAGCTTCTGCTTCTCGGCCTGGCGGACCGCGTAGTCGCTGGTGGAGCGGCGGACGCGGCGGCCGTGCTCACCCGGGGGGTAGGGCCGCTTCTCGAAGTAGCTGACCGCCTTACGGGTCAGCGGGGTACCCGCGCGCCGGGACAACCGCACCTTAGGTCCGGTGTAGCGCATGCTTTCCTCTTTCCGCTTCGTGAGTGGAGGGAATCCCAGGTAAGGCTCGCCTAGTTCTGGGAGGAGGCCCACAGGCCCCCCGGGTCGCGGCGGCATGGCCGCCTGCGCGCCGTTCCCCGCCGGTGCGGCCGACCCTGGCCGCGTGCCGGTGGTGGCGCGTGCGGAGGTGCTCCCATCCGCACGAACGCCGCCGCGCGTCTCAGCGCGGCGGCCGGATCACCCGCCCGGACGGCGCCGGGCAGGCGGGGTCGGTGTCCTACTTTACGCGGTCGGGCGGGGTGCCCGGGCCACGAGCCCCAGCGCACGGCGTCCCACCCCGCCGTCGCGGTGCCCGCGCCCGGTCCCCGCCCGGGTCCGGCGCGTGCCGGTGCTACGCCAGGTGCGGCTCCACCTCGTCGGCGACCTCCTTGCCGTAGCTGGCGGTGATCCGCGCGAGCAGGCCGGCCGTGGTCAGCTCGTACTCGGTCGGACCGTTGACCTCCAGGCTGTGCACCGCGATGCAGTTGCCCACCTGGGCGGCGCGCTCCAGGGAAAGGCCCCAGGAGGTGGCGGCCAGGAACCCGGCGCGGAAGGCGTCGCCCACGCCGGTGGGGTCGACCTTCTCGGAGACCTCGGCGACGTCGACGCTGACCGGCGGCTCGCCCTTGCGGTCGATCCGCACGCCCTTGGCGCCCAGGGTGGTGACCCGGATGCCGACGCGGTCGAGGATCTCCTCGTCGCTCCAGCCGGTCTTCTGCTCGGCCAGGCCCTTCTCGTACTCGTTGGTGAACAGGTAGGCCGCGCCCTCGATGAGGTTGCGGATGTCGGCGCCGTCCATCAGCGCGAGCTGCTGGGAGGGGTCGGCGGCGAACGGGAGGCCGGTACGGCGGCAGTCCTCGCTGTGCCGCAGCATGGCCTGGGGGTCGTTGGCGCCGATCAGCGCCAGTTCGAGGCTGTGCTCGGCGGCGAGCGCCGCCAGGTCGATCTCGCGCGCCTCGGACATGGCGCCGGCGTAGAACGAGGCGATCTGGTTCTGCTCGCGATCGGTGGTGCACACGAACCGGGCGGTGTGCTTGCGGTCGGAGGTGCGGACGCCGGAGGTGTCCACGCCGTGCTTCTCCAGCCAGGCGCGGTACTCCGCGAAGTCGGCGCCGACGGAGCCGACCAGCAGCGGCTTGAGGCCGAGGCGGCCCATGCCGTAGCTGATGTTGGCGGCGACCCCGCCGCGCCGCACATCGAGCTCCTCCACCAGGAATGACAGGGAGACCTGCTCCAGCTGGTCGGCGATCAGCTGTTCGGCGAATCGCCCGTCGAAGGTCATCAGGTGGTCGGTGGCGATCGATCCGGTAACCGCGATGCGCACTCGGAGTGCTCCTTGGGTCGGGGAGATCTGAACGGGGCACAAGCCTACCTACGGGCTCGGCGCCACAGGGAAGGACCCTGCAGGCACTCGGTGTCCGTGCACGTCCGAGCGCATACGCCGACGGGCCCCGGCGGCGGGGGACGGGACAGGGCCCGGCGCCCCGCCGGTGGTCCCGGCGGCCGCGCCGCCACCACGGCTGCGGGCCCCTCGGCCGCCCTCCGGACCGTCATGCGTGCACGGCTCGCACGCCTCGCGGTGGCCGGGCCTGCCGCGGTCCGGTTCCGCGCACGTCTCCGCAGGTCTGCGCACGGCGGCCGGACCCCTGTCCCGGGACCGGGAGGAGCGACGGCCGGATCGTTGATGGGAAGCGTGCGCCCCGGCCGGTGGCCGTAGACCACGAGCGACCGCTCGGCCGGGGCACCGGTCGGCCGCTCGTGCCCGATCTCGGCGTGGAGCGCACAGCCTCCCCGGCACCCCCGGCCCATGGCCTCCGGCAGCGCACCCGGCACGGCGCCCCGGCCCCCGACCGGCCCTTCAGGGCCCAGACCACCGCCCCGATCTTCCGGCGCGCCCGGCCCCGCACACACCGATCACGGGCGCCCCTCCCCGTGTCCGCAGCCGATGCGGAGTTGCCCATCAACGTTCTCGGGCCCACCCCGTTCGTGCCGCCCGTACAGGCGGCCGCCCCCGAAGGCGGCGCGGGCGCGTCCGCCCCGGAGACGGCGACGGGCCCGCCCCGGCGTGTGCCGGGACGGGCCCCAGACCCTCGGCGGCGACGCCGACCTGGGCGTGCCGCGCGTCGGCCCCGCGGGGCCGGTGTCTCTACCGCTCTCCTTAGTTGAAGGAGTCGCCGCAGGCGCAGGAGCCGGTGGCGTTGGGGTTGTCGATGGTGAAGCCCTGCTTCTCAATGGTGTCGACGAAGTCGATGGTGGCGCCGATCAGGTAGGGGGCGCTCATCCGGTCGGTGACCACCTCGACGCCGCCGAACTCGGCCGTCACGTCGCCGTCGAGCTCGCGCTCGTCGAAGAACAGCTGGTAGCGCAGGCCCGAGCAGCCGCCGGGCTGGACGGCCACGCGCAGCCGGAGGTCGTCCCGGCCCTCCTGGTCAAGGAGCGCCTTGACCTTGCCCGACGCCTCGTCGGTGAGGATGATCCCCTGCGCCGTGGCCTCGTCGCTCTGAACCGTCATCTGCAAGCTCCTCCAAGAAGGCGTGTACGTCGGCCCCCGGTCGCCGGGCGGCGCCGGTGGCCGTCCGGATCCCCGCACGGCCGCGCACGGGTCCCATCGGTCCTCAGCGGTCCCAACACCGAGGTCCGACGGCGCATTCCGCCCCGCTCGGGGCGCCTCGGTGCACCACCTCCAGGTTAGGTGCTGCACGCGTCCCCCGCCATCGCGGCCCGGGGGCCTACGTCACATGGGGGCGGGGCCGCGCCCCCGTCCGCCTCCTTGGGAGGGCATCCGCGGGAACTGTACGGCCATCCGCGGCGGGTGGGCTGCAGGCCGGGAATCCGAGGACAGGCCCGCCCCGATTCCGCGACACCCGTGCCGACCTGGTCGGCCGGAAGCCGCGCCGCTCCAGTGCCGGAGCCTCAGTCCCCTCGTCCGGCCCTGTCCACGCGGGGCCAGGCGCGGGCGATGGCGGCGGCGAGGGCGCGCAGCTCCTCGGCGGAGCGGGCCATCGCGGCCTCGGTGGACCCGGCGGACTCCACCAGGGAGTAGGCGGCGGTGACCCCGGCCTTGGCGGCCTCGTCCGGGTCGGCGGAGACCGCCCCGGCGGTGACCACGCACGGCACCCCGTGCCGGGCGGCGGTGCGGGCCACCCCGTGCGGCAGCTTGCCGCGCAGCGACTGGAAGTCGAACGAGCCCTCGCCGGTGACGACCAGGTCGGCCCCGGCGGCCAGGGAGTCCAGGCCGACCGCTTCGAGCACCCGGGCGACGCCGGACTCCACCGTCCCGCCCAGGACCAGCAGGCCGTACCCCAGTCCCCCGGCGGCGCCCGCGCCGGGGGCGGCGCGCAGGGTGCCCTCCGGGTCGGTGGCGTCGGCGAAGTCGGCCAGTGCGGCGTCCAGGGCGCGCACGGCCCCGGGGTCGGCCCCCTTCTGCGGTCCGAACACGGCGCTGGCGCCGTGCTCGCCGAGCAGGGGGTTGTCCACGTCGGTGGCGGCGATCAGCCGCACCCCCTCGACGGCGCGCAGGGCGGGCGCGGTGTCGGCGGCCTCCAGCCCGGCCAGGGCCCCGCCTCCGGCGGCGAGCCGGTCGGCGGGCCCGGCGCCGAGCGCGGCGAGCATCCCGGCGCCGCCGTCGTTGGTGGAGCTGCCGCCCATGCCCACCACGACGGTGCGCGCCCCGGCCTCCACCGCGCGGGCGATGAGCTCGCCGACCCCGCGGGTGGTGGTGCGGGCGGGGTCGCGGTCGGCGGCGGGCACCAGGTGCAGGCCGCAGGCCAGGGCGCTCTCCACGTAGGCGGTGTCGCCGTCGAGCAGCACGTCGGCGCGGACGGGGGCGCCGAGCGGGCCGGTGACCTCGCAGCCGAGGAGCCGACCGCCGATCGCGGCGTGCAGCACCTCCACGAAGCCGGGGCCGCCGTCGGAGAGGGGCACGGTCCGTGTGTCGGCACCGGGGTGCACGTCGCGCCAGCCGGTGGCGACGGCCTCGGCGGCTTCGACGGCGGTCAGGGTGCCGGCGAACTTGTCTGGGGCAATCACGATTCGCACCCGACCAGTCTGCCCCGGCCGCCCGTCCGGGACCAGGGGATCGGGCAGATTTTATCCACTTCGCGATAACTCGTTTCCGTGGAACGGAAAATTTCCCGCGCCCCTCCCCGGTCCCGCACCGCCCCGCGGCGGCCGGTCAGAGGTCGGGGGCGCCGGTCACAGGCCCGGGGCGCCGTAGACCGGGAACCAGCGGCTCTTGTCCTGCTCCATCGGCAGGGGGCCGCCNGCAGCTCCAGGGCGTTGTCCCGGCGCTGGCCGCCCAGCGGGGCGAACGGGTAGAAGGTGCCCCGCTTGTACAGGTAAACCAGCGCCACCGAGCGGCCCTTGGCGTCGGCGAAGGCCGTCAGCGAGCACAGCAGGGAGGGGCCGAAGCCCGCGTTCTCCAGGCTGGAGTTGACCGCGTGCACGTCGGTCACCAGGTCGGAGATGCCGCTCTCGGTGGAGGAGCGCAGCACCAGCCAGGTGTAGCCGAAGTCGTCGGCGGTGGTCTCCACCGGCGGGCCGCCGTCCGCGTCGAGCAGCGCGGTGACCTCGCGTTCGAGGTCGGCGAAGGCCTTGCCCTCGGCGGCGCGGAAGGCGACCGACCCGGTGCCGGTCGGGGTGAACCCCGCCGCGGCCTCCAGCGTCACGGCCGCCGACGGCAGCGCGAACAGGGCGTCCAGGTCGGGACGGGCGGGCTTGGACCGCCCGAGCAGGGCTCGGAGAAAACTCAACACGACTCCTCATGTGCGTGCGGCGCTCGTCCGGAGACTACTCCTGCCGCCCTTGCCGTCCGTCGGCCCACGCGCGCCCGCTAAGCTCCGGTCCCCAGCTGCCGGGAGATGGAGGAGAGCTGCTCCAGGCGGCGCTCCACCGGCGGGTGCGTGGCCAGGAGCTGGCCCATGTTGAACCCGCTCTTGGAGAAGGCCGGGGTGAAGAAGAAGGCGTTGAACGGCTCGGCCTGGCGCAGGTCGCGGCTGGGGATGCGGGCCATGTCCCCGGTGATCTTGGTCAGGGCGCTGCCCAGGGCCGACGGGCGGCCGGTCAGGTACGCGGCGGCGCGGTCGGCGGCCAGCTCGCGGTAGCGGGACAGGGCCCGGGTGAGCAGGAAGCTCAGCGCCCACACGATCGCGCTCACCACCACCACGGCCAGGGCGATCATCGCCGGGGAGGGGCCGTTGCTGTTGCGGTTGCCCCCGCCGCCGAACGCGGCGAAGCGCAGCCCCATCTGGGTGAGGAACCCGGCCACGATCCCGAGGAACCCGGCGATGGTCATCACCATGACGTCGCGGTGGGCCACGTGCGACAGCTCGTGGGCGAGCACCGCCTCCAGCTCCTCGGGCTCCAGGCGGCGCAGGATGCCGGTGGTCGCGCAGACCACGGCCTTCTTCTCGTTGTGGCCGGTGGCGAAGGCGTTGGGCACGTCGGTGTCGGCCACGGCCACACGGGGCTTGGGCATGTCGGCCATGGCGCAGAGCCGGTCGACCACCGCGTGCAGCTGCGGCGCCTGCTCGGGGGTCACCTCGTGCGCGCCCATCGCGTACAGGGCGATCTTGTCGGAGGTGAAGTACTGGACCACGGCGAAGCCGACGACCAGCAGGACCACCAGCGGCCAGGGCAGGCCGACCAGGATCAGCGCGATGATGAACGCCACGTACACCACGCCCAGCAGCGCCATGGTGAGCACCATGCGGGCGGTGAGCCCCCGGTCGGGGGTGAACTTCGAGCCTGCCACTGCGTGCCTGCCTTCGTCTGGTTTGCCCCTCGGCGCCCAGTCTAGGCGGGACGGCGGCGGAAAAGGGTGAGAGCCAGGTGAGACACGCGGGCCGGGCGGCGGCGGCCGGGCCGCACCGTCCCCCGGTACGGACGATACAGGGCCGCCGCGGCGTACCGCGGCGGCCCCGGGTGCCCTGTCCGGTCAGGGCGCGCGCTCACCGGAAGACGGGCGAAGGGTCAGTCGGGGATGAGCCCCTCGTCGCCGAGCATCGCCCGGACCTCCTCCATCGAGGCGTCCGAGGGGGGAAGGACGAAGTCCGACGGGTGCAGCGACTCCGGCGGGAGCGGCTTGCCGTGTTCGCGGATGCGCTCCAGCAGGGTGGCCAGGGCCTCGCGGAACGCCGCATCGTCGCCGGACTCGATGGCCTCCTCAAGGGTGGTGTCCACCGAGTTCAGCAGGTCCATGTCGGCCTCGGAGAGATCGAGCTGGCCCTCCCCCATGATGCGGACGATCATGCTCCCTCCCCCTGCCGGTTCGGCTGGGACTGGGCGTCGGAGCCGCTCTCGAGCTGCGGGGCCGCGCCGCCGCCGCCCTGGCCCAGCTCCTGCTTCATCTTCTCCAGCTCCAGTTCGACACCGCTGGAGCTGGCCATGCGGTCCAGCTCGGACTGGATGTCGTCCTTGGAGCTGCCCGAGACGTCGTCCAGGGCGCCGGACTCCAGCAGCTCGTCCACGGCGCCGGCGCGGGCCTGCATCTCGGCGGTCTTGTCCTCGGCGCGCTGGACCGCCATGCCCACGTCGCCCATCTCCTCGGAGATGCCGGAGAAGGCCTCACTGATCTGCGTCTGGGCCTGCGCGGCGGTGTAGGTGGCCTTGATCGTCTCCTTCCGGGTGCGGAAGGAGTCGACCTTGGCCTGCAGGCGCTGCGCGGCCAGGGTGAGCTTCTGCTCCTCGCCCTGAAGCTGCTCGTGCTGCTGCTTGAGCCCGTCGATCTGGGACTGCAGGCCGGAGCGGCGGGTCAGGGCCTCGCGGGCGAGGTCCTCGCGCCCCTGCTGGAGCGCGGCCCGGCTCTGGTTCTCCAGCTTGCCCGACTGCTGCTCGAGCTGCTGGATCTGCAGCTCGACACGCTTGCGGGAGGTGGCGACGTCGGCCACCCCGCGCCGGACCTTCTGCAACAGTTCCAACTGCTTCTGGTAGGAGTAGTCGAGTGTTTCCCGAGGGTCCTCGACGGAGTCCAAGGCCTTGTTCGCCTTGGACTTGAAGATCATGGAAAGTCGCTGAAACACGCTCATCGGCGTGGCCGTCCCCTTCTCGGTCCGTACGATCGGCTGTTCCCGGCGGGCGCTGTGCCCCAACCCTACGCGCTCTGACCGGCCCTCGCCATGCAGCGCCATTCACACCACGGGGAGCCGATACCCTGATGGATGTGTTCCGACGTCGCTCCGCTTCCGAATCCAAAGAGCCGGCCGTGACCGGTGCCGCCGAGACCGCTGAGGGCTCGCAGAAGGGCTACACCCCGAAGAAGGGTGTGCCCACGCCCAAGCGCCGGGACAGCCAGGCCGAGCTCCGCCGCCCCCTCAACGCGCCGCAGTCGCGCAAGGAGGCCTACCGGCAGTACCGCGAGCGCCGTGCCCGCGAGCAGCAGCGCACGGCCTCCAAGTCCGGTGCCCCCAAGGGCGAGGAGCGGTACTTCCGCCCGCAGGACTTCGGGCCCGCGCGCGCCTACGCGCGGGATGCGGTCGACTCCCGGCGCAGCCTCAGCGAGTTCTTCCTGTACTTCTCGCTCGTCATCATCGTCGCGCTGATCGCGGCACCGGTGGAGATCCAGGCCGCGATC
This sequence comes from Nocardiopsis chromatogenes YIM 90109, assembly GCF_000341185.1. GTDB lineage: Bacteria > Actinomycetota > Actinomycetes > Streptosporangiales > Streptosporangiaceae > Nocardiopsis_A > Nocardiopsis_A chromatogenes. The sequence continues at coordinate 25,250 of NZ_ANBH01000024.1, forward strand.
ACCTACATCGCCTGGCCGGTCATGATGGTCACCATCGTGGTCGAGGGCGTCTTCATCGCGCGCAGGGTCAAGAAGTACACGGCCGAGCACTTCCCCAATGACGACAACCTGCGGGGCATCGGGCTGTACGCGGCCATGCGCCAGCTCCAGATCCGGCGCCTGCGCCTGCCCAAGCCGCGGGTCAAGCCGGGCGAGCCGATCGGCACGGCCGCCAAGGGCTGACCGCCCGCCGCACCCCCGGAACCGACGCGCGGGGCCCACTCTGCACAGGGCGGGCCCCGCGCGCATATCGTGCCCCCATGGAATTCCGTCACCTCGGCAGCAGCGGTCTCGTCGTCAGCGAGATCTCCTACGGCAACTGGATCACCCACGGATCGCAGGTGGAGGAGGACGCGGCCGTCGCGTGCGTGCGCGCCGCCCTGGACGAGGGCATCACGACCTTCGACACCGCGGACGTGTACGCGCGCGGGCGCGCGGAGGAGGTGCTGGGCCGGGCGCTCAAGGGGGAGCGCCGGGACGGCGTCGAGATCTTCTCCAAGGTCTACTGGCCCATGGGCGAGGGGAAGAACGACCGGGGGCTGTCGCGCAAGCACATCGTGCGCGGCTGCGAGGAGTCCCTGCGGCGCCTGGGCACCGACTACCTGGACCTGTACCAGGCGCACCGGTTCGACTACGAGACGCCCCTTGAGGAGACCATCCGGGCCTTCGACGACCTGGTCCGCCAGGGCAAGGTCCTGTACGTGGGGGTCTCGGAGTGGCGCGCGGACGAGATCGAGCGGGCGCAGAAGATCGCCGACGACATGGGCTTCGACCGGCTGGTGTCCAACCAGCCGCAGTACAACATGCTGTGGCGGGTCATCGAGTCGGCGGTGGTGCCGGTGTGCGAGCGCGAGGGGCTCGGGCAGATCGTCTGGTCGCCGATCGCGCAGGGGCTGCTCACCGGCAAGTACGCGCCCGGCCAGGCCCCGCCCGCGGGGTCCCGCGCGACCGACGAGTCCGGCGGTGCGCAGATGATGGCCAAGTACATGGACGACGAGGAGCTGCTGCGCCGGGTGCAGCGGCTGCGCCCGATCGCCGACGAGGTGGGGCTGAGCATGGCGGCCCTGGCGGTGGCGTGGGTGCTGCAGAACCCGAACGTCTCCTCGGCCATCATCGGCGCCAGCCGCCCGGAGCAGGTGCGCGACAACGTGCGGGCGTCGGGCGTGATCCTCGCCCCTGAGGTGATGGAGAGGATCGACGAGGTCCTGGGCGAGAGCATCCGGCGCGACCCGGGCCTGACCCTGAGCCCCGAGCGGCGTCCCTGAACGCGGCGGGGCCGGGGCGGCGCCCCGTACGCGCCGTTCCGGCCCCGCGCGGGCTCCAGCGACGCACCCGCGCCGCCAAGGCAGTGAGGCCGGGGCCCTCAGCCCTCGCCGAGGCTCATCGTGTACTGCACGCGCTCATCCTCCAGAAGGCTGACCTGCTCCACGCCCGCCTCGGCCAGGTCGCGCCACTCCTCGCCCAGCCAGCTCTCGGCGTCCCCGCGCGAGGGGAACGTCTCGGCGGGCAGGTCCTCGCCCTCAAGGACCGCTCCGCCTTCCTTCTCGTAGCGCCAGCTCCAGGCCATGGGGCTCCTTCCTTCAGCCGCGCCGGGCCACCCGGCCCGGCGGTGCCGAGCCTACGCGTCCTGGTGTTCACTGGCGGGGGTGCGNCTGGTGTTCACTGGCGGGCATGCGCATTCGTTTCTTGGGGACCGCCGCGTCCCGGGGCTGGCCGGTGCCCGAGTGCCGGTGCGCCTCCTGCCGCCGCGCCGCAGCCGAGCCCCGGCGGCCGCTGGCCGTCCATGTGGAGGGCTCACTCCAGACGGCCCTGCGCGCCGAAGGCCGAACGTTCTTCGGGGGCGACTCGGTGCTCCTTGAGTGCGATCCTCCGGAAGCCTCCTCCACCCCTCCGGACCCCCTCTCCGCCGACCGAACCTCCGATGCACCGTCCGGCAGGGAACGGCAGGGTCCCGGTGCCTGGCTCCCACCCGATGTCGCCGTCGTGCACGCCGACGCCCCTGAGGCCATCGGGGATCTGCGGCGCCGCGGGGTCGTCCACGACCGGACGCGCTTCCTCCTGGTCGGCGGCGGCCACGGGGTGCACTCCCCCGCCGAGCTGCGGCGCCGGGCGGCGCTGTGGGGCGCCGAGGCGGCGGCCGACGGGCAGGTCGTCGAGGTCGCCCCGCTGCCGGAACCCGCCGAGCCGGTCGCCCGGCGGGTCCTGGTCACCGGCGGGGCGCGCTCGGGCAAGTCCGCCGAGGCCGAGCGGAGGATGCTCGCCGAGCCGCGCGTGGTCTACGTGGCCACGGGACCGCGCCCCGAAGGGGATGCGGCGTGGGTCGAACGCGTGGCCGCGCACCGGTCCCGCCGCCCGCCGTGGTGGAGGACCGAGGAGACCGGGGACGCGGCGGCGGCGCTGGACGAGGCGGCCGGGACGGGCGAGGCGGTCCTCTTCGACTGCGCGGGCACCTGGCTGGCAGGGGCCATGGAGGAGGTCGGCATGTGGTCCGACACCCCGCCTGCGGACGCCCGGGAACGCCTGGACCGCCGCATCGGGGAACTGCTCGATGCCTGGCGCCGCTTCCCCGGCCATTCGGTGGCGGTGACCAACGAGGTCGGATCGGGCGTCGTCCCTGCGACGCGGAGCGGTGGCCTGTTCCGCGACATGCTGGGCCGGTTGAACCAGGGCTTGGCCCAGGAGTCGGACGAGGTCCTGCTGGCGGTGTCCGGAAGGATCATCGAGTTGCCGTAGTCGGCGCCCCGGTGGCCATCGCCCCCGAACCGGCAGGCGCCCCACTCACGGTCCCAGCCCGGCGGCGGGCCACCGGAGCGCAAGGTGGCAGGCGCCCCCTGCCCGCGATGATCTCGACAGAAGTGCTGCCGTTCCGGCGGTTGCAACAGCACCCTCGTCGAGATCATCACCGAGGGGGCCGTCCGCAGGGCGAGGGACGGCGGTGGGCCCGGCTGATCGGTGGCATCGCCGCACGCCGACGGTGGCGGACGCTCCGGCGGTAGGATCGGCGGCCCCCGTCCCCGTTCGCCCCGTCGCTTGAGGAGTCCGCATGCAGTCCGACGCCGGTTCCGGTCCCTCCCGGCCCCCGGGGTCCGCCGGGAGGGGGAGCGGCGCCGCCCTCGACGGGCTCCGGATGGCGGCGGGCACGCTCACGGCCGTGCCCGTCCGGGTCGACCGGGTGGACCGCGCGGTCGCCGGGTGGGCCATGCGCTGGGCCCCCCTCATCGGGGCCGGGCTGGGGGTCGCGGGCGGCATCGTCGTCTCCGTCGCCGTGGCCGTCGGGCTCACCCCGCTGCTCGCCGCCGCCCTCGCCCTCGGGCTGCTCGCGGCCCTCACCCGGGGCCTCCACCTGGACGGGCTGGCCGACCTGGCCGACGGCCTCGGCAGCGGGAAACCGGCCGACGAGGCCCTGCGGATCATGAAGCGCTCCGACATCGGCCCCTTCGGGGTGGTCACCCTGGTGCTGGTGCTGCTGGTGCAGGCCGCCGCGCTGGCGCAGGCCGCCTCGGCGGGCCCACTGGCCGGGGCGGCCGCGCTGGTCGCCGCCGCCGTCGCCGGGCGCCTGGCCATCACCCTGGCCTGCACGCCCGCCGTCCCCTCGGCGCGCCCGGACGGGCTGGGGACCTATGTCGCCGGGACCGTTCCGCACGCCGCGGCCTCCGCCTCCGCCGCCGTGGGGCTGGCCCTGGCCGCCCTGGCCGGGCTCCTGCACTCCCCCGGCGCGGCGCTGTCCCTGGCCTTCGCGGTCGCCCTGGGGGCGGCCGCGTCGGTCCCGCTGCTGCTGCACGCGCGGCGGCGCCTGGGCGGGATCACCGGGGACGTGCTGGGCGCGCTGTGCGAGACGTCCGCCACGGTCGCCCTCGTCGCGGCGGCGATCGCCCTGTGAGCCCCGCCGCATCCGCGGTCGGCGCCCGCACCGGTGCGCCGCCCTGTAGCCATCATCACATTTCTTCACACCCCGGCCGGGGCCGCGCCCGGCCACCTGCGGTGACCGGCGCGAACCCGCCGTTCCGGAAGATGCGGGGGATCGTCACGGACGGGGCGCTTCGCGCCGCCATCACCGGAAAGAAACGGACTTCTTCACATACGGGTGAACACGCGGCCGCCTCCGGCCCGGCGGTGGGCGCGCCGGGTGCGGCGTGCCCACCGGGACGTCACAAGGACTAGCATCGGACCCGTGAGCACGTCGCTGTCAGTCATTACGGAATCCCCCTGTTCGCTCGACGCCGACGCCGTTGTCGTCGGCTACCACTCCGGGGCCGACGGCCCGGAGCCCGCGTCGGGCGCTCACGACGTCGAGGCGGCCTACCCCGGCGGCCTCGCCCGGACCCTGTCGCTTCTGGGAGCGAGCGGCGCCCTTGAGGAGGTGCACAGCCTCCCCTCCGCCGGCGCGACCACCGCCCCGGTCGTGCTCGCCGTCGGCCTGGGCCCCGTCCCCGACGGCGCCCCCGACCCCGACCACGTCGCCCGCGCCGCCGGTGCCGCCCTGCGCGCGCGACCGGCCGAGGCCGCCCGCGTGGTGCTGGCCCTGCCCGCCGGCACCGCCGAGCTGGCCGGGGCCGCCGCCACCGGCGCGCTGCTGGGCGACTACGCCTTCACCCGCTACCGCACCGGCGAGGACGCCGAGCGCGCCCCCGCCTCCGCCTTCCAGGTGGTCAGCGCCGCCGAGGGGGCCGCGGCCGCCGTCGAGCGCGCCGAGCCCGTGGCCGCCTCGGTCAACCTGGTGCGCGACCTGGTCAACACCGCCCCCGCCGACCTGGTCCCCGAGGACCTGGCCGGGGTGGCCGAGGAGGTCGCCCGGGAGCACGGCCTGCAGGTGCAGACCCTGGACGAGAAGGAGCTGGCCGAGGGCGGCTACGGCGGCATCGTCGGCGTCGGCCAGGGCTCGGCCAACCCGCCGCGCCTGGTGCGGCTGGCCTACTCCCACCCGGAGGCCTCCTCCACGGTCGCCTTCGTCGGCAAGGGCATCACCTTCGACTCCGGCGGCCTGTCGCTGAAGCCGGCGGGCGCCATGGACTGGATGAAGTCCGACATGGGCGGCGCCGCCGCGGTGCTGGGCGCCATGCGGGCCATCGCGGTCCTCAAGCCGAAGGTGAACGCGGTGGCCTACCTGGCCATCGCCGAGAACATGCCCTCCGGCACCGCCCAGCGCCCCTCCGACGTGCTGACCATGTACGGCGGCACCACGGTGGAGGTGCTCAACACCGACGCCGAGGGCCGCCTGGTCATGGCCGACGCGATGGTGCGGGCCCAGGAGGACGGGCCGGACCTGCTGGTCGACGTGGCCACGCTGACCGGTGCGCAGCTGGTGGCGCTGGGCACCCGCGTCTTCGCGGTCATGGCCTCCGACGACGACACCCGGGCCTCGGTCACCGCCGCGGCGGACGCCGCCGGTGAGGCCGCCTGGCCGATGCCGCTGCCCGAGGAGCTGCGCAAGGGGCTGGACTCCTCGGTCGCCGACATCGCCAACGTGGCGGGCGAGCGCTGGGGCGGCATGCTCAGCGCGGGCGTGTTCCTCAAGGAGTTCGTGGCCGACGGGCAGCGCTGGGCCCACCTGGACATCGCCGGGCCCTCCTTCAACCAGGGCGGTCCGCACGGCTACACCCCCAAGGGCGGCACCGGCGCGGCCACCCGCACCCTGGTGCGGATCGCCGAGGACCTGGCCGGCGGCGCACAGGACTGAGACCGGGCGCGGCCGGGCGGGACACGCGCCCGGCCGCACCGCATCCGTCACCGACGGACGAACACCACTACATCCACACCAAGGAGTGTCCTTCCCGTGAGTGAGAGCGGCGGCACCTTCGACCTCGTGATCCTGGGCGCCGGCAGCGGCGGCTACGCGGCGGCGCTGCGCGCGGCCGAACTGGACATGAGTGTCGCCCTGATCGAGAAAGACAAGCTCGGCGGCACCTGCCTGCACCAGGGCTGCATCCCGACCAAGGCGCTGCTGCACGCGGCCGAGGTCGCCGACTCCGCCAAGGAGGGCGAGAAGTTCGGCGTCAAGTCGAGCTTCGAGGGCGTCGACGTCCCCGCCGTCCACAAGTACAAGGACAAGGTCGTCGGCGGGCTCCACAAGGGCCTGTCCGGGCTGATCAAGTCGCGCGGGATCACCGTCGTCGAGGGGGAGGGCAAGCTGACCGGCCCCGACGAGGTCACCGTCGGCGGCGCGGTCTACAAGGGCCGCAACATCGTCCTGGCCACCGGCTCCAAGCCCAAGACCCTGGGCCTGGACATCGACGGCGAGAAGGTCATCACCAGCGAGCAGGCGCTGCGGATGGACCGGGTGCCCGAGTCCGCCGTGGTCCTGGGCGGCGGCGTGATCGGCGTGGAGTTCGCCAGCGTCTACCGCTCCTTCGGCACCGAGGTCACCATCGTCGAGGCGCTGCCGCACCTGGTGCCGGTCGAGGAGGAGTCCAGCTCCAAGCTGCTGGAGCGCGCCTTCCGCAAGCGCGGCATCAAGTACGAGCTGGGCACCCCGTTCGAGAGCGTCAAGACCACCGACTCCGGCGTCAGCGTCACCCTGCAGGGCGGCAAGACCCTGGAGGCCGAGGTGCTGCTGGTGGCCATCGGCCGCGGGCCGGTCTCGGAGGGCCTGGGCTACGAGGAGCAGGGCATCCCGATGGAGCGCGGGTTCGTCCAGGTGGACGAGAACCTGCACACCGGCGTGGGCAACGTCTACGCGGTCGGCGACCTGATCCCGACCCTGCAGCTCGCGCACGTGGGCTTCGCCGAGGGCATCTTCGTGGCCGAGCGCATCGCCGGGCTCAACCCGCCGGCCATCGACTACGACGGCGTCCCGCGGATCACCTACTGCGAGCCGGAGGTGGCCTCGGTCGGCATCACCTCGGCCACCGCCAAGGAGCGCGGCTACGACATCGTCGTGACCGACTACAACCTGGCGGGCAACGGCAAGAGCCAGATCCTGCAGACCTCGGGCGCCGTCAAGGTCATCGCCGAGAAGGACGGCCCGGTGCTGGGCGTCCACATGGTCGGCTCCCGGGTCGGCGAGCTGATCGCCGAGGGACAGCTCATCTACAACTGGGAGGCGCTGCCCGCCGAGGTGGCGCAGCTCATCCACCCGCACCCGACCCAGTCGGAGGCGCTGGGCGAGGCGCACCTGGCGCTGGCGGGCAAGCCGCTGCACGTCCACGACTGACGCGCCCCCGCGGGGCGGGCCCCGGGCCCGCCCCGCTCGCTTCTTCTCCGCGCTTCATACGTTCTTCGCTGCTAAGAGGACCCCATGCCGACTTCCGTTGCAATGCCCGAGCTGGGCGAGAGTGTCACCGAGGGCACCGTCACCCAGTGGCTCAAGAAGGAGGGCGACACCGTCGCGGTCGACGAGCCGCTGCTGGAGGTCTCCACCGACAAGGTCGACACCGAGATCCCCGCCCCCGCCTCCGGTGTGCTCACCAAGATCCTCGTCGCCGAGGACGAGACGGTGGAGATCGGCGCCCAGATCGCCGTGATCTCCGAGGCGGGCGAGGCCCCGGCCGAGGAGGAGGCTGCGCCCACGGCCAAGGAGGCGCAGCCCGAGCCGGAGCCCGCCGCTCCCGCCCCGGCCCCCGAGCCCGAGCCCGCTCCGCAGGCCGCCGCCCCGGCGCCCGCGCCCGCCCCGGCCCCCGCGCCGGAGCGCCCCGCCGAGCCCGCCCGCGCCGAACGCGACACCGGCGCCCCGGCGGTGGACGTGGAGACCATCAGCGGCACCGGGACGGCCGCCGGAACCGACGCGGTCACCGAGGCCTACGTGACCCCGCTGGTGCGCAAGCTCGCCGCCGAGCACGGGGTGAGCCTGGCGTCGGTGCGCGGCACCGGCGTGGGCGGCCGCATCCGCAAGCAGGACGTGCTGGACGCCGCCGCGGCCGCCGCCGAGCCGGCCGCCCCCGCGGCCCCGGCCCGCACCGCCCCGGCGCCCGACACCACGCTGCGCGGCCGCACCGAGAAGATGTCCCGGCTGCGGCAGACCATCGCCGACCAGATGGCCGAGTCGCTGCGCATCTCGGCCGAGGTCACCCAGGTGGTCGAGGTCGACATGACCAACGTCGCCCGCCTGCGCGCCCAGGCCGCCGAGCAGTTCGCCGGGCGCGAGGGCGTGGAGCTGGACTTCTTCGGCTTCTTCGCGCTGGCCGCGGTGGAGGCGCTCAAGGCCCACCCGAAGCTGAACGCCGTCATCGACAGCGACAGCTACGAGGTCACCTACCACGACCTGGAGAACCTGTCGGTGTCGGTGGACACCGAGCGCGGGCTGCTGGCCCCGGTGATCAAGGACGCGGGCGACCTCAACCTGGGCGGCCTGGCCCGCAAGATCTCCGACCTGAGCCGTCGTGCGCACACCGGGGAGCTCAACCCCGACGAGCTGAGCGGCGGCACCTTCACCATCACCGACACCGGCACGGTGGGCGCGCTGTTCGAGACGCCCATCATCAACCAGCCGCAGGTGGCCATCCTGGGCACCGGCGCCGTGGTCAAGCGCCCGGTCGTGGTGGAGGACCCGGAGCTGGGCGAGGTCATGGCGGTGCGCTCGATGGCCTACCTGGCCCTCACCCACGACCACCGGCTCATCGACAAGGCCGACGCGGGCAGGTTCCTGCAGGCGGTGAAGGAGCGCTTGGAGGAGGGCGCCTTCGAGGCCGACCTGGGCCTGGCCTGACGGCGGTCCCGGACTTCAGGCGCACCCGGAGGCCCCGGGGCGCACCGCGGTCCTCCGAGCGGCGAACGGCGCGGCCGCGGCCCCTTCCGAGGGGTCGCGGCCGCGTCGTGTTCCAGGGCGTGGGCATCGGCGGGCCGACCGGTGCCGTCCGAGGGCGGCGGTTCCATCACCCGACCGGCCCGGAATCGCCCCTTTCGCCACGCTCGATGCGCATACCGGAGCTTCCCACCCGGTATGCCCACTATGCGCCGCCCGCTCGGACCGCGAGGGGCCTACCGGACGGAGGCGGGGCCGGAGACCCGCCCGTCTCACTCCGTGGCCGCCGACCAGGGCGGCCGCGCAGGCGCCGGACGGCCGACAGCGCTACCGCTGGGCCTGCCCACCCCGGTCGCCGCCGCCCCGCGCCCCTGCGCCCCAGTGGCGCGTGCCCGCCAGGCGACCGGAAAGCGGCGGCCCCACCACGGCAGCGGGGCGGCGCCCTTCCGGACGCCGCCCCGCCTTGTTACCCCACCATTCACCATCCCCCTGGTGATCCCCATCACCAAAGGTCGGCCCGGGCCTCGCACCGAAGTGCGCCCGGATAAGCCCACCGTAGAGGGGTGCTCACCCGCCGCGCAGGCATTCCGGGGAATTGCCCGGGGAATCGGGCGAGGACTGTCCGAAGACGCCCGTGATCTCCGGTTTTCGGTGGTCACCGCGCATCCGGGCGACCGTGCCGCCGCCCCCGCCGGTCCCCGACGCCCCGACGCCTCCGCCGCGTCGCCGCCGATTCCGCCGCGCCGCCCTCCCGCCGACGCCCCCACCGCACACCGGCCGCCGAAACGGGTAGGACCGTTCCCATGAAGGTCGCGATCACCGGGTCCACCGGTCTCATCGGAAGCGCCCTGGCGCGCTCCCTCGCCGACGACGGGCACAGCGTCGTACGCCTGGTGCGCCGCCCCGCCCGCGACGAGCACGAAGCGCGGTGGGACCCCGAGGGCGGCACGGTCGACACCGGACCCCTGGCCGGAACCGACGCCGTCGTGCACCTGGCGGGCACCCCGCTGGGCCCGGCCCGCTGGACCACCGCGCGCAGGCGCGCGATCCGGCAGAGCCGTGTGGCGGGCACCCGGACCCTGGCGGCGGCGCTGGCGGGCATGGACGCGCCGCCGGGGCGGCTGCTGTCCGGGTCGGCGATCGGCTACTACGGCGACACCGGCGACCAGGCGGTGGACGAGAGCGGCGACAAGGGCCAGGGCTTCCTGTCGGACCTGTGCCGGGACTGGGAGCGCGCCACCGCCGAGGCCGAGGAGGCCGGGATCGCCACCGCCCACCTGCGCACCGGCCTCGTGCTGTCCGGGCGCGGCGGGCTCCTGGGGTCGGTGCTGCCGCTGTTCCGGCTCGGCCTGGGCGGGCGCCTGGGCGACGGGCGCCAGTACATGAGCTGGATCAGCCTGGGCGACCACGTGGGCGCGATGCGCTTCCTGCTGGAGCGGCCCGGCCTGACCGGCCCGTTCGACCTGTGCGCGCCCGAGCCGGTGACCAACGCCGCCTACACGCGGGCGGTGGCGGCGTCCGTGGGGCGGCCCGCGCCGCTGCCGGTGCCCGCGTTCGCGATGCGCGCGGCGCTGGGCGGCTTCGCCGACGAGGCGGCGCTGGTGAGCCAGCGGGTGCTGCCCGCGCGGCTGGAGGAGGCGGGGTTCGGGTTCACCCACCCCACGCTGGGTCCGGCGCTCATGGCGGCGCTGTCCGAAGCCTCCGAGCGGTAAGGGGCCGGCCACCGCCGGGAACGGCCCGGGCGGCGGCCCCCGGGGCGGCGGTCGAACACCGCCCCGGGGCACCTTATTCCCGCAGGGACAGGGCGTCGCGGAGGGCCGGGGCGCCTTCCTCCGGAGCCCTTCCGAGGGCATAAGGTGGGATGTATGAGTGAGCTCGTCTTCGCCCGGCTCGGCGATGACCCGGTCCCCTATCAGGAGGGCTGGGACCTCCAGAAGCGGCTCCACCAGAGCCGCGTCGCCGACCTCATCCCCGACACGGTGCTCATGCTCCAGCACGAGCCCGTCTACACGGCCGGGAAGCGCACCAGCACCTGGGACAGGGAGCAGACCTGGCCCGGAACCCCCGTCTTCGACATCGACCGCGGCGGCAAGATCACCTGGCACGGCCCCGGACAGCTCACCGTCTACCCGATGGTGCGCCTGGCCGACCCGATCGACGTGGTCGCCTATGTGCGCCTGCTCGAAGAGGCGATCATCCGCACGCTGGCCGAGTACGGCCTGACCGGTCGGCGCATCGAGGGCAAGACCGGGGTGTGGCTGGACGCCGACCCCTCCCGCGGGCTGATCGAGCGCAAGATCGGGGCCATCGGGTGCCGGATCTCGCGCGGGGTCGGCATGCACGGTTTCGCCCTCAACTGCGACAATGATCTCTCGTGGTTCCAGAGGATCGTCCCGTGCGGCATCCCCGCCGACGAAGGGGACGTCACCAGCATCTCGCGCGAGGTGGGGCGCGGCGTGACCGTCGCCGAGGTCCTGCCGCGCGTGGAGGCGCACCTGGCCGAGGTGCTCGGCGCCGAGTCCTACAGCCACAGCGACGGCGTGCCGCCGGACCTGCCGGGGGCCCAGGCCCCGGCCGAGCCGGCGGGCGCCTGACGGCGCCCGAGCACGACGACGACCTCCCCACGAGGGACGAGGAAAGGAAGGGTCCGCGTTGACCATCGCTCCCGAGGGCCGCAAGCTGCTGCGGATCGAGGCCCGCAACAGCGAGACGCCCATCGAGAAGAAGCCGCCGTGGATCAAGATCAAGGCGAAGATGGGGCCCGAGTACAGCGAGCTGCACTCGCTGGTGAAGCGCGAGGGCCTGCACACGGTCTGCCAGGAGGCCGGGTGCCCCAACATCTACGAGTGCTGGGAGGACCGCGAGGCGACCTTCCTCATCGGCGGTGACCAGTGCACCCGCCGGTGCGACTTCTGCCAGATCGCCACCGGCAAGCCCACGGCGCTGGACCGGATGGAGCCGACCAAGGTCGCCAACTCGGTGCGCACCATGGAGCTGCGCTACGCGACGGTCACCGGTGTGGCCCGCGACGACCTGGAGGACGGCGGCGCCTGGCTCTACGCCGAGACGGTCCGCAAGATCCACGAGCTCAACCCGGACACCGGCGTCGAGCTGCTGATCCCCGACTTCAACTCCGACGACGAGCAGCTCGGCGAGGTCTTCGGCTCCCGCCCCGAGGTGCTGGCGCACAACGTCGAGACGGTGCCGCGGGTGTTCAAGCGGATCCGCCCCGGGTTCCGCTACGAGCGGTCGCTGGAGGTCATCACCAAGGCGCGCGACGCCGGGCTGGTGACCAAGTCCAACCTGATCCTGGGCATGGGCGAGGAGCGGCACGAGATCAGCGAGGCCATGCGCGACCTGCACGGGGCCGGGTGCGACCTGCTGACCATCACCCAGTACCTGCGGCCCTCCAAGCTGCACCACCCGATCGACCGGTGGGTCAAGCCGGAGGAGTTCGTGGAGCTGGCGGCCGAGGCCGAGGAGATCGGCTTCGCGGGCGTGATGTCGGGGCCGCTGGTGCGCTCGTCCTACCGGGCCGGGCGGCTGTACAAGCAGGCGATCGAGAAGCGCGAGGCCGAGGCGAAGGCCCAGGCCTGAGCCGCGTCGCCGCGCACCGCCCCGTCCGCACCGCCCCGCGCCGCCCCTCGGGCGCCGCACACCGCCCACCTGGGAAGGCCCCGCAGGCGATCCGGACAAAACGAACATTGCAAAGTAATCAAGCTGAAACGGCGGCCCCCCGCCNCCCCATGGGCCATATCCTGGAGGGCATGGCGAAGAAGCCCAAGGACACCAACACCTCCCAGGCGGCCGCAGGCAAGGGCGGCTCAGAGGAGCAGAAGCGGCCGGGCCGGTTCAAGCAGCTCGGCATGGTCGCGAAGGTCGTGCACAAGCAGAGCCCCAAGTCGATCCCGATCGCGGTCGGGATCTTCCTGGGCCTGGTGGCGCTGTCGGTCGTCGGCGGCCTGGTCACCGGCGGGGGCTGGCTCTACTGGCTGAGCCTGGGCATCCCGATCGCCTTCCTGGCCGGGTTCATCTTCTTCACCCGGTCGGCGCAGAAGATCCAGTACAAGATGCTCGACGGGCAGCTCGGCGCGGGCATGGCGGTGCTGGACAACATGCGCGGCGACTGGTCGACCGAGCCGGGGGTGGCGGCCACGCGGCAGATGGACGTGGTGCACCGCGTCGTCGGCCGCCCGGGCGTCGTCCTGGTCGGCGAGGGGGACCCGTCGCGGCTGCGCAAGATCGTGGCCGCGGAGAAGAAGCGCGTGTCGCGCGTGGCCTACGAGATGCCGATCTATGACGTGATGGTCGGCAACGGCGAGGGCCAGGTGCCCATCTCCGACCTGCAGAAGCACATGATGAAGCTGCCGCGCAACCTGGACAAGGCGAAGGTGGCCGAGCTGCGGTACCGGCTCAAGGCGCTGCCGTCGGCGGTGCAGATGCCCAAGGGCCCGATGCCCAAGGGCGTGAAGATGCCGAAGGGCCCCAAGCCCCAGACGCGCTGAGGTGACGACGGGCGCTTCGCCAGCGATACGACGGCAAGGAGCCGCCCGGCCCCCTCGGGGCCGGGCGGCTCCTTCGTTCGTCCGCCCCCTCCCCCGGCGGTCCGCGGCGCACGGCCGTCGGGATCATCGGGACACGGAGGCTACAGGCGCTTGGAGACGGTCCCCGCGGCGCGGTCGTGCAGGCCCCGCTGGTCGCGGTCGTGGACGACGGCGGGGATGACCAGGCACAGCAGGACGGTGCGGAGGACGACCGCCAGGGGCCAGGGGATGCCGCGCTCGCCGGTCGACGCGATGCCGATACCGGCGATGCGCTTGCCGAGGGTCGTGCCGAACAGCACCAGCAACAGCGCCGTCATCACCGCGAACACCAGCAGGGCGGTGGACGAGCCCTCCCGCGGATCCGCGCCGAGGAGGCCGTAGGCGATCGCCAGGCTCAGCACCCAGTCGAGCGTCAGCGCCACGAGCCTGCGGCCCACGCCGGGCACCGAGCCCGGGCCTTCCTCGGGCATCCCCAGCCGGTTGCCCCGGTAGCGGAATGCGGCCTCCTCAGGGCCCGCCTCACCGTTTCTCTCCATGGGACCAACGGTATCGGCGCCGCAGGGTACGTGATTCCGGACACTCTCGCGGGGGCGCCCGGAAACACCGTTTCCCGGTGTGACGCCGGATACGCCCCGCTGGACAGGGGAAACGCCGCACCCCGTAACGCGCAGGAAACATACGAGACATGGCCGAGAAACGCCGCCCTCCTAGCGTCGTCACCGTGGCCGAGGAGGGGGTCGCGGAGAGCGGATGACACCGGGCCGAGGCCCGCGCCACCGCCGCCCCCTCCCACATCTGCTCGGAGGTATGTCTTGTTCAGCAGCGCCGATGAGGCCCTCGCGTTCATCAGGAACGAGGGCGTCGAGTTCCTCGACGTCCGGTTCACCGACCTGTTCGGTGGCGTGAACCACGTCACGATCCCCACGGAGAACGTCGACGAGGACACGTTCACCAAGGGCCAGATGTTCGACGGGTCCTCGATCCGCGGATTCCAGGCGATCCACGAGTCGGACATGCTGCTGCTGCCCGACCTGAGCACCGCCGTGCTGGACCCGTTCCGCGAGTTCAAGACGCTGAACATGACGTTCTTCGTCCACGACCCGCTGACGCTGGAGTCCTACAGCCGCGACCCCCGCAACGTCGCCCGCAAGGCCGAGTCCTACCTGAAGAGCAGCGGCATCGCCGACACCGCCTTCTTCGGGCCCGAGGCCGAGTTCTACATCTTCGACGACGTCCGCTTCGAGACGCGCGCGAACACCGGCTACTACCAGATCGACTCCATCGAGGGCGCCTGGAACACCGGCACCGCGCAGAACGGCGGCAACCTCGGCTACCGCCCGCGCTACAAGGGCGGCTACTTCCCGGTCGAGCCGGTCGACCACTACAGCGACCTGCGCTCGCGCATGGTGCGCAACCTGATCGACGCCGGCCTCGACGTCGAGCTGCAGCACCACGAGGTGGGCACCGCGGGCCAGGCCGAGATCGGCATCAAGTTCGGCACCCTGCTCCAGCAGGCCGACCGCGTGCAGCTGTACAAGTACATCGTGAAGAACACGGCCAACGCCGCGGGCAAGACCGTGACCTTCATGCCCAAGCCGCTCTTCGGCGACAACGGGTCGGGCATGCACTGCCACCAGAGCCTGTGGAAGGACGGCGCGCCGCTGTTCTTCGACGAGTCGGGCTACGCCCAGCTCTCGGACACGGCCCGCTACTACATCGGCGGCCTGCTCAAGCACGCCAACGCGCTGCTGGCCTTCACCAACCCGACGGTGAACTCCTACCACCGCCTGGTGCCGGGCTACGAGGCCCCGATCAACCTGGTCTACTCCCAGCGCAACCGCTCGGCGTGCATCCGCATCCCGCTGACCGGCCCGAACCCGAAGGCCAAGCGCCTGGAGTTCCGGGTGCCGGACCCGTCGGCCAACCCGTACCTGGCCTTCTCGGCGATGCTGATGGCGGGCCTGGACGGCATCAAGAACAAGATCGAGCCGCCGGAGCCGATGGACAAGGACCTCTACGAGCTGCCCCCGGCCGAGGCCGCGGCGGTCGAGACGGTCCCGGCGTCCCTGGAGTCCGCCCTGGACGCCCTGGAGGCCGACCACGAGTTCCTGCTGGAGGGCGGGGTCTTCACCCCGGACCTGGTCGAGACCTACATCGACTTCAAGCGCACCGAGGAGATCGACTCCCTGCGCCTGCGCCCCCACCCGCGCGAGTTCGAGCTGTACTACGACATCTGATCCGGGTGCCGTAGGCGGACCGGATCCGCCGCAGGGGCCGCCGACCGTGCACGTGGTCGGCGGCCCCTTTCATGTGTCCGGTCTGTACCGCCAATCCGGCGGGAAGTCCGAGCCCCCGCAGTCGGCGCTGTTCCCACACCATTCATCGTCCCGGCCGCAATACCTGACGAGGCGGAATCCCCAGACGGAGAGGCCGTCGCCGTCGATGTCCCCGGCGTGGACGGGGAGCACCGTCCCGTCCGGTTCGGCGAGGAGCATGCGGGAGGGGACGATGGTGTCGTCACCCACCCAGCAGCGCGCGGACAGGGCCCGGGAGGCCCGGGAGGCGAACTCCCACTCGGCGAGGGGCGCCCGCGTGGACCCGCAGGAGAACCAGGTGGAGGAGATCCGGGGTTCCGCCGCGTAATCGAAGTGGCCATAGTCGACGGGCAGCACCTGAACACCCGCGAGCTCCCCGCCCAGCCAGACGGGAACCCCGAGAAGGTCCGAGCAGAGCCGCCGGACGTCCTCCAGGGAGACGACCCGGTCCACGGTGACGTCATACGAGCCCGTCATGTCCGCCTCCTTCGAGCCGCCGAGTGCCGTCCCTGTACGACCGCCGGTCAGCCGGTCCAGGTGACGGTGTGGACACGTACGACCGTGTGGGACGTGTCGACGTAGAAGAGGACCGCACCGTCCTCCCCGAAGGGGGCCCACCGCCATACGGGATCGGCGGGATCATCGCTCCACCCGGCGCTCCAGGGGTCACGCCCCACGGCGCCGAGTGTGTCGACCAACGCGGTGAAGGCCCGCGACGGGAGTCCGAGGGTCTCGGCATCCCCCTTCGCGGTGAACTCGACTCGATAGCTCACATCGCCTGCCGACGAGCGATGATCTCGTCGAGGCTGGTGAAGTCCCCATCACCGGTGCGCGCCTGTTCGCGGCTCTCCTCGTACCCGTCGCCGTTGCGTGCGAGAGCGCGAAGGTGCCATGTTCGGAGCATCTCTTGGAGCTGGTCGAAACGGTGAGGGTCGTCCGCGGCGATATGGGCGGCCTCCCTGTATTCCCGGAGGAACCAGGCCTGGTCGCGCTCGGGCAGCATCTCCATGATCTGCGCCGGGTCGTTCAACGGACGGGTGGCCACGGGCGCTCCTTTCCGTCGGTCGTTCCAGTGTGCCACGGAGCGACCGGCTGGGCGCCGCCTCCCCGAGCGCCGGTGGATCCTCCCGATGGCGGCGGCCACCGCGAGCGCTCCGAGAGCCGCTCCGACATGCGGCCACGGGCCACCCGCCCGGCACCACCGCGCACGTCGGGGTGGGGGGAGACAAGCGACCGGGCGGCCCCGATGCCCGGGGAAGGGCAGCGGCCCCGTGTACCGCGAAGGGCCGGACCCTGGTGCGGGTCCGGCCCTCTTCAGTGCGGGGCAGGTCAGTGGTCCATGTCGCCGTGGTCCATGTCATCCATGTCGCCATGGTCCATGTCGTCCATCGACTCCATGTCGCCGCCGCTCTCGGCGTTGTCGCCCATGACGTCCTCCACCTCTGCCTCCACCTCGACGGTGCCGGACTTCTCGAAGCGGAGTTGCAGGGCCACCGTCTCGCCCGCCTCCAAGGGGTCCGGGTCCATCAGCATCAGGTGCAGCTTCCCCGGCTCGAAGGAGACGGTCTCCCCCGCCTTGACCGGGATCTCGTCGCGCTCCTCCATGCCCGTGGTGCCGTCGTCCTTCTGCACGCTCTCGTGCATCTGGACCTCGTCGGCGACCGCGGTGTCCGCCCCGATCAGGGTGTCGTCGGCGCCACCGGTGTTCTCGATGGTCACGTACGCCGACGTCACGTCCGGCGTCAGCGGGACCCGGACCGTGGCGTCCGACGTCTCGATCTGCGGCTCCTGCGCCGCGCAGCCCGCGATCGCCGCCAGGGCGAAGGCACCGGCGGCCCACGACACCGTGAGGGCACGGCCGCCCACCATCGTGCGCCGTCTCGTCATGGCGCGCCGCGCCGCCATCGTGTGCCGCGCCGCCGTGGTGTGCCGCGGCGCCATCGTGCGCCGTCGTCCCGCCATCATGCGTCCTCCCCGATGACGGTCTCCAGGTCCTCGGCGATCTGCTCCGAGCCGGTGCCGTAGGACCACATGATCTGCGAGTTCCCCTCCGGGTCGAACAGCAGTGTCTGGCCGCCGTGGTCGACCTGGTAGTCCCCGGAGCGGTCCTCGGGCCGGGACACCGAGATGCCCAGCTCGTCGGCGGTCGCGTCGGTCTTCTCCAGGTCCGTGGTGAGCCCCACGAACGAGGGGTCGAAGCTGCTCAGCCACATGTCGAGCAGCTCGGGGTCGTCCCGCTCCGGGTCCGCCGTGATGAACACGGTCTGGAACTCCTCGCGCTCGGACTCGTCCAGCATCCCCACCGCCTGGGACAGGTCCGCCATGGTGGTCGGGCAGATGTCCGGGCAGTTGGTGAACCCGATGAACACCGCCGTGTACTTCCCGGCCGAGTCCTCCTTGAGGTCGTAGGGCTCGCCCTTGTTGTCGGTGAACTCGGTGGAGGGCAGCGTGAACGCGCCCGCGATCTCGCTGCCGTTGTAGGGGGAGTCCCCGCTGCCGGTGGCCGCCTGGCCGCCGCATCCGGCCAGCAGGGCCGTCGCGGCCGCCGCACCGGCGGGCGCCCTCNCTCGCGTCTTCCTCAGGTTCGTCGCGTTCCGGGGGTCGCGTGGTCCGCGCACGCCGCGCCGGACGGCGGCCGCCCCGGGAGACGTCCGAGGGTCAGGCCGCTGTCGCGCACGGGCGCGGGGCCCGCGGCGGCGGGGCCCGGCCGGCGAGGGTGTGCCGCAGGAAGCGGGTCGTGAGGAAGGCGCGGGGCGGCTCCACAGGGAGCGACGGCGCGGGCGGCGGCAGCGCCCCGGCCTTCCCCCGGACCGGGAGCCGGGCCCGCAGCAGGCGCAGGACCGCCCACAGCGCCTCTTCTCCCGAGCTCAGCCACCACCCGGTGACCAGTGCCGCCCAGATGTGGGCGGCCAGCATCCCGAAGTCCGCGTGCACGGCCGCGCTGCCGCACAGGTGCTCCACGGACAGGGGCCCTGCGCCGGGCAGCGGCGAGGTCGCGGCGGAGAACCCCATGTGCAGCAGGAGCTGGGCCCCGAACAGTCCGGGCGCGAGCGAGGCGATCGACCGCCGCCCCCGCGCGAACGGGAACGCGGCCAGGGCCACCAGCGCCCAATAACCCGCCACGACGCCGGGCAGCGGCGCGGGCGCGCCCGCCGCGGTGTGGCCGAACAGCGCGACGCCCGTGCACACGGCGGCGAAGAGCGCCGCCCTGAGCAGGGCGAGTCGGAGTCCGTACGAGGCGTCTGACATGGCGGGACTCATCATCCCAGCGGTCCGGCGGACCCATGAACCGGGGCGGGGTCGACGCACCGGGGCCGGTCACGGGAGGGCGGAGCGCTCATCCCCGCGCACACGGCGGTCGCGCGCCCCGCGCCGGTCGCCCGGGCACCGCGGGGAGGGGGACGGATCGCCGTGTCGTCTTCGCCACTCCCGGCGGCCGACCGCCGTGCCGGTGCCCTGGCGTGGATCGGTCGTTGCACCACCCCTGACCGCATGCGTGCCATGGCCCCCTTCGAGATCCGCGACGACCACCGCTCCAGGGGCCGCCGCCCCCTCGAACACGAACGGGCGGAACACCTCCGCCTGGTGAACGCTGGATACACCGAACACCCGCGCCTGTGCCTGCGGACCCGTGGGCATCCACCGCAGGACCGGCACCGCCCGACGCAAAGGACGCCGCCCCGCCTCCGCCCGGCTCCGGTTGGCGGACTCACCCGCTCGGTCACGTCCGTGGGGTCTCCGTCAGACCAGGTCGGCAGGGCGGCAGTAGCGTCGAGGCGGGCCCGTCCCCCCCTCTCGGGGGCATGACCGGCGCCCCGCTCGTCGATGGGCGGCCGAAGGCGGCCCGCCGTCGGGCAGGGCGCCGGTGCAGGGGCACCGGCGGACGGAAATCCCGTGGCCGTGCTCTCGTCGGCCGTCCGCCGACGGCTGTCGCGGCCGCCGAAGGTGACGCCGCTGCAACGGACACCGTCCGCCGCTCTCCCTCTCCGTCCCGGGCCGGAGAGCGGCAGGGACGATGGGGGCCGCCACCGCTTCCGCCCCCGGGTCATTCCAGGCCCAGCGCGTGGGCGAGGACCGCGCGTGCCTCATCCGGGTCCACGTCGCGGTCGTCGAGCAGGGCCTCCAGGCACAGCCCGTCGGCGGCGGCCACCGCCGTGCGCACCGCCACCGGGTCGTCGGTGTGCCGCCGCGCCACCTCGGCCACCAGGTCCATCCACCGGCGGGCCTGCGCACGCAGCGACGGCCTGCGCACCGCGAGGAGGGTGAGTTCGTACTCGGCCAGGCAGCGCCCGCGCTGCTCCGGCGAGCCGCCGCCGATGATGGCCTCGGCGAGGGTGTCCAGCGTCCCTCCGCCGTGCTCGGTCGCCTCGCGCACCCGGCACACGTACGCGTCGGCCGCCTCGGTGAGGGCCGCCACCAGCAGGTCGTCGATGGTCGCGAAGTAGTACACCGCCGAGCTGGCCGGGATCCCCGCCTCGGCGGCCACCGCCCGGTGGGTGACGCCCGCCGTGCCGTCGCGCTCGATCACCCGCAGCGTCGCGTCGATGATCGCGGACCGCCGCCGCTCGCCGCGCGCGCGTCGGCCGTCCTCCTTCGCGCCGTCGTCCTCTGGGCCCCCCGGCCGTGCGCCGGACCCGTCCTGCGAGGTCAATGCGCTCCCCCCGTCTCGATCGCCAATACGCCGCCGATGATCAGCAGGACACCGGCGACCTGCACCCAGGTGAGCGTCTCGCCCAGGAACAGCGCCCCGATGACCGCCACCAGGGACACGCCCACCGCCGCCCAGATGGCGTAGGCCACCCCCACCGGCATGCCCAGCTTGAGGGTCTGGGCCAGCAGGAAGAACGCGGTCCCGTACCCGATGGCGGTGATCACCGACGGGACCAGGCGGGTGAACCCCTCGGAGAAGCGTAGCGAGACGGTCGCGGTGACCTCGGCGAGGATCGCCCCGATGAGCAGCAGCCAGGGCATGGGCCCTCCCCCTTCCGTCGCCGCCGGGGCCCAAACGCCCGGCGATATTTTTGAACTATGGTTCAACTTAATTCCTTGAACGATAGTTCAACAAGGCCTGTTCCGCTGCTTTCGGGTGATGCGCGCCACGCCCGCCCCGTGCCGCGGACCCGCCCACCCGCTCTCCCCCGCCCCCGGACCTGCGGGCTAACGTTGACCCGTGACCATGCGCGAGGGGACCCCCACGACCACGGCCGGCGCCCTGGCCCGGCTCGGCTTCGGCGACGGCGAGCGGGCGCTCCGCCTGCTCCGGGAGGCCGGCATCGACCCGGCCGACCACCGCGACCTCACCGCGGCCCTGGGCGCCGCCGCCGACCCCGACCAGGCCCTCACCGGGCTGGTGCGCATCGCCGAGCAGGCCGACGACCCCGGCGAGCTGCTGGAGGCCCTGGCCTCCGACGCCGACCTGCGCGCCCGCCTGACCGCCGTGCTCGGCGCCAGCGACGCCCTCACCGACCACCTGGTGCGCCACCCCGGCGACTGGCGCGAGCTGCGCGGCCCCGACGCCGCCCGCACCCCCTCCGCCGCCGAGCTGCGCGACGGCTTCCTGCACACCGTCGGCGCCGACCCCACCTCCCCCGCGCCCGCCGCCGACCCGGACGCCGCGGGCGGCGCCCCCTCCCGCGCGCTGCGCGCCGCCTACCACCGGCGGGTCCTGCGCCTGGCCGGGCGCGACCTGACCGGCACCGCCGACCTGCCCGACGTCGGCGCCGAGCTGGCCGACCTGGCCGCCGCCGTACTCGACGCCGCCCTGGCCGTGGCCCGCGGCGAGTCCCCTGAGGACGCCGCCCGGTGCCGCCTGGCCGTGATCGGCATGGGCAAGTGCGGCGGCCGGGAGCTGAACTACGTCAGCGACGTGGACGTGGTCTTCGTCGCCGAGCCCGCCGACGGGGCCGACGAGCACGACGCGATGCAGGCCGCCACCCGACTGGCCTCCCGGATGATGGCGATCCCCGCCGAGACCGACGGGGAGGGCACGCTCTGGGAGGTCGACGCCGCCCTGCGCCCCGAGGGCAAGAACGGCCCGCTGGTGCGCCCGCTGTCCGGCCACATCGCCTACTACGAGCGCTGGGCCAAGACCTGGGAGTTCCAGGCCCTGCTCAAGGCCCGCCCCGTGGCGGGCGACGCCGGGCTCGGCGACGACTACGCCGCCGCGATCGGCCCCATGGTCTGGCGCGCCGCCGACCGCCCCGGGTTCGTGGAGGACGTGCAGGCGATGCGCCGCCGGGTGGTGGCGCACATCCCCGCCGCCGAGGCGGCCCGCGAACTCAAGCTGGGCCCCGGCGGCCTGCGCGACATCGAGTTCAGCGTGCAGCTGCTGCAACTGGTGCACGGGCGCGCCGACGCCGCCCTGCGCTCGGGGAACACCCTGCAGGCCCTTGAGGCGCTGTCGTCCGGGGGCTACGTCGGCCGCTCCGACGCCGCGGGGCTGGCCTCCTCCTACCGGTTCCTGCGCCGGGTGGAGCACCTGCTGCAGCTGCACAAGCTGCGCCGCACCCACCTGCTGCCGGACGCCTCCTCCGCCTCCGGGCAGGAGGCGCTGCGCCGCCTGGGCCGCACCCTGGGGCACGCCGCCAACCCGGTCTCCGACCTCACCGCGGCCTGGAAGCGGGTCGCCGGTGACGTGCGGCGGCTGCACGAGAAGCTGTTCTACCGGCCGCTGCTCAACGCGGTCGCCCGCCTGCCCGGGGACGAATCGCGGCTCACCCCCGAACAGGCGGGCGAGCGCCTGGGCGCGCTCGGGTTCGCCGACCCGAAGGGCGCGCTGCGGCACCTGCAGGCGCTCACCTCGGGGGTGTCGCGCCGGGCGTCCATCCAGCGCACGCTGCTGCCGGTGATGCTGGGCTGGTTCTCCGACGCGCCCCGGCCCGACGCCGGGCTGCTGGGGTTCCGCCAGGTCAGCGACGCGCTCGGGGCGACCCCGTGGTACCTGCGGCTGCTCCGCGACGACGTGCGGGTGGCCGAGCGCATGGCCCGGGTGCTGGGCACCAGCCGGTACGCCACCGACCTGCTGCTGCGCGCCCCCGAGGCGGTGGCGATGCTGGCCGGGGACGAGGAGCTGGCCCGGCGCCCCACCGCCCAGCTGGCGACCGAGGCCGAGGCGGCGCTGCGCCGCCACGACGACGGGGAGACGGCGGTGGCGGCGGTGCGGGCGCTGCGCCGCCGGGAGCTGTTCCGCACCGCCGCCGCCGACCTGCTGGGGGTGGCCGACATCGGCGAGGTGGGCCGGTCGGTGAGCGCGATCTCCCGGGTGACCGTGGACGCGGCGCTGCGCGCCGCCGAACGGACGGCCGCCGCGGAGCACGCGGGCAGGGCCGGACAGGGCGGCGGGGGGCCGGACGGCGGCGCCCCGGCCCCCGCCCGCATGGCGGTGATCGGCATGGGGCGCTTCGGCGGCCGCGAGCTGACCTACGCCAGCGACGCCGACGTGGTGTTCGTGTACGAGCCGGTCGAGGGCGCCGACCCGGAGGAGGCGCGGAGGTACGCCGAGGCGCTGGTCCGGGAGATGCGGCGGGTCTTGG
>NZ_ANBH01000025.1 GCF_000341185.1 Nocardiopsis chromatogenes YIM 90109
GACCCGGAGGAGGCGCGGAGGTACGCCGAGGCGCTGGTCCGGGAGATGCGGCGGCTCTTGGAGATGCCCGCCGCCGACCCGGCCCTGGTGGTCGACGCCGACCTGCGCCCGGAGGGGCGCAGCGGCCCCCTGGTGCGCACCTTCGCCTCCTACCGGACCTACTACGACAAGTGGGCGGCGACCTGGGAGCGGCAGGCGCTGCTGCGGGCGGCCCCGGTCGCCGGGGACGCGGACCTGGGCGCGCGGTTCAGGGAGATGGTCGACCCGGTGCGCTACCCGCAGGGCGGGGTGGACGCCGCCGGTGTGCTGGAGATCCGCAAGCTGAAGGCGCGGATGGAGGCCGAGCGGCTGCCGCGCGGCGCGGACCCCGCGCTCCACACCAAGCTGGGCCGGGGCGGCCTGAGCGACGTGGAGTGGGTCGCCCAGCTCATCCAGCTCCGGCACGCCTACGAGGTCCCGGAGCTGCGCACGACGGAGACGATCCCGGCGCTGGAGGCGGCGGTCGCGGCGGACCTGCTGGACGCCGACGACGCGGGCACGCTGGAGGTCGCCTGGCGGCTGGCGGCGCGTGTGCGCGGCATGATCATGCTGGTGCGGGGGCGCCCCGGGGACTCGATCCCCTCGGACACCGGCGAGGCGGGCGCGGTGGCCGAGGCGCTGGGCTACCGCACCGACGACGAGGGCGAGGGCGCGGCGGCGCAACTGCTGCAGGACTACCGCCAGGCGACCCGCCGGGCCCGCACGGTGATGGAGCGCGTCTTCTACGACGGATGAGGGCGCCGAGGCGCCTCGCGATGATCTCGACGGGAGCTGTCGAAATCGCCGGTTCGACTGCACCTTTGTCGAGATCGTCGCCAAGGCCCGCCGCACCCCGGCGGATGCCGCCTCCGTGGAGGGCTCACGCCTCCGCTTGGACGACGATGCCGCCCATGTGCGCCTCACCGGCCCGGTACTCGACCCCGTCGATCAGCACCCGGCCGTCGTCGGTGACCTGGCGGCAGTCGGAGCCGTCGTCGGCGTGGACCGCCTTGAAGCCGCCGCTGAAGCCCGTGTTCCCCATCCTGACCGGGCGTCCGGCCAGATCGGTCGCCCGACCGGCGCACCCTGCGCACAGGGCCCGCGGATACCGGGGCGAGTAGGGGCGGGGCGCCCCGTCGTGGGAGCACCGGTCTCTCGATCGCCGGTGTGCTCGCTGGCGCCCCATGCACGGCCTCCCATCCCGGCGGGACCCCCGCCGGAACGCGGGAGGCCCGGCGCCTCGGCGCCGGGCCTCCCGGATCGCGATGTGAGGAAAGGGGCGGCGCTAGACCATTACAAGGAGAGGAGAAGGAAGCTCCGCCATGGCCTCACAGCGGTGAGCCTAGTCCAGGCCCACGTCAGTGGGAAAGGAGATTTCCCAGCCGGTCCGGGGTGAACGCCGCCACGTGCTCCCGCAGCCTCTCCGGGCGCTCCAGCCCGATGTAGACGGTCCCCTCGCCTCCGCGCTGCCCCTGGTACTCCTCCACCTTCGCCCCGCGCCCGCGCATCAGCTCGACCGCCTGGGCGACCGTGAAGTACGGGCGCTCCATGATCCCGCGCGCCAGGAGACCGGTGCTGAGGCTGTTGGCCTCCACCCGGTTGAAGTCCGGCTCCCCCGTCAGCGACAGGTGGGTCCACCGCGCCCGCCACCGGGGCTTCTTCCGGGTGCCCCCGCGCGCGAACACCAGCGGCAGCGCCACCCGCCCGCTCCCGGACAGGTCGGACTTCATCCGCACGGTGCGCGCCTCGAACGGCCTGCCCTTGCGGTTCGCTCCGCGCGTCATGTACCCGAAGAACACCTCGGCCAGCTCGTCGAAGCCCTCCCCCTCGTAGAGGTCCACCTGCGGAACCACGTAGGCGGCCCCGACCCGGGACAGGTCGAGGTCGATCATCTCGGTGGCGCCCTCCGGCGCCTCGACGATGTCGCCGGAGTGCTTGCCGCCGTGTCCCTCCAGCTCGGTCCACGAAAGCTGGCCGTGATAGGTGAAGTCCTTCTGCAGGAGGAGCACCGACAGGTCCAGGTCGGTGGTCAGGCGGGCCTGCCGCCAGTGCACGAAGAACCGCAGCCGGTCCCCGTCGACCGCCGTGGTCGATCCGCGCGGCAGCACCCCCGTCCCGTCCGTGCGGCCGGGCGCGCCGGCCGTGGGCAGGGCGACCTGGAGCGCCTCCGGATCGACCAGGACACGGTCGGCGGCGGGCAGCCGGGCGGCGATCTCGGCGTCGAGGGTCCCGACCGCGCCGGTGGCCGTGTCCCGTCCCAGCGGCGCCCGGCCGTCCGGGACGATCCACGCGCGCCTGCCCCGGTTGGCGAACACCCGGGGCGCGCCGGAGCCGCGGCGGGGGTCCAGATGGGCCCGGGCGCTCAGCAGCACCCGCCCGGCCACCGACGGCGCGGCTCCGGCCAGGGCCTTCGCCACGGTGTCGGCCCGCTCGGGCCCGGCGAGGCGCAGCAGCCGGTCGAGCGAGCGCACCAGCATGCCGGGCGACGCGGACAGCAGGCGCACGGCCTCGTCGAGGTCCGCGGCGGCGAAGGCCGCCTCGATGCGCCCCTCCGGGGAGGGCGCCCGCCGGTCCCCGCGCGCGACGGCGAACACCTGCCGGGCGTTGGGGAACTCGGCGTACTCGTGGGGGTGCAGCCGCTCCCCCAGCCGCTTCCACCGGTTCGCGTACCGGTTGACGTCGCCGAGCTTGGCGGGGGCCTCGGCGACGACCCGGTCCAGGGCGGCCAGGAGCGCGCGGCGGTCGCGGCGGCGCGGCGAGGTGAAGCGGGTCGGCTCGGCGAGGGTAACGTCCCCGTCGGAGAGGGCGCAGGCCAGGCGCAGCACGTCGGTGACGGTGTCGACGTCCGGGGCACGCCCGTGCTCCAGGTGCGCGCGGTTGACCAGGGCGCGGTTCTCCCGCACGGGGACCGCCTCGGGCTGCTCCCGGTCGGCGCAGTGGGCGGCCAGGGCGGCGAGCAGGTCGCGGCCGTCGTCGGAGTGGGGGACGGGCGAGGCCGCCATGTCCAGGTAGAGGCGGTGGGCCTCGTCGTCCAAAGGGCCGCCCAGGCGCAGCACGGTGACGCGGTCCTCCGACGAGGCGGCGAGGGCCTCGTGGCGGGCGAGGAGGTCGGCGTAGGTGTGCTGGTAGCGGCCGTAGGTCGGCAGCTCGGTCAGGGAGACCGGCCCGGGGACGCCGTCCGGCAGAAGGTCCTCGACGGTGATCTCCTCGCCGTCGGGGCCGACGAACGCGTCGGCGATGCACTGGGCCCAGAAGTCCAGGGTGTCGGGCACGTTCTCCGGGAAGTCGACGAAGTAGACGTTGTGCCGGACGTGGTCGCCGACCTGGAGGCGCGCGGCGGCCAGCACGTCGGCCGCCGTGTCGAACGCGGCGCCGGGCTCCATGGCCGACACGTGCTCCAGAAGGTCGCGCGCGCAGGCGAAGCCCACGGTGAGCAGGACGGCGTCCATCTGCCGGGCGACGGCCGAGCCGTCGCCGGACGGGGCGCCGGGGCGGGACGGGACGCGGCCGGTCGCCTGGATGAGGCGGGTCTGAAGCGAGATCGGTTCCATGGGCCCTCCCGTGGCGGTGTGCGGTGCAACCATCCCGGATGGGGCGCCGTTGGGGCACGTGATTTTTCCGGGCGGGGCCGACGGCCGGAGAGCCGGGGCGGAACGACGGGCGGCCCGCACCCCGGCAGGGGCGCGGGCCGCCTGGAGGTCGAGCCGCCTGCGGTGTGCCGGGCGGACGGGACCGGACACGGGCCGGGACGCGGAACCCGCCCCGCGATGGCCGCTTCGGGCGCCGTCGGGCTTCGGGTGCCTCAGACCCAGAAGACCGCGACGGCGACGTTGACGATCGCGAGCGCACCGGCCGTGACGCCCAGCTTGGTGGCGGGCTTGCGCACGTTGAGGATGGCGACGACCACCACGGCGAGCGCGACGACGAGCTTGACGCCGATCTTGATGTGGTCGACGGCGCCGCCGCCCATCTCCGCGAGCCCGACCAGGATGAGGCCGGTGACCAGCTGCAGCAGCGAGCTGTGCAGGATCGCCTTGGGCGCCTTGGCGCTGTCCGTGGCGACCTGCATCAGGAACCCGGCGACGATCCCGGCCATGCCGAGGAGGTGGAGGAAGAGGAGAAGCGAGTGAACGAATGCCATGCCCCAGACGCTACTACAGCGCGTAGTGTGCCCCGGATGCGCGGGAGGACCTGCGATTCGACCGGCGGCGCGGCATGCGCCGCGCGGCGGGTGGCGGTCACGGCGGCGTGGCCACGTCGTCCTGGACGGCCAGTTTCAGCTGGCAGTGGATGACCTTCGCCTCCGAGCCGCCGTTGTGGCGGACCCGGATCGCGACCGGGGTGCCCGGGTGGACGAACAGGGCGTGGTGCTTGCTCCGGTACTGACCGCCGGGGTTGTGCGCCTCGTGCTCGGTGCAGGTGGTGTCCGGGCCGCCGCCCAGGCCGTCGGCGTGGGGGCTCTTCTTGACCACGTAGTTCACGAGCCAGTCGCGCTCCTTGGGCGTGCGGGCCTCGCGCAGCATCGCGTCGAGTTCATCGCGCTCGAACGCCTTCGGCCGACAGATCAGGGTCGCCAGCAGCCGCGCCGCCGAGTCGCCGGTCGCCCAGAGGTCCCGGGCCAGGTCCTGTTGTGTCTTGAGCCGTTTGGCCACCTCGCGCAGGCGTGTGAGGTTCACCCCGTGGTCGTCGCCGTGCCTGGCGTTCACCTCGCGCACCTTCGGGTCGTCGAGCGCTGCGAGCTCGGCCATCACCTCGGCCAGTGCCGTATCGGACACTCCGGTCCCCTTCCCCCGGTCTCGTCGTCCCTCCCCGGACCACCTTTCCCCGGACCAGCTTGCCCCCTCGCCGCGCGCCGCGCCCGTTTCCGCGCAGTGCGGCGCTCCTCATAATCTCGGAGTTCGTGCCCCGCCCCGATCACCCCCATGGAGAGCCGTCTTGCACCATCCCCCGAATGCGGGGTTCCGCCCGCGCCTGTCCGCGTCCGCCGTCGGCGCCCTCATCCTCGGTGTGCTCGCCGCCCTGAGCACCCCGCTGTTCGGGCTGTTCCTGATCATCCCCGCAGCGGCGTCGATCACCGGGGCCCTCGCGCTGCGCTTCACCCACACCCAAGGGCTGCGCGGGCGCGTCCTGGCGCTGTGGGGATTCTGGCTGGGGGCCTCGTTCTTCCTGCTCGACTTCCTGCTGCTCCTGGTCGGCATCTGGGGGATGAACCTGGAGGGCTGATCCCGGGTGCGGCCGCCCGGCGGCGAGGAAAGGTCGGACGTCTATCCTCTGATCAGACATCCCCGGATCGGAGCCGCATGCACCCCGCCCGCCTCGCCCCCGTCCTCCTCCTGGCCGCCCTGCCCCTGGGCGCGTGCGGCGCCTCGGAGCCCACCCCCGAGAACGCCGCGGCCGCGTGCGAAGACCACATCCGGCGCTACCTGGACTCCCCGGCCGACACGGAGTTCGACGCCTCCCCCGAGGTCGCCCGGACGGGGCAGGGCGAGACGGAGTCCGGCCCGTACTGGGAGTTCGACGTCGTCGGCAGCGTCGACATCGACTACCGCTCCGGCGGGACGGAGCACAGGGACTACACGTGCACCGTCGTCGACCACGACGGGGACTGGACCGTGGTGGACATGGCGGAGGACTGAGCCGGGGCCGGACGCGGCAGAGGCGCCCGCCGACCCGCCCCCGTGGCGGGCGGGGGGGGCCCCCGCGCCCCCNCCCGGCCCGCCGCGGGCGCGGCCAGGGAGCGGCTCATGGCCAGGGTCCCGGCCATGGCCAGGGCCGCCAGGACGATGAGCGCCGCGCCGTACACGTCGGTCACCGCGGTCAGGCCGAACCGGTCGGTCGCGATCCCGGCCGCGATGGCGGGCAGGCACAGCGCCAGGTAGCTCAGCACGTAGAACGCCGACATCAGCCCGCCGCGCTCGTGCGGCTCGGCCAGGGGCAGGACCGTGCGCAGGGCCCCCTGGAACCCGGCGCCCCAGCCCAGCCCGGACACCACCGCCCCGGCGAAGAAGAGCACCGCCGACCCGAACTGTGCCCCGGCCAGCAGGATGGCGAGCCCGATCGCCAGGGCCGGTGCGCCGATGAGCATGACCCGGACCGCCGGGACGGTGCGCAGCCCGAGGATGGCCACCGCGCCGCTGCCGGTCAGGGCGAAGACCGCGGCACCTCCCGCCATCGGCGCGTGCGAGCCGGTCACCTGCGTGGTCAGCGCGGGCCCCAGGGACATCAGGAAGCCCCCGAGCGCCCACACGGCGATGTCGATGGGCGCGGCGACCAGCATGGCGCGCCGCGCCTGTGCGGGGACGCTGACCGTCGGGCGCAGCGAGGCGAGGGCGCCCGGGCGGCGCTGGGCGGTCTCGGCCATCCGCGCGGCCCCGACGGCCTCCACCAGCAGAAGGACGATGACCACGGCGTAGACCAGCCGCATGGGCGCGGGCGCGAACTGCACCAGGGCCCCGGAGCCGAGCGCGCCCAGGCCCATGCCCGCCACCGGGGCCGCGCCGGTGATGATCGGCCCGATGGCGGGGGCCACGTCGAGGATCGCGGCACCGATGACGGCGGTGGCGGCGC
This sequence comes from Nocardiopsis chromatogenes YIM 90109, assembly GCF_000341185.1. Lineage (GTDB taxonomy): Bacteria > Actinomycetota > Actinomycetes > Streptosporangiales > Streptosporangiaceae > Nocardiopsis_A > Nocardiopsis_A chromatogenes. The sequence continues at coordinate 6,586 of NZ_ANBH01000025.1, forward strand.
CGGTCGCCACCCCTTGCAGCACCCGCGCCACGATCAGGGCGGTCAGGCCGCCCGCGACCAGGAAGACGGCGACGGAGACGACCTCCAGGGCGATGGCGCCCAGCAGCACCGGGCGGCGGCCGACGTGGTCGGACAGCCGTCCGACGACCAGCAGGGCGACCAGCAGGCCGAGGGCGTAGACGCCGAAGACGACGGTGGTGGAGCTGGGGGCCATCCCCCAGGACTCCTGGTAGAGGGCGTACAGCGGGGTGGGCGCGGCGGAGGCGCCCAGGAAGGTGACCAGGGTGGCGGCGAGTAATGCGGCGGCGGACGCGCCCGTCGCCCGGCGGCGGGGCGGGGCGGGGCGCACAGTGGTCGTGGACATGGGTCTCCCCCGGAACTAACGCTAAGATTTTGCGTTTAGGACGCTACACCCCACCCCCGCGCTAAAGCAAAGAGTTTGCGTTAGACTGGCGGTGTGAGTCCGATCCAGGGAACCCGCACCGGCGGGCGCAGCGCCCGCGTCCAGCAGGCGGTACACGACGCCGTCCGCGAGCTGCAGAGCGAGCGGTCGCGGGCGGAGCTGAGCGTGCCGCTCGTCGCCCAGCGCGCGGGCGTGACCCCCTCGACCGTCTACCGCCGCTGGGGGACGCTCCAGGAGCTGCTGGCCGACGTCGCCCGTGAGCGCATGCGCCCCGACGACCCGCCGGACGACACCGGCGCCCTGGAGACCGACCTGAAGGCGTGGGCCCGCCAGTACCTGGAGGAGATCTCCTCCTCGCCGGGCCGGGAGTACGTGCGCGACCTCGTCGCCAGCGACGGCGAGGAGAACTCCGAGCAGTGCAACCGGTACTGCCAGGTCAAGATCCGCGCCATCCTCGACCGCGCCGCCGAGCGCGGGGAGCCCCACCCCGACGCCGACACGGTCACCGACCGGGTGACCGCGCCGATCGTGTTCCGGGTCTTCTTCTCCTCGGGCGACCCCACACCGGAATGGGCCGAGAGCCTGGTCGACCAAGTCCTCGCCGACTGACGCGCCGCCGCGGCACGGCCCCGGCCGATCAGTCCAACTCTTCCCCCCAGGGGTCGAGAGCCTCGATCTCCCCGTCGATACGTTCCCAGGTCCCCTCCGAGACCACTCCGCCCACATAGGCGACCTCATAGTCCCCCGCCGACGCGCGCCCGCTCACCCGGAACGGCTCTCCTTCGTCGTCGATGGAGACGGTCGAACGCTCACCGTCCGCGAGGACGTCGAGCCCGATGGTGAACTCGCACGCCTGGTCCCGGGTGGCGCCGATGATGTCGAACACGACCTCCTCGCCCTGTTCCAGTTCATAGGTGTCGCCCGCGAAGAACTCGCCCACAGGCTCGTTGAACTCGTCGACCCTCTGGGCCACAGGATCCGGCGAGTCCAGGTCGAAGTAGGCGCTCTCAACAGGATCCAGACCGGCGTCGGGCGAGTAGAACAGTGTTCCGGAGTCTGGGGGGCCGCACTCCCTCTCCGCCCGCATCTGCATGATTCGCACCCCTTCCGGGCGCGCCCCCCTGAGGACGGCCCGGATGTTCTCCCGGCCGACCTCGCCAGCACCGTAGGCGCGCATTCGCCGTGCATAGGCCTGCCGGTCCTCCCTCTTCAGCCGGTCCAGTTCCGCCAGCTCGCCCTCGTCCAAGCGGACCGGGTCCGGGGACACCCAGAGATCTCCCTCCTCCGAGTGCGACACCTCGACAGAAAGCACCTCGACCGGCGGCGCCCCATCGCCGTTCGGCACGGAGCGCCCTTCCGCGGACGGGGTCGGGGAGGCCGTGGGTCCTTCCCCATTCGGGCCGACGACCGGCTTCAGCAACTCCAGAGCGATCCCTGCCAGCAGCGGGCCGAGGACGGCCGTGAAGACGACGAGCGCCAGTGCCTTCCATGGGGCCCGCTTCGCGAAGCCGACCGCCCAGCGGATCGCGTCGCCGACCTTCCCCCCTACCGCCACGCCCGCCCTACGCAGACTGCTCAGGGCACCCGCCGCACGCGACCGCCACGTGGCGCGCGCCCGGCCGCCGCCCTCGGACCGTCCCTCGCCGCCACGTGCCATGGCCCCTCCCCCTCAAGAGGTGAGTGGTCGCCCGCATCATCCGGCGGGGCGGTCCCGAACGCTAGATCTCCTCGCACGACGGATACGAAGCCGCGGCCTCGGCGCGTACTGGTCTCACGCCCCTGGGCGAACATCTCCAGGCGTAATCCGCAGGCACTCGACCGGCGACGCCCGTCGTGCGGACGCCGTAGCTCCCCCGGGCGGTCGGCACCGTGCGAATCGGCCGAGACTCGGCCACGCCCCGGCTAGGCCCTCCTCCAGCGCCAGAGGAAGCAGACGAGACCGGCCCCCACCACCAGCCCCGCCAGGACCGCCCCCTCGGTGCGGCCCAGCATGGGGCCCGACTCGGTCGCGGCCACCGCCGCCGCCTCGGCCGGGGACGGCTCGGGCGTGCGCGGGATCAGGTTGGCGTCGGTCGCGCACACAACCGGCGGGCTGTCCTCGCGCTCCTGCGCGCACGCGGTGGCGGCGACCCGCCACACCTTCTCGCCCGGGTCGGCCAGGCGCGCCTCCGTGCGGCCGGTCGCGCTCTCCCCCGGCCCCAGGTCCACGGTCCACACGGCCAGGTCCTCCAGCGCGCCGCCGGGCTTGCCGTACCGCTCGCCGTCGGTCTCCACCAGCTCCATCTCCGGCGGCAGCCCTTGGGAGAGGAAGATGCCCTCGACCTTCTCCTCCCCGTCGTTGCGCAGGGTGACCGTGTACTCGGTGACGTCCCCCGGCTCCATCCCGTCCAAGCCGTCGGTCACCTCGATGGACAGGGCGGGAACGCCGTCCCCGCCCCCGGTCTTCACCGCGCCCGCCTCGCCGCCCGTACCGTTCGTGCCTCCCCCGGTGTCGTCGCCGTCGGCGAAGGCGGCGTCGACGGCACCGACCCCCGCGCCCGACAGCAGGACCGCCGCGGCCGCAGCCGCGACCGGACCCCATCGGCGTATTCGTGAACGGGCCACACCCATCGCATCCCCCGGAGAGCATCCCGTGTCCGGCTTACCGGACTCCGGATTCGACAACTACCCGCAATGCCTCATTCACGTTCCGCGACACGCCCATAAGGCGCCGATCGCCCCTCTTAGGCGCCCGTGTGGTCCCGGACACGCCCCGGACCACCGATTTAAGGCATCCGCCCGATGTCGGGCCCTCCTCCTTAGAACGAGTCTTAGACACACAGCGAGCCGGACGGACCGGCCCGCACAGGGAGGGACCCACGATGATGCACCCCGACGTGACCGCGGCCGTGGCCCGCGAGCGGATCGCCGACTTCGAGCGGGAGGCCCGCACCGCCCGGCCCGAGGTCGACACCCCCTCCGGGTACGGCCCCGGCGGCGGCAACCCGGCCACCCGCCTGGAGGCGCTGATCGGCTTCCTCGGCAGGGCCGGTGCCGCCGAATCCTGGCTGCCGCGCCCGCGCACCTCCTCCGAGAGCCGCCGGTGAGCCCGGTTCCCGGCCCGCCGAGGCCGGGAACCGGGAACCGCGCAGCAACGGCCCCACCCGTCTCGGAGGGTGAGAAAAGGAACGGCGCGATGTCCGTGTCCGACCCCATAATGGACGCCATGTCCACCCTTGGCATGTCCCCCCGCGACACCGCCCCCGTCTTCGTCGGACGGGCCGACGACGTCGACCGCCTGCTGTCCCACGCCCGCCGGACGCGCGGCGGACGCGCCGGGACCGTCCTCATCGGCGGCGAGGCCGGGGTGGGCAAGTCCCGACTGCTCGCCGAGTTCGGGGCCCGACTCGCCGGCGGCACCGGCCCGGGCGGCGCCGCCGGCCAGGGCCGCCTGGTCGCGGGCGGCTGCCTGGAGCTGGGCGTGGACGGCCTGCCCTTCGCCCCGTTCGTCGCGGTGCTGCGCCAGCTCCTCCGCGACCTGGGCCCCGGCCTGGCCGAGGCCGCGGGCGGCGGCAACGAGCTGCCGCGCCTGCTCCCCGAGCTCGGCCCCGCCCCCGACGAACGCCGCAACGCACGCGGCCTGCTCTTCCAGCAGGTCCTGCTCGCCCTGGTGCACGCCGCCGGGGACGAAGGCCTGACGGTGGTCCTGGAGGACCTGCACTGGGCCGACGCCTCCACCCGCGACCTGCTGGTGTTCCTGGTGCGCAGCCTGGACACCGCCCCCGTGCAGCTGGTGGCCACCTTCCGCACCGACGAGCTGCACCGCGACCACCCGCTGCGCCGCCTGCTCCCCGAACTGGAGCGCCTGCCCGAGGTCGAGCGCATCGACCTGGGCCCGCTCACCTCCGACGAATCCGCGCGCCTGGCCGCCGCGCTGCGCGGCGCCGACCCCTCCCCCGCCGAGGCCGCCGCCCTGCACGCGCGCTCCCAGGGCAACCCCCTGTTCGTGGAGTCCCTGGCCGAGCAGCCCGGATTCATGGACTCCCCCGTCCCCGACCGCCCGCGCGAGCTGCTGCTGACCGCCCTGCACCGGCTGGACGACCCCGCCGCCGACGTGGTGCGCACCGCCGCGGTCGGTGCCGTCAGCGGAGGCCATGTCGAGCACGAGCTGCTCGCCCAGGTGAGCGGCCTGCCCCACGACAAGCTGGACACCGCCCTGCGCAGCGCGGTCGACGCCAACATCCTGCGGGTCACCGAGACCGGCTACCGGTTCCGGCACGCCCTGCTGCGCGAGGCCGTCCACGACGACCTGCTTCCCGGCCGCCACACCCGCCTGCACCTGGCCTTCGCCGAGGCCCTGGACGCGCTGCCCGAGGTGGTCCCCTCCCACCGCCTGGCCGCCGAGCAGGCCCACCACTACCGGGCCGCGCACGACCTGCCGCGCGCGCTGAGCGCCGCCTGGTGGGCGGCGGTGTACGCGGGGGAGAAGCTCGCCTACGCCGAAGAGGGGCGCATGCTGGAGCGCGTCCTGGAGCTGTGGGACCGGGTGCCCGACGCCGCCGACCGCACCGGCGGGACCGACCGGGTGGACGTACTGGGCCGCGCGGCGGCCGCCGCCATGGAGAGCGGCGACCCCATCCGCGCCATCGAGCTGTGCGACGAAGGCCTGGCGGAGCTGCCCGAGGAGGGCGGTGCCGAACTGATGGGCCGCCGCGCCCTGCTGCTGCGCCGCCGCGCCCAGGCCCGGTTCGACTGCGCCGACGGGCGCGGCATGGACGACCTGCTCTCGGCGCTGGAGATCTACCCGCTCGACGCGCCCGGCTACTCGATGGCACTGTCGCTGCTGGCCCGGGGCTGTATGCGCCGCCCCGACCTCGAGCCGTCGGAGATCTTTGCGCTGCGCAACCTGATCGGCGCCCAGGAGGGCCGGGTGACCCGGCTCGACCTGGCCGAGGGCGCGCTCAACCGCGCGGTCGCCGAAGGCAACCGGTGCGCCGAGGCCGACGCCCTGGTGACGGTCGGCTCGGCGCTGTTCAGCACCGACGACTTCGAGGGCGGCCGCAAGGCCATGGAAGAGGGCGCCGCGCTCGCCCGGGAACTGGGCGAGCCCGCCATCGAGACCACCGCCCTGGCCATCCTCGCCCACTTCCTGCGCGAATACGGGCTGCACGGTGAGGCCGTGACACTGCTCCAGCAGGCGATCGACCGGGTGCGCGGCATGGGGATGATGAGCGTGAGCATGCCCTTCGCCGCGTCCAACCTCGTCGAGACCTATGTGGAGACGGGCGACCTGGAGGAGGCCGAGCGGTGGGTCGCCGAGGGGCTGTCCCTGTCGCCCTCGCCAAAGGTGCGCGTCTGCCTGATGGCGGAGGCGATACAGGCGGCGCTGGCGCGCGGTGACCTGGACCGGGCCCGGGCGGAGTCGGCCCGGATGCCGTCGATGGGACCGCATCCGCAGAAGCAATTGCACATCGTCCAGCTCGCTCTGGCCGCACAGGTGGAGCTGCTGCGGCGGGAGGGCGCGCTGCAGGAGGCCGCCGAGAAGGCGGTGGACATCCTGCGCAACATGGACCTGGAGGTCGGGCCCGGGTACGGGTGGCAGCTCATGGACATCTCCGCTGCGCTGCTGCAGGAGGCCGCCGCCTCCGGCGAGCGGCCGCACCCGGTGCCGGAGCTGCGCGACCTGATCGCCGATGCGGTGGACGGGACGCCGCTGCGCGGTCCGGTCCTGGAGGCGAGGCGGGCCACCGTCCTCGCCCGTCTGGCCTGTGTGGACGGCCGCCCCGCAGAAGATGCGGCGGACCTGTGGGCCGAGGCGGTGGAACGGTGGCGGCCGCTGNTGGCGGATGCGCTGGTGAACTACACCGAGCAGGCGGTGGCCGCCGGGGGTGAGCGGCGGGCGCGGGCCCCCGGGGCGCTGCGTGAGGCCGTGGAGCTGGCCGACGCCTGCGGTCTGCGGCCGGTACGCCGCCGCGCGGAGGACCTGGCCCGCCGGGCCGGGGTGGCACTGGCCGAGGGGGCGGGGACCGCGCCGCCGCCCCTGCCCAAGGGGCTGACCCCGCGCGAGGCGGAGGTGCTGCGCCTGCTGGGGCGGGGGATGACCAACGCCGCCATCGCCGAGGAGCTGTTCATCACCGCGAAGACGGCGAGCGTGCACGTGTCGAACATCCTGAACAAGCTGGACGTCCCGAACCGGGCCACCGCGGGGGCGCGCGCCCGGGAGATGGGGATGGCGTGAGCGAATCGGCCTCGGGGTCCTCGCCCCCGAGGCCGTCCTCACCGCACGGCCGTCGGGCTATTGAAGGGACTTGAGCAGCGCGAGCCACTCAGACGCAGGAAAGCCGAGCACCTCCGGGTTTCTCGTGTCCCCGACCTGAATCTCCTCCTCATCCAATCGGGCTCTTACACACTCACCCTGTGCACGGCTGTAACTCGCCTTATTCCAGTCGCTCGTAAGCACCTCTCACCCTTTCAATGAAGGCTCTGGCATCTGTGGGGGAAAGCGCGAACGCAGTGAGTTCGGCCCAGACCTTTTGAAGTCGGGAGACCGTCTCGACGTCCGCAATGGTCCGCCCTCCGGCCGCGTCGTCCACGTAGGCCACGGTCGGCCGGTCCTTGAAGAATCGAAGACTCATGTCTCCGACGGCCCACGCAGCGGACGGGCAGTCGTTCGTGATCACTTGCAGCCGGACACCCTCGGCGAGGATCAGCGCTTCAAGCTGCTCCTTCATAACCCCCGGGCCGCCGACCCGCCAGCGGAGCGCCGCCTCGCTCACAACCAGGTGAACGTCCGCGCCGTTCCCACGCAGCACCGCCAAGCGCCCCAACCGCGACTCGACGGCGGCCTCAGGGTTGTTGCCGGGGTCCCCGGCGGCGATCAAGGCGGTCGCGTACGCCCGCGTCTGGAGCAGCCCTGGAACCGTCGCCGACGCGAACACGGCAACGGCCGACGCCTTGGCCTCCGAGCTGGCGACGGCCTTCACCCAGCTCGGAAGCGCCTCGTGCCGGTCCCGGTCGAACGACTCCAAGAGGCGGCCGGATGCTCCCAGGTGAGCATCGACCGCTTGGACGGCCGAGCGCCGCAGGGACCGGTGCCCGTTCTCGACCTTCGCCACCATGCTGGAGGAGCACGCGGCCACGCGGCCGATGGCCTCTCGGGACTGGCCCGCCGCTTCTCGAAGGGACCGGAGGTCTTCACCGAAGCTGCTCACATTGGACAGTGTGGCAGGTCCCAGAACGCCGTACATACGGGCGCTCAAGAACGATTCACCCCTGGGGATAACTCTGACATCCCCTATCAAGCCACCGACGTGCGACTCCGGAGTGTGGACAGGGCGGGACGGTCATGGACGGGCGTGGACAGTCCCTTGGTCCATCGACTCCATGGGGAGGATTCTCAGGGCATGACGCCTCGTGACCTCGTCCTCGACATCCTCCGAAACCGATACGGAGAAAAGTGGAACATCCGTTTCACCGAGAATCTTTTCATCGCAACACGGAAGGATTCCCGGTCCAACGATGCGCCCACCATCATCGAAAACGACATCGACAAATTCGTCTGGCTACTCGAAAACCCGCCTCGGCGGGCCGCGAAACCCGGCCACTCGCTCCTGCGGTCACTGGGCTGGATAGAAGGTGTCCCAGGGGTCTGGATCCACGAATGACGCCACCGGGAAAGGCCCCGGGTCCATGGGGAGGGCCCGGGGCCGGTCATTCGTGAAGGCGCCTACTCCATCAGTTGCCCGTACGGGTCGTCACGATCGTCAGCGTGTAGTCCCCGTCCCCGTCGGTGAACCTACGGGTCATGGTCTGCGTGTCCCCGACGTTGCGCACCTGCTTGGCCAGCGTCGTCGTGTGGAACACGAACGTCTGCTCACCGATGAGGTCGTCGTCGAGGAACGCCAGCAGCTCGTGCACCACGGCCCCCACGCCGGCCACGACCGCGCCGATCCAGGCCGCCACGCCCGAGGCCGCCAGCACGCCCGCCGCCGCCGCGAACGCCGCCGCCACGCCCTTCCGGATCTTCTCCGGGTCGCCGTGGTCGTGCTCCCAGAGCTGGATCATCGTGCCGATCTGCCCCTCCGGGAACCGCTGCGCCCCGCCGTTGGGCCCCCAGATGTTGCCGTCCGCGGCGCTGAAGGTCCGCCGGTCACCGGAGTCCACGTCGCCGAAGGTCCGGCTCTTCGTGGTCACCGTCGTCCCCTCGGCCAGCGTCGCGAAGATCCAGTACGACTCGTCCGAACCCCAGAAGTCGGCCCCGGTCTCGTCGTTGCACCGGAACTCGGTCGCCTTGATGGTGAAGAACCCGCTGGGCGCCGCCGCCGCGCTCACGCTCGGCGCCTGCACCATCAGGAACTCGGCGCCGTACTCGGCCACGGCCCGCTTGTTCAGCCGCGGCAGCTCCTTCGCCGAGACCTTCGCCTTGTGCGCCTCGTCCGCGTCGACCACGGTGAGGTTGGGCATCGCCATCGTCGCCCGGACGATCTCCGGCGCGTCCTTGCGCAGGTCCTCGAAGGAGTAGGAGGACTTGACGTCCAGCCGCGCGAACCGCCCGGGGTACACGTCCTGGCGCACGTTCTGCGGCATGAGCTCGGACGCCTCGCCCAGCGTCCGCAGCTCCTCCTCCGTGTAGCCGTTGTCCAGGAACGCGCTCACCAGCGTCTTCTCCAGGTCGGACAGGCGCTGCTTCTCGGCGAACTTGCCGAAGGAGTGCGTGGTCAGGGCCAGGAGCCAGTTGCGGTCCCGGTTCTTCTCCAGCTTGGCGCGGAGCTTGGCCCCGCGGCCGCGCCGCTCGCTCATGTCCTGCACGATGCGTTCGGGGGTTCGAGCGACCATGGTCGTACCCTCTCGGTCCACGCCGGACCGCTCGGAGGGGACCCGCTCCGGCGACTACGGGGCCCGGGGAGCCCGGCCGCCCGATCGGCGCCCTCCGCCCCTCCGAGGTGTGCCGTGAGCGTAGACCCGCCGCCCCCCTTCCGACAGGCGCCGCTGAGGGAAGAGCCTCCTGACCTCTGGGCCCCCTCCCCCTGTCCCACACGGCGATGATCTCGACGAAAGTGCTGTCAAAATCGCCGGAATGACAGCACTTTCGTCGAGATCATCGGGGAAGGGTGCAGCGCCTCAGGGGGTCCAGCGGTTGGTGATGGGGACCCGCCGGTCGCGGCTGAGGTTGCGGGAGCTGATCTTGGGGCCGGGCGGGTACTGGCGGCGCTTGTACTCGGCCCGGTCGACCAGCCGGATCACCCGCGCCACCAGCTCCGGCTCGTACCCGGCGGTGACCAGCTCCCGGTACCCCCGGTCGGTGCCGATGTAGGCGTCGAGCAGCGCGTCGAGCACCGTGTAGTCCGGCAGCGAGTCGCTGTCGAGCTGGTCGGGGCGCAGCTCGGCGCTGGGCGCCTTGGCGATGGAGTTCTCCGGGACCGGGGGCACCTCGCCGCGCCGCGCCGCCTCCGCGTTGCGCCACCGGGCCAGCTCCCACACCAGCGTCTTCCAGCAGTCCTTGATGGGGGCGTAGCCGCCCACCGAGTCCCCGTAGAGCGTGGAGTACCCGGTGGCCAGCTCGCTCTTGTTGCCGGGGGCCAGCACCAGGTGGCCCTCCTGGTTGGACAGCGCCATGAGCAGGGTCCCGCGCACCCGCGCCTGGAGGTTCTCCGCGGCCAGCCCCTCCAGCTCCACGCCGGCCCCGGCCGCCCCCTCGGTGAAGGCGTCCACCATCGGCTGGACGGGGACCGTGCGCCCGGTGATGCCCTGCCGCTCGACCAGCTCCATGGCGTCGGCCAAGGAGTGCTCGCTGGAGTAGCGGCTGGGCAGCAGCAGACCGTGCACCCGCTCGGCCCCCAGCGCGTCGACGGCGATGGTGGCGGTCAGCGCCGAGTCGATGCCGCCGGACAGCGCCACCAGCGCACTCGCGAACCCGTTCTTGCGCACGTAGTCGCGCAGCCCCACGACCAGGGCCTGGTAGACCTCCCCGACATCCGACACCGGGTCGGGGCGCGGGGTGAGGACGGGCTCCGCGGGGGTGTAGGGCTCCGCCGGGGCCGACGAGGCGGTGTGCCGGACGATGCGGATGCCGTCGGCCTCCCGGACGTCCGGCGCGGGCACCGGGGCGTCGGGCAGCCGCAGGTCGGTCACGAGCAGCGTCTCCTCGAACTGCGGCGCCCGCGCGACCAGGTCGCCCTCCGCGTCGACGATGAGGGAGTCGCCCTCGAAGATCAGCTCGTCCTGTCCCCCGGCCATGTTCACGTAGCCCACCGCGGCGCCGACCTCGCGCGCGCGGCGCTGGCACAGCTCCAGGCGCACATCGTCCTTGTTGCGCTCGTACGGCGACCCGTTGAGGGTGATCAGCATGCCCGCGCGGGCGGCGCGCACGGCGGTGACCGGGCCGCCCTCCTGCCACAGGTCCTCGCAGACGGCGATGGCGACGTCCGCGCCCCGCACCCGCACCACCGGCAGCGCGTCGCCGGGAACGAAGTTGCGGAACTCGTCGAACACGCCGTAGTTGGGGAGGTGGTACTTGGCGGAGGTGAGCGCCACCCGGCCCTGGTGGAGCAGGGCGGTGGAGTTCTGCGGGGCCCCGGCGGGCTGGCCGAAGCGCGCGCCGACGCCCTCGCGGCGGCTCAGGAACCCGACCACCACGGGAAGGTCGCCCAGGCCGTCGGCGGCCAGCCGCTCGGCGAGGGCGTGAGTGGCCTTGATGGAGGCCGAGACGAAGGAGTTGCGCAGCGCGAGGTCCTCCACCGGGTAGCCGGTGACGACCATCTCCGGAAAGACGAGCAGGTGCGCCCCGGCCTCCTCGGCCCGCCGCGCGTAGTCGGCGACCATCGCGCAGTTGCCCTCCAGGTCGCCGACGACCGGGTTGACCTGCGCCATCGCGATTCTGAGCTGTGCCACGCCACCGAGGGTAGCCCGGTCCGGGCCCGGCGGCCGGGCGCACACCCCCGCACGGCTGTGATAATTCGGACGCGGGCCTGCGGGGCCCTCGCGACCCACCTGCGTTAATGCGCCGGAAACCTGAGGTGGGCAGACTGGGTGTAGGTCCGATTCCCCGGGCCGCCCGCGTCCGCACCCCGACGTACGACAGAGGAAGGTGAACCCGTGAATCGACAGCAGGAGTTCGTGCTCCGGACCCTGGAGGAGCGCGACATCCGGTTCGTCCGGCTGTGGTTCACCGACGTGCTCGGGTACCTGAAGTCGGTGGCGGTGGCGCCCGCCGAGCTGGAGGCGGCCTTCACCGAGGGGATCGGGTTCGACGGCTCGGCCATCGAGGGCTTCGCGCGCGTGCACGAGGCCGACATGCTCGCCCAGCCGGACCCGTCCACCTTCCAGGTGCTGCCCTGGCGCAACGAGCCGCACGGCACCGCCCGGATGTACTGCGACATCCTCATGCCCGACGGCAGCCCCAGCTACGCCGACCCGCGGCACGTGCTCAAGCGCCAGCTCGCCAAGGCCTCGGACCTGGGCTTCACCTTCTACACCCACCCCGAGATCGAGTTCTACCTGCTGAAGAAGATGCCCGATCCCGGGGAGTTCCCCGAGCCCAACGACTCGGGCGGCTACTTCGACCACACGCCGCACAACAGCGCGCACGACTTCCGGCGCAACGCGATCAACATGCTGGAGGCCATGGGCATCTCGGTGGAGTTCAGCCACCACGAGGGCGGGCCCGGCCAGCAGGAGATCGACCTGCGCTACGCCGACGCGCTGACCACCGCCGACAACATCATGACGTTCCGGCTGGTGATGAAGGAGGTGGCGATGGAGCAGGGCGTCTACGCCACCTTCATGCCCAAGCCCTTCACCGAGTTCCCGGGGTCGGGCATGCACACGCACATGTCGCTGTTCGAGGGGGAGCGCAACGCCTTCCACGAGCCGGGCGCCGAGTACCACCTGTCGAAGGTGGGGCGCGGGTTCATCGCCGGGCTGCTGCGGCACGCCCCGGAGATCACGGCGGTGTGCAACCAGTGGGTGAACTCCTACAAGCGGCTGTGGGACAACGCCGCGGCGTCGGCCGGGGCCGGCGGCGAGGCGCCCGCCTACGTGTGCTGGGGGCACAACAACCGGTCGGCGCTGGTCCGGGTGCCGATGTACAAGCCCACCAAGAGCAACTCCAGCCGGATCGAGTTCCGGTCGCTGGACACCTCGTGCAACCCCTACCTGGCCTACGCGCTGATCCTGGCGGCGGGGCTGAAGGGCATCGAGGAGGGCTACGAGCTGCCGCCCGGCGCCGAGGACGACGTGTGGGCGCTGACCGACGCCGAGCGGCGGGCGATGGGCATCGCGCCGCTGCCGCAGAGCCTGGACGAGGCCATCCGCGCGATGGAGGGCAGTGAGCTGGTCGCCGAGACGCTCGGCGAGCACGTCTTCGACTTCTTCCTGCGGAACAAGAAGGCCGAGTGGCAGTCCTACCGCCGCCAGGTCACCCCGTACGAGCTGCAGCGGTACCTGCCGACGCTGTAGGCCGCCGCCGGGCGCCGGAGGCGGCGCCGCCGAGCCGCGGGCCCGGGCCGGGGNCGGGGGCTCGGCCCTCGGCCCGGGTCCGGGTTTTGGGCGGGCGCCGGTTCCGGGCCCTGGTTCCGGGCGCCGCGAATCCCCGCGGCGCCCGGCCGGGTCAGTCGATTTCCAGCACTTTCTCCCGGACCGCATACACCGCGGCCTCGGTCCGCGAATGCAACTGGAGTTTCTCCAGGATGTTGCGGATGTGGTTCTTGACGGTGTTCTCGGAGATGAACAGCGCGTCGGCGATCTCCTTGTTGTTGAAGCACCGGGCCACCAGGCGCAGCACTTCGGTCTCGCGTCCGGTGAGCCGGGGGGCCGGGCGGCGCCGCTCGGCCCCGTCGCGCTTGGCCAGGGTGGTGAACTCGCCGATGAGCTTGGTGGCCATGGAGGCGTTGATGAACGACTGGCCGTCGCAGATGGAGCGGACCGCGTCGGGCAGCTCGTCGACGCTGATCTCCTTGAGCAGGTAGCCGTCGGCGCCCGCCTTGAGGGCCTCGAAGAGGTCGTCCTCCTCGTCGCTCATGGTGAGCATGGTGATCTTGGCCCGGGGGGCGTGGGCGCGGATGCCGCTGCAGGCGTCGATGCCTCCTCCGCCGGGCATCCACACGTCCATCAGGACCACGTCCGGGGTGAGGCGCGCGACCTGGCGCACGGCCTCCTCGCCGCTCCCGCACTCGCCGACGACGTCGATGTCGGGCTCCTCCTCCAGGACCGACACCAGTCCGCGGCGGAAGAAGGCGTGGTCATCGACGAGCAGGACGCGGATCGGGCGCGCGGGGGGCGCGGGAGGGACCGCCTCGACGGTCCGTGCCGCACCCGGGGACGGGGGGTGCCCACTCACAACGGAATTCCTTCCTTGCGCGAGATGGCCGCAGTAGTGGAATGCGATTCGGGAGGCCGCTGCTGCGAACAGTTTATGCCAGAAGTACCCTCCCACGTACAGGGCGAATGCCCTGGAGACCGCCTGGAGCGGCCCGGCACGCCGGGGCCGCGGCCGATGGCCTCCCACCTTACGCCGCTATATGGGGCATTTTCCGAGGTCGCTCAGACGAGTCCGGAATCGATCGCTTTGCGGGCGGCCGCATTCCGATTCGCGACACCGAGCTTGCCGAGCACGTTGGAAACGTGGACGCTCACCGTTTTCGCCGATATGACCAGCTCGTCGGCGATCTCCCGGTTGGTCCGCCCCTGCGCGACCTGGACGAGCACCTCGCGCTCGCGCGGGGTGAGCGCGGCAAGGGCGTTCCCCGAGGCGTCTGCGGGCCCGCTCCCCGGTGCGCCCCCGGGCGTGTCGCCTCCCCCGCCGAGCGCCGGATCCGCCGCCGGTCCCGGTTCGGGCGGCTCGATGCCGTGGCCCTCCATCACCAGCCGGGCGCGCCGGAGGTACAGGCCCGCCCCGCACTCGGTGGCCAGGGCGTGGAGTTCATGCAGGTGGGCGACGGCGCGTTCGCGCTCACCGAGGGCGAGGGCGCACTCGGCCCGGCCGAGGAGCGCCTGGAGCAGGAAGGCCCGCAGGCCGCGGCTGCGCAGCTCGCGCTCATGCCAGGCCCAGTGCTCCTCTGCGGCCCGCGGGTCGCCGTCCATCGCCAGGTAGGCCCGTACCGCCCGGATGTCCACCCGGATGATGAACGGCGACGCGTCCTCGTCCGGCAGGTCCTGGGCCTTCCTCGCGATGCGCCGCTTGAGCGCGTCCACCGCGGCCGTGCGCCCGGGGTCCCCCTCGGCGTCGCGCGCGAAGTCGCGGACCAGCTCGGCGGTGGTGGCGAGCGCCATCCCGATCCACACTCCCTCGGCCCAGGGGCGGTCCTCCTCCAGAACCTTCATGAGGGCGTCGAGCGCGTCGAGGCCCTCGTCGATCCGGCCCCGGGCGTGGTGCAGCCACGCCCGCGGGGCGAGGTTGCCGAGGGTCTCGACCCGCGCCGAGTTCTCCGGCGGCATCAGCCTGTCGGCGGCCTCCACCTCCTCGGCCACCTCCGCCGCCGCGCCGCGCATCCGCTGGACCTCCGCGAGCAGCCGGTGGCGCCGCGCCTGGCTGCGCGGGTTGGCGTCGGGGCGCTGCGCGCGCACCAGGCGCACCGCCTCGTCCAGGTCACCGTTGCCGAACAGCAGGTATCCGACCCCGAAGGCGAAGGCGCCGCTCTGGGTCCTGGTCAGGCCGAGTTCGGCGACGCGTTCGAGCCCCTCGCGGTTCTCCCGCATCGCCTCGTCGGGGCGCCCGGCGTGGTCGTAGACGGCCGCCAGGTTGTTCCGGCCGCGCAGCTCGACCGAGACGGCCCCGGCCCCGCGTGCCAGCCGGATCCCCTCCGCGATGGAGGCGACGGCCGCGTCGGTGTCAGGGGTGTGCGAGAGCAGGCTCCCCAGGGTGATCAGGGCATCGGCCTCACTGCGCACGTCCCCGGCGGCACGGGCGCGTTCGAGGGCCAGCTCGGCCGCGCGCCGGGCCTCCTCGTCATGGCCCCGCACCATGAGGGTCGTGGCCAGGCCCGCCGTCACCCGCGCGCGCAGCGGGTGCCCCTCCGGAAGGCGCAGGAGCGCCGCACCGTAGTCCTCCAGGGCCCCGTCCTGGGACATCTCCTTTCGGGCGTCGCCGCGCGCCTGGAGCAGGCGCCCCATGGCCAGGGCGTCCTCCTCGGGGATGACCCGTGCCGCGCGCACCGCGCATATGTCGCTGTCCACCCACGTGGAGTACGCCTTGAGCCCCTCCCCCGCGTACTCGGCCGCCCTGCGCGGCGACCCGTTGTCGAGCGTGGCCTGGGAGAGCACGTACAGCAGCTCGGAGGCGGAACACCCGATGCGCCGCTGCGCGTCGGGGACCTGGTCCCACAGCTCCAGCACGCGCTCCAGCAGCGACACCCGTTCGGGCAGGGCCGCGCCACGGTGTGCGGCCTCGGCGGCCCGCCACGCGCCCTCCAAGGCGCGGGGCAGGTCGTGGGCGGCGTAGGCGTGGTGGGCGAGCAGCATGGCCGCCTGGCCGGGGTCCAGGCCCTCCACCCCGGCCTCCAGGGCGTCGGCGTAGCGCCGGTGCAGGCGGGTGCGCTCGCCGGGCAGCAGGTCCTCTTGGACGGCCTCGGCGAGCAGCGCGTGCCGGAAGGCGTAGCCGTCGCCGCGCGGAACCAGGGCATTGGCATCGACGGCGGCGCGTACGGCCGCCGCGAAGGCGTCCGGCCCGATCCCGGTCACCTCCTCCAGCAGGGCGTGGTGCACCCGCTCCCCGGCGGCGGAGGCGGCCTGGAGCACGCCGACGGCGGTGGCGTCCAGCGCGCGCAGCGTGCCCAGCAGCAGCTCCCGGGGGCCCTCGGGGACCGGCGCGGTGGCGGAGTCGGGGTGGGCCAGGAAGGACTCCACGAACAGCGGGTTGCCGCCGCTGCGCTCGAAGAGCCGGTCGGCCTGGCGGTCGGGCAGGGCGCCGCCGCCCAGCCCTGCGGCGAGCTCGGCCACCTCCTCCCGGGACAGTGGCGGCACCTCGGTGCGCACGACGCCGGGCAGGCGCTCCAGCTCGGGCAGCAGGCGCCGCAGCGGGTGGCCGCGGTGCAGGGCGTCGGTGCGGTAGGTGGCGATGATCTGCACCGGTGCGGAGTCCAGGTTGCCCAGGAGGAAGACGAGCAGGTCCCGGGTGGAGGCGTCGGACCAGTGCATGTCCTCCAGCACCAGGGTGAGGCCGCCGGGCGTCGCGGCCTGCTCCAGCAGGACCAGGACCTGTTCGAAGAGGCGGGCACGGCCCTCACCGGTGCCCTCGGGGGCGGCGCCCAGTTCGGGGAGCAGCCGCGCCAGCTCACCGGGGCCGTCGGCGGCGGGGACCGCCCCGTCCCGCACCAGGCGGCGCAGGGCGGCCGCGAACGGGGCGAAGGGCAGCCCCTCGACGCCGAGTTCGGGGCAGCCCCCGGCGACGGCGCGGCGCATGGGGCGGACGCGGGCGTACTCGCGGAGCAGCCGCGACTTGCCCACACCGGCCTCGCCGCCGACCAGGACCGCGCCCGCGCCGTCCTTCAGGACGCGGCGGGCATGGGCGGCCAGGTTCCGAACGTGGTCCCGGCGCCCGACGAAAACCGAACTTCGTGTGTCCACGGCGCCCAGTATGTCGGGGATACGGGGCGCGGGCGGGGCCGACTCGACCGTTGTGGACAAGGGGTCAGCCTGCCGCGCCACGCCGCCCGGCCGGGTCGCGTCGCCGGGTCAGGTCACGCCGCCGGGCCGAAGTGCTCCCGCCAGCGGCGGCGCCGCTCGTGGCGCCCGTCGTCCTCCCGCTGCCGCCGGGCGTCCCGGGCGGCGCGCTCGGCCGCCGCGTCTCGGAGCAGCCTCTCCCGGTGCTGCCGGGCCAGCTCGTCCAGGTGCTCGGGGTGGTGCACGGGTGTCCTCCCTCTCGGTGGCTCACCTCCACACTCCCGCCGCAGCCCCCTCCCCCGGTATCGGAAAGTCGCCGTATCTTCCCTGGTGAATGGGGCCTTAGAGACGCCTTAGGGGCCTTAGTCAACGAGGAGAACCGGGCAGTTCCCCAGGTGTGTGCCGCCCACACGCGGTGCCCCCCGACGGCAGAGCAGGTGGTCCGCCCACGGGCCCGGCCGAGGGGCGGGCCGCCAGAGTGGGGGGAGGGACGCCGACGACGAGGAGCCGCCCCCCTTCCAGCAGCGCTGTCGGGCGGCGGGCGTACGGGCGGTCACCGTGATGGGCAGCGACGGAGAGAGCCGGACGGTTCCCCGGCCCCGCCTGCCGACCGGCGGCCCCTCGCGCTCCAGGAAGGCGGCGACCCAGCAGCTACCCCCCTCGCCGCCCCCGGCCGACCGCCGGGCCGTCAGGACGCAAGGCAGAAGACGGCAACGACAAAGGCCAGCGGCCTTCCCGCAGCACCTTCGACCACCGGGTGTGTGCGTGGTTGCCGTTAAGGGCGGCGACGGGGCCAGCTGGTACCCCGCTCACGTGTCCCGGCCGCCTCACGCCTGACCTGCACCGCAAGAGCATCTGGAGATGGCGGACGGGCTGACGCACCGCAGATCAGGTGTCGGGGTCCACGTCGGCGGGGCCCACATCGGCGGGCGGGGCGGTCGGCCGGTCGCCCCACCCGGATGCGGCGATCAGGTCCTGCCAGTCCGGCAGTGCGCCCCGGGGCAGGCGGGGGCGGAGCACATGGCCGGTGAAGCCCAGTGGATCGACCTTCGCCGGGTTCGCCGCCGCCTGCTCCGCGATCAGGTCGATGATCGCGTGGGCGAGGTCGTCACGGGGCAGGGCGGCATGGACGCGTTCGGCCAGGCCCGGCGGAAGCTCCTCCCTGCCGTGTCCGAGCATGTCGACCGCGATGCCCGACTGGGCCAAGGCGACGTCCGGCCCCTTGCGCGCGGCGATCCCGGCCGAGGTGTGCAGGGCGACCGCGTCCCACACCACCTCCACACGCCGCTCCTCGACCCCCTGGCCGCGCAGGAACCGAGCGGCCAGGTCGGCGCCGTCGACCTCGAACTGGTGCGCACCGTTGCCCTGGGCGGTCAGGCCCAGGTCGTGCAGGACGCACCCCAGGAACACCAGCTCGTCGTCGAAGTCGGTCCCGGGACGGAGGCCCCGGCGGTCGGCCAGCGCGCGGGCGAACAGGTAGCTGCGCACACTATGGCGGTAGACGAAGGCGGGCTCCGCCTCCTCGGCGAAACGCAGGGCGGCCGCCGCCAGGTCCGTGGCCGGCAGCGGGATTCCGGCCACGGGGTCGGACGGGGAGCGGTGCATGACGGGCACTCCGTTTCCTTGTCCTGTCGGGAACGCCATCGATCCTGGTGCCCCACGAGCGCACCGGCCAGCGGCCAGAATGACGCCATGCGCTAAGTTCTGGCCATGATGATCATCGCGGTCCTCGCCCTCGACGGGGTGCTGCCCTTCGACCTGTCCGTGCCCGGCCAGGTCTTCGGCACCGCCAACGCCACCGTCACCGCCCCGCATTACGACATCCGGGTCTGCGCCCCCGACCGGTCCGTCACCACGTCCGCCGAGCACGGCGCCTTCCAGGTCGGAACGGAGTGGGGGCTGGAGGGGCTCGACGGCGCCGACACCGTCATCGTCCCCGGCCACGCCGGGTTCCTCGACCGCCCCTCTCCCCCGGTGGCGGCGGCGCTGGACGGAGCCGCCGGGCGCGGGGCCCGGATGGCGTCGGTGTGCATCGGCGCCTTCACTCTGGCCGCCGTGGGACTCCTGGACGGCAAGAGGGCGACGACCCACTGGCAGCACGCCGAAGAACTGGCCCGGCGCCACCCCCGCGTCGACGTCGACGGCGACGTGCTGTTCATCGACGAGGACGATGTGGTCACCTCGGCCGGTGTCGCCGCCGGGCTGGACCTGTGCCTGCACCTGGTCCGCCGCGACCTCGGGGCCCAGGCCGCGGCGGCGACGGCCCGGCGCACCGTCATGCCGCTGCAGCGCGACGGCGGGCAGGCGCAGTTCGTCGAGCACCGCCGCCCCCGCGCCCGCGACTCCACCCTGCAGCCGACCCTGCACTGGATGGAGACCGAGCTCCACCGCCCCCTCACCCTGGAGGACATCGCCGCCCACGCGGGCATGAGCGTGCGCCACCTGAACCGGAGGTTCCGCGAGCAGACGGGGACGACGCCCCTGCAGTGGCTGCTCCGGGCCCGTATGCACCGCGCCCAGGAGCTGTTGGAGGCCACCGCGCTGCCCGTGGAGCGCGTCGCCGACCGGTCCGGCTTCGGCACGGCGGCGACCCTGCGCCACCACTTCGCCCGCCTGGCGGGCACCTCTCCCCAGGCGTACCGGAACACGTTCCGCGGCCCTGCGGGCCCCAGCGGCCCGCAGGGGCCTCCCCCTCCGGTCTGAAGGCGCCCGGCGCACCGCCCCCGTGGAGTGGCGCGCATCCCCCCGGTGAGGGGATGAACCGGGGCCCCTCCGACGTTGGGCCCGACAGAGGTTGCGCATCCCCGCGCGTGCGAGGATGGCTGCGCCCGTTTTTACCGACACCGTCCGGAGACGCCCTCGGCGCTTCGAGACACCGGAGGGAAAACACGTCATGACCACATCCACGTCCGCCCCCGCCCTCTACGGGGGCACCTCCGCGCGCCGGGTCACCGTGCGCGACATCGCCGCCGCCAAGGAGCGCGGCGAGCGCTGGCCCATGCTGACCGCCTACGACGCCCTCACCGCGCGGGTCTTCGACGAGGCCGGAATCCCCGTCCTGCTCGTCGGCGACTCGGCGGCCATGGTCGTCTACGGCTACGACTCCACGCTCCCCGTCTCCGTCGACGACCTGCTCCCGCTCACCGCGGCGGTGGCCCGCTCCACCACCCGCGCCATGGTCGTCGCCGACCTCCCGTTCGGCGCCTACCAGGCCTCGCCCGAGCAGGCGCTGGAGGCGGCCGCGCGCTTCATGAAGGACGGCCACGCCAACGCCGTCAAGCTGGAGGGCGGCCGCCGCATGGCCCCCCAGGTCGAGGCCCTGGTCTCCG
Source organism: Nocardiopsis chromatogenes YIM 90109 (assembly GCF_000341185.1). Lineage (GTDB taxonomy): Bacteria > Actinomycetota > Actinomycetes > Streptosporangiales > Streptosporangiaceae > Nocardiopsis_A > Nocardiopsis_A chromatogenes. The sequence goes on from NZ_ANBH01000025.1 coordinate 26,893, forward strand.
CCGGGGTCCCGGTCATGGGGCACATCGGCCTGACCCCGCAGTCGGTCAACGCCCTGGGCGGCTACCGCGTGCAGGGCCGCGGCGACCAGGGCGCGGAGGAGCTGCTGGCCGACGCCAAGGAGCTGGAGCGCGCGGGCGCCTTCTCGGTCGTCCTGGAGTGCGTCCCGGCCGAGCTGGCGGCCCGGATCACCGCCGAGCTGAGCATCCCGACGGTGGGCATCGGGGCCGGTCCCGACACCGACGCCCAGGTGCTGGTCTGGCAGGACATGGCGGGCCTGAGCCCGCGGGTGGCCAAGTTCGTCAAGGCCTACGCCGACCTCAACTCCACTCTGGCGGGCGCCGCCAAGAGCTTCGCCGAGGAGGTCGTCGGCGGGTCCTTCCCGGACGCCGAGCACTCCTACTCCTGACGCCTCCCCAGACGGACCGGGGGCGCCCCGCGCGGGCGCACCCGGCCGCCGGGGGCGCGTCCGCAGCGCATCGGGGCCGGTGGGCGGCGCGCCGCCCACCGGCCCCGGTCGCCGGACCGAAACCTACTCAGGGGTAGAGTGTCGCCCCGATCACGGGCGACCACCTACGGAGGCAGCATGCGCATCTCCATGCCCCTGCAATACGCCGGCAACCCCAAGGAGTCCGTCGGCCAGATCGCCGAGCTGGAGAAGGTCGGCCTGGACACCGTGTGGGTGGCCGAGGCCTACGGCTACGACAGCCCCACCCTCATGGGCTACATCGCCGCCCGCACCGAGCGCGTGCGCATCGGCGCCGCCATCCTCCCGGTCTACACCCGCACCCCCACCCTGATCGCGCAGACCGCCGCCGGCCTGGACTACCTGTCCGACGGCCGCGCCGTGCTGGGGCTGGGCGCCAGCGGCCCGCAGGTGATCGAGGGCTGGCACGGCCTCCCCTACGACCGCCCGCTGGCCCGCACCCGCGAGGTCGTCGAGATCGGCCGCAAGGTGTGGGCGCGCGAGGAGCGCCTCACCCACGACGGCAAGGTCTTCACCCTGCCGCTGCCGCCCGAGGAGGGCACCGGGCTGGGCAAGCCGCTCAAGATCATCAACCACCCGGTGCGCAGCGCGGTCCCCGTCTACATCGCCTCCCTCGGCGAGAAGAACGTCAAGATGACCGCCGAGATCGCCGACGGCTGGCTGCCCATCTTCTTCATCCCGGAGAAGGCGGACGCGGTCTGGGGCGAGTCGCTGCGCGCGGGCAGGGCCGACCGCGACCCCTCCCTGGGCGGCCTGGAGATCTCCGCCGGGGGCATGCTCGCGATCGGCGAGGGCGAGGAGACCAAGAAGCTGCTCGACTTCGTCCGCCCGATGATCGCCCTGTACGTCGGCGGGATGGGCGCCAAGGGCAAGAACTTCTACAACACCCTGGCCCGCCGCTACGGCTACGAGGACGCGGCCGACAAGATCCAGGAGCTCTACCTGGCCGGGCGCAAGGACGAGGCTGCGGCCGCCGTCCCCCAGGAGATGCTGGAGCTGACCAACCTGGTGGGCCCCGAGTCCTACGTGCGCGAGCGCATCGAGGCCTTCCGCGCGGCGGGCGTGACCGAGTTGAACGTGACGCCGGTGGGCGAGGACCCGGTCCGCCTGGTGGAGAAGGTCAAGGGCTGGCTCTGAGGCGACGCCCGCACACGCGGGCGTCGCGGTCTGCTCGGCGGCGGGATCAGCCCCGGCCGAGCAGGCCGCGCAGGTAGGACGGCAGCGACGCCGTCTCCGCGCGGCGGATCCACGCCAGCGCGCCCATCAGTACGATCAGCGCCACCGGCAGCATCCACCCCGAGTCCTGCAGGATGACCACGTGGGTGAGGGCGGCGCCGACGACCACGAGGGTCAGCCCCGCGGCGGCGAGCCCGGCCAGGCGGGGGATCAGCACTCCGATCCCCCCGGCCAGCTCGGCCACGCCCACGAAGTAGCGCAGCCACTGGCCCGCGCCGATGTTCTCGAACGTGGTGATGAAGTCGGGCCAGCCCGCGACCTTGCCGAACCCCATCAGCAGGAACAGCCCCGCGCCGATGACCTGGAGTACCCAGGAGACGACGGTCAGGGCGGTTCCGCGCGCGGGGAGGGTGTCATCACTCCGGGCCATGGCGACCTCGCTCCAGGGACGGTGCCGGTTACCGGCATTTTCCCACACCCGCCCGGGCCGGACCAGCGGGCCGCCGCCCCGGGATTACCCTGAGTGCTGCGGCCGCCGACGGCGGCCCGGGNNNNGCGGCCGCCGACGGCGGCCGGGGCCGAGGGCCATGCGGCCCGCGGCGGTTCGCGAGGGTTCGGAAGGGGTGGACGTGTCCCAGCCGGAGGCCGGAGCCCTGGCCGAGAGCGCGGCCGAGGCGGTGTTCCGCCCGGTGCGCACCGGCAACGCCTTCGAGGAGACGGTGGAGCGGCTGCTGTCGGCCATCAAGCTCGGGGTGGTGGCCCGGGGCGGGCGCTTCCCGCCCGAGCGGGAGCTGGCGGCCCGGCTCGGGGTCAGCCGGATCACGCTGCGCGAGGCCATCCGCGCCCTGCAGGAGGCCGGGTACGCCGAGTCGCGGCGCGGGCGCGGCGGGGGGACCTTCGTCGCCGACGTGCCGCCGCGTCCCAGCCGGGCCGAGGCGCAGCGGATGCTCCAGCGCACCGGCGCCGACCTGGAGGACCTGTTCACCTTCCGGCGCGCGCTGGAGACCGGGGCGGCGGTGCGGCTGGCCGAGCAGGGGCTCGACCCCGACGGCGACCGGCTGCTGGCCGAGCGGCTGGAGGCGGTGGACGCGGCCCCGATCGAGGACTACCGGCGGTGCGACACGGTCTTCCACCACACGCTGGCCGAGCTGACCGGGTCGCCGTCGCTGACCGGGGCGCTGGCCGAGACGCGGATGCGCATCAACGACCTGCTCAACGCGATGCCGATCCTGGCGCGCAACCTGGAGCACAGCAGCGCCCAGCACCGGGCGATCGTGGAGGCCGTGCGCGGCAGGCGCCCTGAGGACGCGCGCCGCGCGGTCGGGGAGCACTTGGAGGGGACGGAGGCGCTGCTGCGGGCGTTCCTGGCGTGAGCGCACCTCACGGCGGGCCCGTGCCGCCGCCGGATACACGGCCGGAGGCACGGGTGGAGGAAGGGGCATCCGGTGCCCGGATCGGCCCCCGCTCCCCGGCCCGCACCCGCCGCCGCGTGCCTCCTTCGGCGGCCGTGCGGCGGCGGGCGGCCCGCCTCCCGCGCTCGGCCGGTCGTTCCCGGTCGGCGGCCCCGCGTGACCGGGCCCGGCGCCGCCCCCCCGATCCGGCACCGGGCCCCGCCGAGCCCACCCGACGGAGGTCAGTTGAGCTCCGACTCGGCCTTCTCCACCAGGGCGAACTCCTCCTCCGGGGCGTCGGCCACCAGCCGGTGGCGCGAGTAGAACCAGAAGTACGCCAGGAACACCGCGAAGATCGCCGCCGCCACGGCCGCGCCCACCACGTCCACCAGGAAGGTGGCCACCACCGCGCACAGCGCCAGCACCAGGGCGATGCCGGTGGTCACCGTGCCTCCGGGGGTGCGGTAGGGCCGCTCCAGGCCGGGCTCGCGCCGCCGCAGCACGATGTGGGAGACCATCATCAGCGCGTAGGAGGCGGTCGCCCCGAACACCGCGATGTTGATCAGCCGGTCGCCGTCGCCCACCCCGGCCGCCAGCAGGAAGCCGATCGTTCCGGGCACGATGAGCGCCATGTAGGGGGTCTTGCGGCGCCCGGTGACCGACAGCCACGTGGGCAGGTAGCCCGCGCGCGAGAGCGCGAAGAGCTGGCGCGAGTAGGCGTAGATGATGGAGAAGAAGCTGGCCACCAGTCCGGCCAGGCCGACGTAGTTGACGACGTCGGCCAGCAGGGTCGACCCGCCGTAGGCCTCCCGCAGGGCGTGCGGGAGCGGGTTGTCGGAGTCGGCCAGCGCGCTCGCCCCGGCGCCGCCGGGAGCCAGCAGCAGCATGGCGAAGCCGGTCACCAGCAGCACCGCCATGCCCGCGATGATGCCGCGGGGCATGTCGCGCTTGGGGTCCCGCGCCTCCTCGGCTGCCAGGGGCACGCCCTCGATGGCGAGGAAGAACCAGATGCCGAACACGAACGCCCCCAGGATTCCCGCGTACCCGTAGGGCAGGAAGGCGCTGGCGCCCGCGGCGCCGGTCGGGGCGATGTCGACGAGGTTGCCAGGGTCGAACTCGGGGACCATCCCGACGGCGAAGACGACGAGCGCCACGAGGGCCACGGCCGTGATGGCGAACATGACGCGCAGCGCCTCGCCGACGCCCCACAGGTGGATGCCGACGAACAGGGCGTAGCAGGCCAGGTAGACGGGCCAGGCGTTGGTGATGCCGAACAGCCCGAGCGCCTCGACGTAGCCGCCGATGAACACGGCGATGGCGGCGGGGGCGATGGCGTACTCGATGAGGATCGCCGTTCCGGTGGCGAAGCCGCCCAGCGGTCCCAGCGCGCGGCGGGCGAACCCGTAGCCCGCCCCGGTGGCGGGCAGCGCGGAGGCCATCTCCGCCAGTCCCAGCACCATGAACAGGTACATGGTGCCCATGAGGACGGTGGCGATGAGCAGGCCGCCCCATCCCCCTTCGGCGATGCCGTAGTTCCACCCGGCGAAGTCGCCGGAGATGACGTAGGAGACGCCGAGGCCGGCGAGCAGCAGCCATCCGGCTGCGCCGCGGCGCAGGGTGCGGCGCTGGAGGTAGTCGGTTCCGGCGCGGACGTAGTCGGCGCCTTGGACGTGTCCGTCGGTGTCGGTGCCGTGTTCTCGGGCCACGGTGCTCCCCTCGGGGGCGTGCTGGGCAGGGGTCGGTGGGTCGGGGGCGAAGGACGGGGCGGCGGTGCGCCACACGGAGCACCGCCGGACAGAAAAGGTATGCCGCCGGTCCTTTAGGTGATGGTCGGTGATGATGCGCGCCGCCGAACCGCCCTGTCAAGGGGGGCTCCCCTCTCCGCCCCCTCGGCGCGGACCTGCCGTTTCACCGGTATTTCGGAGCGGTTTCGCCGCCGCGGAGGGATTGACACGGGGATGCGGCCGCTGCTTTCCTCCATAAAAGGTCTGGCTCTGAACCTTAAGGAGGCCGAGGGTGAGTACGAACCGCGGCGGACCCCCGCTGACCGTGGACCGGCTCCGCACCGACGTGGAGTCCGGCGCCGTCGACACGGTGCTGGTGGCCTTCACCGACATGCAAGGCCGGCTGCAGGGCAAGCGGGTCTCCGGCCGCTTCTTCCTCGAAGAGGTGCTCGCCCACGGCACCGAGGCCTGCGACTACCTGCTCGCCGTCGACGTGGAGATGAACACCGTCGGCGGCTACGCCATGTCCTCCTGGGACACCGGCTACGGCGACATCGTCCTGCGGCCCGACCCCGCCACCCTGCGCCGCACCCCCTGGCAGGACGGCCAGGCCATGGTCACCGCCGACGTGCTGCGGCTGGACGGCGCCGACGCCGCCCCCTCCCCGCGCCAGATCCTCAAGGCCCAGACGGCCCGGCTGGCCGAGCGCGGCTGGACGGCGATGGTCGGCACCGAGCTGGAGTTCGTCGTCTACCGCGACTCCTACGAGCAGGCCTGGCAGCGCGGCTACCGGGAGCTGACCCCGGCCAACCGCTACAACGTCGACTACTCGGTGCTGGGCGGCGCCCGGGTGGAGCCGCTGCTGCGCCGCATCCGCAACGGCATGGCCGGGGCCGGGCTGTACGTGGAGTCGGCCAAGGGCGAGTGCAACCTGGGCCAGCACGAGATCGCGTTCCGCTTCGACGAGGCCGTGACCACCTGCGACCAGCACGCGATCTACAAGAACGGCTCCAAGGAGATCGCCGACCAGGAGGGCATGTCCATCACGTTCATGGCCAAGCCCAACGAGCGCGAGGGCAACTCCTGCCACGTGCACATCTCGCTGCGCGGCGAGGACGGCTCCCCGGTGCTCGCCGACGGGGGCGCGCCCGACGGGCTGTCGGCCCTCGGGCGGCACTTCCTCGCCGGGCAGCTCGCCTCGCTGCGGGAACTCACCCTGCTGCTGGCGCCCAACATCAACTCCTACAAGCGGTACGTGCCGGGCAGCTTCGCACCGACGTCGGTCGCCTGGGGCGTCGACAACCGCACGTGCGCGCTGCGCCTGGTCGGCGGCGGCCCGAGCCTGCGCGTGGAGAACCGCGTGCCCGGCGGCGACGTCAACCCCTACCTGGCGGTGGCGGCACTGATCGCCGGGGGCCTGGACGGGATCGACCGCGAGCTGGAGCCGGGCCCGGCGTGCGCCGGGAACGCCTACACGGGCGACGCCCCGTCGGTACCGGCCACCATGCGCGAGGCGCTGGAGCTGTGGGAGAAGAGCGACCTGGCGCGGGCCGCCTTCGGCGACGAGGTGGTCGAGCACTACGCCAACTACGCCCGGGTGGAGCTGGCGGCCTACGACGCCGCGGTGACCGACTGGGAGCTGTACCGGGGCTTCGAGCGCCTGTGAGCAGGCGCTGTGACCGAGAGGAGGGACCACCGATGGGGGCGTCCGAAGCGCCGACCCTGCAGGAACTGGTGAATCCGGCGACCGAGGAGGTCATCGGCACGGTGCCGCTCGCCTCGGCCGAAGAGGCCGACGCCGCCGTGGCGCGCGCCCGCGCGGCCTGGCCCGCCTGGCGGGCGGTGGCCCCGGGCGACAGGGCGCGGCTGCTGCGCGCGTTCGCCGAGAAGGTCGACGCGCACATCGAGGAGCTGGCGTGGCTGGAGGTGCGCAACGCCGGGCACCCGATCGGCCAGGCGCGCGGCGAGGCCGCGATGGTGCGCGACGTGCTGCTGTACTACGCGGGCGCGCCCGAGCGCGCGGCGGGGCGGCAGATCCCGGTCGCCGGGGGCTGGAGCCTCACCTTCGCCGAGCCGCTGGGGGTGGCGGCGGTCATCGTGCCGTGGAACTTCCCCATGCCGATCATGTCGTGGGGCATGGCGCCCGCGCTGGCGGCGGGCAACGCGGTCGTGGTCAAGCCGTCGGAGCTGACCCCGCTGACCGCCGTACGGCTCGGTGAGCTGGCCCTGGAGGCGGGCATCCCCGAAGGGGTGCTCCAGGTGCTTCCGGGCACCGGCCCCGAGGCGGGTGAACGCCTGGTCCGCCACCCGGGCGTGGACAAGGTGGCCTTCACCGGGTCCACCCGGGTGGGCAAGCGCATCATGGCGCTGGCCGCCGACGGCCTCAAACGGGTGACGCTGGAGCTGGGCGGCAAGAGCGCCAACATCGTCTTCGCCGACGCCGACCTGGAGAAGGCGGCGGCCACCGCGCCCTACGGGGTGTTCGACAACGCCGGGCAGGACTGCTGCGCGCGCTCGCGCCTGCTGGTGCAGCGCTCGGTGTTCGACCGGTTCATGGAGCTGCTGGAACCGGCGGTCAAGGGCGTGGCCGTGGGCGACCCGCGCGAGGACGGCACCGAGATGGGGCCGCTCGTGTCGGCGGCGCACCGCGCCAAGGTCGCCTCCTACGTGCCCGAGGGAGCGCCGGTGGCCTTCCGGGGGTCGGCGCCCGAGGGGGCGGGGTTCTGGTTCCCGCCGACGGTGCTCACCCCGGGCGGCCACGACGACCCGGCGTTCACCGACGAGATCTTCGGGCCGGTGGTGTGCGCGGTGCCGTTCGAGGACGAGGCGGAGGCGGTGCGCATCGCCGACGCGACCGACTTCGGGCTGGCCGGGTCGGTGTGGACGCGGGACGTGGGGCGGGCGCTGCGGGTCGCGCGCGGGGTGACCGCGGGCAACCTGTCGGTGAACTCGCACTCGGCGGTGCGGTACGGCACCCCGTTCGGGGGGTTCAAGCAGTCGGGGCTGGGGCGCGAGCTGGGCCCGGACGCGCTGGAGGCGTTCACCGACACCAAGACGGTCTTCCTGTCGGACGACACGGCGGGCTGACCACCCGCGCAGGACCCATGCCGATCTCGGGGAAGTCGGCCTTGTACCGGCCGGTATAGGGCCGACTCCCCCGAGATCGACGAGCGATGAGGAGCGACATGCGGCGTTTCGAGGGGCGCACCGCCGTGATCACCGGCGGCGGCAGCGGGATCGGGAAGGCGTCGGCGCTGCGGCTGGCCGACGAGGGCGCGAACGTGGTCGTGGTCGACCTGGACCGCGACGCGGGCGAGGCGGCGGCCAAGGAGGCCGGCGGCCGGTACGTGGCGGCCGACGTGACCGACTCGGACCAGGTGGCGGCCGCCTTCGCCGAGGCGAGGCAGGCCTACGGGTCGGTCGACGTGGCCTTCAACAACGCGGGCATCTCCCCGCCGGAGGACGACTCCATCCTGGACACGGGGCTGGAGGCGTGGCGCAAGGTGCAGGAGGTCAACCTGACCTCGGTGTACCTGTGCTGCAAGCACGCCCTGCCGTACATGCGCGAGCAGGGGCGGGGCTCGATCGTGAACACGGCCTCGTTCGTGGCGACGATGGGGGCGGCGACCTCGCAGATCTCCTACACGGCGAGCAAGGGCGGGGTGCTGGCGCTCAGCAGGGAGCTGGGGGTGCAGTTCGCACGCGAGGGCATCCGGGTCAACGCCCTGTCCCCCGGACCGGTGAACACCCCGCTGCTCAAGGAGCTGTTCGCCAAGGACCCCGAGCGTGCTCAGCGGCGCCTGGTGCACGTGCCCTTCGGCCGGTTCGCCGAGCCGGAGGAGATCGCGGCCGCCGTGGCGTTCCTGGCCAGTGACGACGCCTCGTTCATCACCGCCAGCAACTTCCTGGTGGACGGGGGCATCTCCAGCGCGTACGTGACGCCGCTGTGAGCGGGGCATCCGCGGGCGCGGGCGCCGCGCCCATCATCGGGATCACCGCCTACGCGGAGCGGGCCCGGTGGGGCGAGGCGTGGGACATGCGCGCGGCGCTCCTGCCCTGGGCGTACGTCGAGGCCGTGGCGCGTGCGGGCGGCATGCCGGTGCTGCTTCCCCCGGTCGCCGAGGACGGGCACGCCGCCGCCGGGCTGGACGCGCTGATCCTGGCCGGGGGCGGGGACATCGCCCCCGCACGGTACGGGGCCGCGCCGGACGCCGCCACGGCGGGGGTGGACCCCGGGCGGGACGCCTCCGAGTTCGCCCTGCTGGAGGAGGCGCTGGGGCGCGGTCTGCCGGTGCTGGGCGTATGCCGGGGGCTGCAGGTGATGAACGTGGCCCGTGGCGGGACCCTGCACCAGCACCTGCCCGAGGTCGTGGGCGGGAACGGCCACCGGAGGCGCACGGCGGTGTTCGACCCGCACCCGGTGCGGGTGGCACCGGGCAGCCGGACGGCACAGGTGCTGGGCCGCACGGAGCTGGAGGTGCCGACCTACCACCACCAGGGCCTCGCCACCCTGGGCGAAGGGCTGGTGGCCACGGCCTGGGCGGAGGACGGGATCGTCGAGGCGGTCGAGTTC
>NZ_ANBH01000026.1 GCF_000341185.1 Nocardiopsis chromatogenes YIM 90109
CCCGACGAGCCGCGGGCGCTGGGCGTGCAGTGGCACCCGGAGATGGGCGACGACCCGTCCCTGTTCCGGTGGCTGGTGGAGGAGGCGAGGAGCGCGCGGGCGGGGCGGTGAGGTCCGGCCCGGTCCGCCACCGTGAACACACCGTGGCCGGGGTGCCCGTGGGGCACCCCGGCCACGGTTCGCGCGTGCTCAGAGGGGCGGACCCTCAGCACCTACATGTCCTTGTACACCACCCAGTCGCAGTCCAACCGGTCGCCCAGACAGGCCAGGTAACGGTAGCCGCTCCGGATTTCGAAGCCCCACGTGTAGGTGGTCCTGTGGACGCGGCGCTCAACGGCCGCGACCCGGGAGCCCGACCCGTCGTAGACGAAGAAGTTGAGGTAGTAGCCGTTCCCCCCTCCGGTCACGCGCCCCCAGGCGATGGGGACGTCTTCCGAGGCGCTCCGGCTGATCAGCCCCCGGCGCACCTGCAGGGAGGTGCCATTGGAGGTCGACTCCGCCGCTGTTGAAACGTTGAAGGCATTCTGCGGGTTGGCGCTGAACAGGGCGGCGGGCGCGACGTCCACCGCGGCCCCGCCCTCCTCATCCTCATCGAGCGCGGCCATCACCATCGGGGTGACGTCCACGAGCTGGGCCTCCGGTGCCTCTTCAGCAGCGGCGGCGGGGGCGGAGAGCAGACTCAGGACCATGGCGGGGGCAGCGACGGCGACGCCCCAGCGGGAAATTCGCGGCATGCGCATGGGGGACCCCTTTCAATGACCGAATGAATCGGTTCATGAGAGAGCCCCAAAGGTAGGCACACGTGGTCCGTCGATGCAAAGAACTTCGAGCAGCATGGAAATGCGCAGCTCGAAATGGGAATGGCCGCCGCAGGACCGGACGCGCTGATCGTGGCCGGGGACGGGAATACCGCCCCCCGCACGGTAGGAGTCCGTACCGGACACCGCTACGGCGGGGATGGGCCCCATGCCGTGGCCGGGGTGCCCCGAGGGCACCCCGGCCACGGTTCCTGCCCGCTCAGGGGGACGGACCCTCAGCGGCTACATGGTCTTGGAGACCGTGTGGTCGCAGCCCACCGCGGTGTCGCTGAGGCAGGCCGTGTACTTGTATCCGCTCCTGATCTGGAAACCGTTGGTGTAGGTCGTCGTCCCGTCGGACCTGGTCCCGTCGTTGGCGACCCGGCCGCCCGACCCGTTGCGGACGATGACGGCGAGGGAGTCACCGCTGTCGGCACCGACCACCCGGGCCCAGGCGATGGGGACGTCGTTCGAGGCGCTCCGGGTGACCAGCCCCCGGCGCACCTGCAGGGTGATGCCGCCGCTGATCCTCGCCTGCTTCGCCGTGGAAACGTTGAAGGCATTCCTGGGGCTGGCCTCGTACAGGTCGGCGGCAGCGGCGACGGGCGAGGCATCCACCGTGGCGCCGCCCTCCTCGTCGAGGGCGGCCATCACCATCGGGGTGATGTCCACGAGCTGGGCTTCCGGCGCCTCTTCGGCGGCGGCAGCGGGGGCGGAGATCAGGCTCAGGGCCATGGCCGGGGCGGCGACGGCGAGAGCCCAGCGGGAAATACGCGGCATGCGCATGAGGGGATCCCTTTCATCAACCGAATGAATCGGTTCACCAGAGCGCCCCCAAGCTAGAGGTACGCGGCCCGCCACGGCAAAGAACTTCGACCAGCGTGGAAATTCGCACCGCAAGGGGCGAACGGCCCCCGCACGGAGGGCATACGGACGGAGACCCAGGGCGATCGGCGACGTGCCCCGGGGCCGCCGAGACAGCGGTGATGGGAGGACGTCGGCGCGCTCCGCCCCAGCGCAGCAGACCAGCCCGGAGCGTACGTGACCGCTGGAGGCGACGACGGCGGCACAGCGTCCCCCGCACAAGGCGGCCGGTGGCCGAGCCGGACACCGCAGCCCCTCCTCGCCGCACGGACGGAAGGCGGGGGTGGATCGGCGAGGGGAGACCGGCCGGACCGGATGCGGACACGGCGTAGGGCGCCGCCCGGCCGAGCGGTCATCGGCCGCCTACGAGGGACGGCCGCCCCGGCGCCAGTGCTGGGCCGTGATGTCGGCGCCACCGCCCGAGAGGTGGTCGGCGAGCGGGCGGACGAGGGCCACCGCCTCCTCCGGGTACGCCCGGACGGCGGCGACGATGCCCGTGGTGTGCGCGGAGTCGTCGATGAGCACGGCGGCGAACCCGACCCGGTCGTCGGCCTCCGGCGGGCGGGCTCCGACAGGGCCTCGCGGCGCCGCCGTCCACGCGCCGGTCACCAGGGAGTGCGGGGCCTCCGGGCCGCTGACAGGTCCCCGGTCGAGCAGGATCTCTACGGGGTCCACCGTGATGCGCGAGTAGAGACCGGCCCGGCCGTACGGCTCCTCGGCGGCGAACCGCTCCGCCTGCTCCCGGTCGGCCAGGTCGACGATGTGCACGCTGCCGGTGTGCTCCTCACCGTCGTCGGACAGGGTGGGCCCACGCAGGAGGAGACGGTCGGCGAAGCGGTCCATGTAGGACCAGTGGTCCTCGGCCAGGCGCAGGAGGCCGTCGAGGGCGCCTGGCCTGTCGCGACCGTGGACATAGAACGGCATGCCGGGATCCTATAGTCCCGCCCGCCCCTCAGGGCCGGGCGGGACTCGGGGCGGCGCGCGGGGAGCGCCGCCTGGGAGCGGCGGCTATCTCTTACCGCAGCCGGGGCACGTCTGGCCGATCTCCTTCATGGTGCCGCAGTGGCGGCAGTTCTCCTGGTCGATGCGGTCGCCTCGACTCCCGATGAGGTCGCGGTCGGGCAGGCCGATCATGGATCGGCAGCGGGGGCAAGCCATCCAGAACCTCCGGTAGGTGTACTTCTCCCGGTCGATGACCGTCCAGCACTTGTCGCATTGGACGTACCGGTTCTTTCCGTAGCGTCCTTGGCTTTCGGGTGCCCCCATGGACGGGACTCTACCCCGCCGGGCCGGATGCGGCAGCGCATCCTCCGGCCCGGCGGCCCCTCACACGTCGGTGATGCGCAGACCGGCGTGGGCCTTGTAGCGGCGGTTCATCGCGATCAGGTTGGCGGTGAAGGCCTCCACCTGGTGGGCGTTGCGCAGCCGCCCGCCGTAGATCCCGCGCACCCCCGGGATGAGCCCGGCCAGGGCGCGGACGGTGTCGGTGGCCTCCCGGTCGTCGCCCAGGACCAGCACGTCCAGGTCGACCTCTTCGACCCCGGGGTCCAGCAGCAGCACGGCGGAGACGTGGTGGAAGGCGGCCGTCACCCGGCTGCGCGGCAGGACCGCCTCGGCCTGCTGCGCGGCGCTGCCCTCGGGCACCGGGAGGGCGTAGGGCCCCTTCTTGTCGAACCCGAGCGGGTTGACGCAGTCGACGACGATCTTGTCGGCCAGCTCCTCTTCCAGGGAGGCCAGCAGCTCGCGGTGGCCCTCCCAGGGCACCGCGACGATGACGACGTCGGCCGCGGCCGCGGCGGCGGCGTTGCCCAGGCCGCGCACCGGCAGGTCGGCGCCGAGGCCGTCGGCGGCGCCCTGCGCCCGCTCGGCGCTGCGCGAGCCGATGACGACCTCGGTCCCGGCCAGGGCCAGCCGCCGGGCCAGCCCGCGGCCCTGGTCGCCGGTCCCGCCGAGGACCGCGACGACCAGGCCCGAGACGTCGGGGATGTCGTGTGGGGATGTCTGATCAGCCATGGCAGGAATCATCGCACCCCCGGGACCGTGCGCCCCTGGCGGGGACACGCCCTCACGCGGCGAAGGCGTGCGGCTCGACCCCGTCCAGGCCGAGTTCGCGCATCTCCCTCCGGTGCGCGGCGGCGGCCGCCAGGAGGGAGACGGTGCGCCCGTCGGCGCGGCCGGTTCCGGGCAGCCCGACGGCCTCCTGGAAGCGCGCGAGCGCGGCGGGACGGGCCCCGGGCGGGGCGCAGGGGTCGAGCAGCCCCAGCTCGATGAGGCGCCACCGGACCTCGGCCGGGTCGGCCTCGGGGAGCACCCGCTCGGCGTCGACGAGGGACCAGAAGAGCCCGGCCAGGACCGAGCGCGCCCTGGCGACCCGCTGGGCCCCTCCGCCGACCGCCCGGACGGCGCCCACCGGCGCTCTGTGCATGTGAATCGCGGTCATCATCGAGCTCCCTCCCCGTCGCGGCCCGATCATGTACTTCGAGTATGCGCGCGCGAAGGTGAGAGGACATCGGCCGGAGGTTCGGAATCGGGTCAATACCAAAGTCGGAGCCCGGCCCCTTCGACACCGACCGATGGGGGTCAGGGGTAGGCCCCGCAACGGCGGCGCCGGGCATCGGGCGCGGCGCGGTCGTCGTCCGTCGGCGCCCCCGCGATGGGTAGCGATGAGGAGCGGCGGCGGTCCGCACGGCAGCGCTGTCGGCCGTCGGGCGCGCGGATGGTCGCCGTGGACGGCGGCGACGGCAAGAGCGGGGCGGTTCCCCGGCGCTGCCTGCCGGGCGGCGGGTTCCTCGCGGTCCGGGTGAGCAGGGCGGCTGAGCAGGTACCCCGCTCACGGACCCCAGCCGGGCGGCGAGCCAAGGGCCGCACACCGGGCATTCCAGACATAAGGAGAGGGGTTTGCCGTCCTGTGCGGTGAGACCGCCACCCGATCACCCTCCAGGCGCCATTTTCACAGCGCCAAATGCCCCAGATCGTGTGCGGCGCCTGAAAAGGCGGGTTCCGGCCCGGCCGCCACCCTCTCCGGTATCCGGTTTGCCCGGTTCCCGGGGCACCGAGCCCCCTCGCAGCCTGTTCGCCCTCAGGGCGCCCCGGCGGGAGGTGCGGGCGTGCGCTCATCGCGATTCCAGAACAGGTTCTGCCCCCAGAAGGCCCACAAACGGCACACCCGGCCCGATTGGCGGGCCCGTCCTCACTTCGCGTAGCCGATAACGGGCCCCGCGCGGGCCCCGGGCGCCCGACGGAGGCGCCCGGACGACCGCAGGGGCGCCCCCCGCACCCGACCGGCACAACCCAGTCGGGCACGAACCGGGCAAACCGTTCCCAGAACGTGTTCTGGAATCGCCGCCACCGCAGGCCCGGGACCTCCGAGGGCGTCGAAGAGCGCGCACCCCGACCCCTCCCGGACGTAACGCGGAGTGTTCACCCAGGTCACGGTCCCAGTGGAGGCGGAGCGGGCCCGGCGGGGGCGTGGCCGTGTGTCGGAGGGGGCGCACCCCGACCCCTGCGTCTCACCATGCGGGACGCTCTCGCCGTCTGCGGGGTCACCCCCGGGGGGGCGTCCTGTGTCGCGGAACCGCCGCTTCCAGGGCGGCCGGGTGTCGATCCCACCACCCGGGATCACCGGAGCCCCCGTCCGGTGCCCGCTATGCCCGGTATGCGAGCTCCTCCGCGATGATCTCGACAAGGGTGCTGCCACAACCGCCGGAATGACAGCATCCTCGTCGAGATCATCGAAAAGGGGGCCCGCATACCGGGCACACCGGGCGCACTTCGATGAAGCCGTCCCGCATGGCGCTACGCCGATCCCACCCTGCGGCCACGTGCCGATGATCTCGGGGATTTCGGCCTTGAACGGCTCCTCTTAAGGCCGACATCCCCGAGATCATCGCCGGTAGGGCCGACATCCCCGAGATCAACGC
>NZ_ANBH01000027.1 GCF_000341185.1 Nocardiopsis chromatogenes YIM 90109
GGCCGCGCCGCCTCCTGGACCACGAGGAGCGCGGCACCCGGCAGGCAGGGCCGGGGAACCGCCCCGCTCACCCCGTCGCCGCCCAACACGGTGACCACGCACACGCCGCACGGCCGACAACGCTGCGCCAAGGAGCACTGCCCCGTGCCGTCGCCGCCGTCCACGGCGACCGCGCACACGCCCTCCGCTCGACAGCGCTGCCGGAAGAGGCGCCGACCTGCATCGTCGCCCGGTCATCGCCATCGGCGCCGAGTGGGTGACGGATGGCCGGACACCGAGGGACCCAACCCCATGGCCGCACCTGCAGCAGACCTGAAACCGAGGGGCGGGGTGGGCCCGCCCGACTGCGATGACCCACGCGGCGGGCGGTGGGGATGCCTGCCGAACCGCACCCCGGAGAACCACGCCTATGGAAACGCCTCGAACCACGCCTGACGCGGCTACACGAGGGCGGGCTCGTCCAGGACCAGTGTGCCCGCGTCCGCGTCCAGGGTGGCGGTCATGCCCAGCGGGACCGTCGTCTGGGCCGGGATGTGGCCGAAACCGAAGCCGTCGGCCACCGGGACCCCCAGCGGGGCCAGCCGCTCCCGCATCATCGCCCGGATCGTCTCCTCGTCCGGCGTGCACTTGCCCCACGACCCCAGCAGGACCCCCGCCGCCCCGTTCATCCACCCGCTCCGCAACAGCTGGGTGAGCATCCGGTCCAGCCGGGACACGTCCTCCCCGACGTCCTCCAACAGCAGCAGGCCCCCCTCGGCCGAGGCCCGGAAGTGCGGTGTGGCCAGGCTGTCGGCCAGGATGCTCAGGTTGCCCCCCATCAGCCGCCCCCGCGCCGTCCCGCCGATCAGCGGCCGCGCCCCGGGCGGGGCGATCCGCACCCGCGACTCCGGCTCGAACAGGGTCGTCCGCAGCTCCTCCGCCGCCGCCGGGTCCCTGCCGAAGTACCCGGCGCCCGGCCCGTGGAACGTCACCAGGTCCAGTTCTTCGGCGAACGCCGCGTGCAGCGCGGTCACGTCGCTGAACCCCACGAACGCCTTGGGCGGCGCCCCGCGCAGGGCCCCGTAGTCGAGCAGGTCGAGCGTGCGGTGCGCCCCGTCGCCGCCGCGCACGCACACCACCGCGGCCACGTCCGGCGCCAGCAGCGCCTCCTGCAGGTCAGCCGCGCGGTCGGCGTCGGTCCCCGCCAGGTAGCCCAGCACCGGGTGCCGGTCGCGCGTGTGCGGGCGCACCTGCGGCCGCGCGCCCCACGCCTCGATCACCGGCAGCGCCGCCGCCAGCTCCTCCTCCGGGGTGGGGCTGCACGGCGCCACCAGCGCCACCGTGTCCCCCGCGCGCAGCCGCGGCGGGCGCCGCGCGCTCACGACCGCAGCTCCAGCGCCGGGGCGTCGGTATCGAACCCGAACACCTGCGCGTACAGCGACAGCTCCGCCTCCAGGGCGGCCTGGATGGACTCCGCCCTGCGGAACCCGTGCTGCTCCCCGGCGAACTCCATGTAGGCGTGCGGTACGCCGCGCCCCTTCACCCGCTCCAGCAGCCGCCGCGCCTGCGCCGGAGGGCAGATCTCGTCCTCGTCGCCCTGCATGAGCACGAACGGGGCGGTGATGGCGTCGGCGCGGTTGACCGGCGACCGCTCCTCGTAGCGCTCCCGCTCCTGCGGCCAGGGGCCCACCAGGCTCTCCAGGTACTGGGACTCGAAGTCGTGCGTCTCCCCGGTGCGCCAACCCGCCAGGTCCACGATGGGGTACTGGACCACCCCGCAGGCGAACACGTCCTCGGCGGCCAGTGCCGCCGCCGCGGTCCACCCGCCCGCGCTGCCCCCGCGGATCGCCAGCCGGTCCGCGTCGGCGCTGCCCTCGGCGGCCAGCGCGCGGGCCACGGCGGCGCAGTCCTCCACGTCCACCACGCCCCACTGCCCGCGCAGCCGCTCCCGGTAGGCGCGCCCGTACCCGGTGGAGCCCCCGTAGTCGACCTGCACCACCCCGATGCCGCGTGAGGTGAAGTAGGCGACCTCGGCGTCCTGGGCGGTGGTGGACCGGCCGGTGGGCCCACCGTGCGCCCACACCGCATACGGCGGCGGCTCCCCCTCGGGGCCTTCGGCGCGGGGGTTGTGCGGCGGGTGGACGATCGCGTGCACCTCGCGGCCGCCGGGGCCGGTGAACACCCGGCGCTCGGCCCGCGGGGCGTACCCGTGGTGCACCTCCGGCTCGTCCCCGGCGCGGCGGCTCAGCGACCGCCACGAACGGTCGGCGGCGACCACCGCCACCACCTGGGCGGACAGGTCGGGCGAGGCGGCCACGCCGACCGCCGTGCCCCCCGCGGCCCCGGCCGCCACCAGCATGCCCGCCCACTCGGTGTGCGGGGTGGCCACGTCGGTGAGCGCCCCGGAGTCCGGGCACAGCAGCGACAGCCGCAGGGAGCCGGTTCCGTGCACGGCCGCGATCAGGCCGTTGTTCATCGGCAGGATCCACCGCTGCCCGAGTTTCCACAGCGGCCCGCCGTACTCCTCCTGGGCGGGCGCCAGGGCGACCGGGGCGCGTGCCGCACCGCCGTCGGGGCCGATGGTGATCTGGTAGGGGTTCCACCAGCCCGAGGCGTCCGAGACGCAGTACAGGGTGGCGTCGTCGCCCCACTCGGCCTGCACCACCGACTCCCCCGGCCCTCCGGCGACGTCGCGCTGCCCGGCGGCGGTGCCGTCCGGCCCGATCGCCGCGACCGTGAGGAAGGTGGAGTCCCACGGCATGTCCGGGTGGTCCCACCCGATCCAGGACAGGCGCCGCCCATCGGGCGAGACGCGGGGGCAGGCCAGGAAGCGGCGGCCCTCGGCGACCACCCGCACCGCCGACGGGTCCTCGGCGGCCGACCCGTCCACGGGCACGGCGACCAGGGCCCGGCGCACGTCGGTGGGGGCGGGCCCGGTGTGCTCCTCGCGGATGCACCACACCTCGTCCCGCCCGGGCGGCCCCTCGACCGCCTCGGCGTAGCGCAGCGCGCCGGGCACCTCCGGCTCGGGGGTGAGCGGCGACGGCGGCTGCACCTGCTTCGGGAAGGACAGGTAGAGCCGCTGGTCGGTGTACTCGCTGAACACCACCGCGGTGCCCGCCTCGGCGCGGTCGAGCAGCAGGTAGGGGCGCCCGCCGTACTCGTGCACCCGGGTGCGGGCGTTCCACGGGGCGCCGAGCACCTCCTCCACCCCGTCCTCGGGACGGTCCAGCCGGGTGCGGCACAGGGCCGTGCGCCCGCCCTCCTCCGGGCGGGGCTCGGTCCACCACACCTCCTCTCCGACCGCGGCGGGCCAGCCCGGGGAGCCGTCGTGCCGGGCGACGGCGTCCGCGCCGATCGGTGAGGGCCACGAACCGTAGGGGAGGCGGGGCATGGTCACCTGTGCCTTTCTGGTCGTCGCTACTCGGCCGCCGACAGGAAGCGGTCCAGGACGCGCACGCCGAAGCGGAGCGCCTCCACCGGTACGCGCTCGTCGACGCCGTGGAACATCGCGTCCCGGTCCAGCCCCGGCGGCATCAGCAGCGGGGTGAACCCGTACCCGGCGATGCCGAGTTCGGAGAACTGCTTGGCGTCGGTCCCTCCGGCCATGCACACCGGCACCACGTGCCCCTCGGGGTCGTGGGCCAGCAGCGCCGCGCGCATGGCGGCGAAGAGCGGCGCCTCGACGGGGGACTCCAGGGCGGGCGAGCTGTGCTCGTACTCCCAGTCCACCCCGGGGCCGGTGAGCGCGTCCAGGGCGGCCTCGAAGGCCTCGCGCCCGCCGGGCAGGACCCGCCCGTCGACCCCGGCCGCCGCGTCGCCGGGGATGACGTTGACCTTGTACCCGGCGTCGAGCATGGTCGGGTTGGCGCTCTCGCGCACCGTGCCGCGCACCATCCCCGCCGCGTCGCCCAGGCGGTCCAGCAGCGCGGGCAGGTCGCGGTCGGCGTCGAAGCCGGGGGCGTCCAGGTCGACCTTGACGCCCACCGCCGCGCCGATGTCGGTGATCGCGGCCCGGGTGAGCGGGGTGAGCCGGTAGGGCCAGCGGTGGTCGCCGATGCGGGCGACGGCGGCCGCGAGCGCCTGCACCGCGTTGTCGGTGTTGGGTCGCGAGCCGTGGCCCGCCGTGCCCGAGGCGCGCAGCCGCAGCCAGGCGGTGCCGCGCTCCCCGGCGGCCACCGGGTACAGCCGCACCGTCCGCCCGTCCGGCGCGCGCACGTGCTCGGTGTGGCCGCCGGACTCGCCGACCGCCTCGGTGCACCCCTCGAACAGCCCGGGGTGCGTGCGCACCAGCCACTCGGCGCCGTAGGCGGCGCTGGCCTCCTCGTCGGCGGTGAAGGCGAGCACGATGTCGCGGCGGGGGCGGCGGCCGGTGCGGGACCAGTGCCGGGCCACGGCCGCGACCATGGCGACCGCGTCCTTCATGTCGATGGCGCCGCGCCCCCACACCATGCCGTCGCGCACCTCCCCGGAGAAGGGGTGGAGGCGCCACACCGCCGGGTCGGCGGGGACCACGTCGAGGTGGCCGTGGACGAGCAGTCCGGGGAGGGCGGGGTCGGTGCCCGGGATGCGGGCGACCACGTTGGAGCGGCGCGGCGCCGACTCCAGCAGCCGCGGCTCCAGCCCGGCCCCGTCCAGCAGGGCGGCGACGAACTCGGCGGCCTCCCGCTCGTCGCCGTCGCCTCCCCCGCGGTTGGTGGTGTCGATCCTGATGAGTTCAGAGGTGAACCGCACGACCTCGTCGTCGGCGGTCGAG
Organism: Nocardiopsis chromatogenes YIM 90109; assembly: GCF_000341185.1. Lineage (GTDB taxonomy): Bacteria > Actinomycetota > Actinomycetes > Streptosporangiales > Streptosporangiaceae > Nocardiopsis_A > Nocardiopsis_A chromatogenes. The sequence goes on from NZ_ANBH01000027.1 coordinate 4,736, forward strand.
AAGTCTTCCTCGCGCACGGGCGCCCTTTTCTCGATCGTCGCTTCGTCCTGGGAGCGGGTCACCCGTAGCGGTCCTCGACCGCGTTGGAGATGAGGGTGGTGACCGCCTTGAAGCAGCGGATCATGTCATAGGCGGTGGGCGAGGTGTACCGGACGCGCCGGGCACCGACGCGCTCGACGCCGGGGACCACGGCGGCGGCCCCGGCCAGGTGTTCGGCGTCGACCTCCACCTCGACGCGGTAGGGCTCGGCGCGGCGGAGGGGTTCGGTGCGCCCGGCCGCGCCCATGGCGTCCCGGGCGGCCTCGGCGATGGCGGCGTGGGTGCGGCCGGGCGGGCGGCACACGGCCGCGTACCGGGACACGTGGTCCTTGACGGCGACGGTGCGGGCCGAGGGGGCGTAGCGCGCCGCGTCCTCGCAGGTCTTGTCGTCGCCGGTGACGAGCAGGACGGGGGCGCCGAACTCGGCGCACACGGCGGCGTTGAGCCGCCCCTCGCTCGCCGTCTCCCCGTCCAGCCACACCCCGGTGACGGAGTTGGGCAGGTAGGTGTGGGCGAGCACGCCCTCCTCCCCGGCGCCGCAGTGGTAGCCGAGGAAGACGACGCCGTCGACGTCACCGCGCTGGACCCCTTCGACCATGGACAGGTCCTTGTGCCGCCCGGTGAGCATCGACGCGCGCTCGTCGAGGCGCTCCAGCAGCAGGTTGCGCATGGTGGAGTGGGCCTCGTTGACCAGGACCCCGGTGGCGCCCCCGGCGTGGAGCCCGGCGATGGCGGCGTTCACGTCGGAGGTGAACATGGACCGGCAGCGCTGCCACTGCTCGGTGCCGGGTTCGACGTCGGCAGGCCAGGTGACGCCGGTGGCGCCTTCCATGTCGGCGGAGATCAGCACCCTCACGGGGCGACCCTATCCCGGGGGTGCCGGGGGTTGCCAAGCCTTATCGGGCGCCGAGGCGGGCCCGCCGCGGGCGGTCGCGGCGGGCGGGCGGCGCCCGGTGGGCGGGCCGGTCAGGCCCGGGTGAGGATCTCGACGCCGTCGTCGGTGATCACCAGGGTGTGCTCGAACTGCGCGGTCCACTTGCGGTCGGCGGTCACCGCGGTCCAGCCGTCGTCCCACAGGTCGTACTCGATGGTGCCCAGCGTGATCATGGGCTCGATGGTGAAGGTCATGCCGGGGACCATGACGGTGTCGGCGCGCGGGTCGTCGTAGTGCGGGATGACCAGTCCGGAGTGGAACTCCGGGCCCACACCGTGGCCGGTGAAGTCGCGCACCACGCCGTAGCCGAAGCGCTTGGCGTAGGACTCGATGACCCGCCCGATCACATTGATCCGGCGGCCCGGGCGGCAGGCCTTGATGGCGCGCCGGGTGGCCTCCTCGGTGCGCTCGACCAGCAGCCGGTGCTCCTGGGTGGCCTCGCCCGCGATGAAGGTGGCGTTGGTGTCGCCGTGCACGCCCTTGTAGTAGGCGGTGATGTCGATGTTGACGATGTCGCCGTCCTTGACCACGGTGTCGTCCGGGATGCCGTGGCAGATGACCTCGTTGAGCGAGGAGCACAGCGACTTGGGGTAGCCCTTGTAGCCGAGCGTGCTGGGGTAGGCCCCGTGGTCGACGAGGAACTCGTGGCCGATCCGGTCGAGCTCGTCGGTGGTGACGCCCGGGACGATGTGCTTGCCGACCTCCTGCAGGGCCTGGGCGGCGATCCGCCCGGCCTCGCGCATAGCCTCGATGGTCTCGGGGGTCTGCACGTCCCCCAGCACCCCTTCGACCGGGCGTTTCCGACCGACGTACTCCGGCCGCTCGATGCTGGAGGGGACGGAGCGCTGCGGCGAGATTCGCCCGGGAACAAGCGGTGTGGTCATGTCGGGGAAGTCTACCCGCGACGGCCCCCCGGAGCGGTTCGCGCGGCGGTGACCGGCGCCGGTGTGTGGCACCGCACGGCCAGGGGGTAGGAGGCGAGTGCGCGCCCGGTGCGGCCGCCCGGGGGTCCCGGGCCCCGCAGGGCGGGGCGCGCGCACGGGACGTACGGCAGAGGGAGCAGTGAGATGGCCGGCAACCCGATGGACCTGCCCGAGGACCAGCGCTGGTGGTACTGCCTGAAGCACGACCGGGTGGAGAAGGGCGCGGGGTGCCCGAACAAGTTCCGCCTCGGGCCCTACGCCGACGAGGCGTCGGCCGCCGGTGCGCTGCACACGGTCGCCGAGCGCAACGAGGCCTGGGAGGCCTCCGACGACCCCTGGGAGCAGGACCGGTAGGCCCGGCCCCGGAGGGGCGCGGGCCAACGGGCGGTGTCAGTCCGCCGGGCGGGGCCCACTGACCAGGTCGAGGAAGCGTGAGAGCCGGTCGCGCAGGCCGCCCTTGCGCCGGTCCTCGGCCTGCCCCGCGGCGCTGGAGACCAGGTGCTGCATGCCCTCGAAGGTGACCGGGTCGCCCGAGGGCCGCAGGCTGACCGCCTCGTGCGCGATGGAGGCGAGCTCGGGGTCGCCCTGGTCGAGGGCGAGCACGGTGGCCCCGGAGCGGCGGGCGTCGTCCACCCGCTCCAGCAGCGGCACCGGCGCCTCGGGGGCGTCGTTGACGACGAACAGGGTGTGCCCGCGCCGGGCGTCCTCCAGCCGGTCCAGGCCGATGCTCAGGTGCGCGGGCGCTCCGGGCGGGGGCTCCCACCGCACGAGGGACGGCGAGAGCTGCGGCAGGTCGGCGTAGCGCGCCTCGTCGTCGAGGTGCGCGGCGAGGTGCCAGGGCTCGTCGTCGGGGGTGCCCAGCAGCATCAGGCCGCCGGGGGTCCTGGTGCGGCGCAGTCCGCGCGCGAGGTCCTCGGCGCGCTCCACCCACGGGGTCGAGGCGAGGAGGTCGCGCAGCAGCGCGACGTGTCGGGCGTCCACGCAGCCCATGGTGCACCATGGGCGCGCCCGCGCGCAGCGGTTCGGCGATCTGTGCGGCATCCCGGCGCGCCCCCGTGCCGACCCTGGCGAGGCGGGCCCCGCCGGCGCGGTCCGCGGGGGGTGTTCCTCCCGGGACCGCCGCCGGGGGCGCCGTTCACCGGGGGGCTTCCGCGCCGTAACGCGGGTCGGGCATGATCGGACGCCCGCTCTTCCCGCGATCCGGAAAGGCCGATCGGAGTGGCCCCCACACCCCGCCTCCCCCTCCCCCGGCGCGCCCGCCCCCTGGCGGCCGTCGCGCTGTCCGCAGCCCTCGCCGCCTCCGGCGGCGGCGCCGCCGTGGCCGACGCGGCGCCGCGCATCCACGAGATCCAGGGCACCACCCGCCTCTCCCCCTTCGACGGGCGCGAGGTCGCGGGCGTCACCGGCACCGTCACCGCCGTGAACGCCTTCGGGTCGGCCCGCGGGTTCTGGTTCCAGGACCCCGAGGGCGACGGGGACCCGCGCACCAGCGAGGCCCTGTTCGTGTTCACCGGCCGCACCACGCCCGACGTCGCCCCGGGCGACACGGTCGCCGTCGGCGGCCGGGTGCAGGAGTACTCCCCCGGCGACGGGCTGCAGACGGTCACCCAGCTCGCCGACGCCTCCTGGGAGGTGACCGGCCGGGGCGGGGTGCCGGGCCCGGTCGGCCTGGAGCCGGGGACGGTGCCCGGCGCGTACGCCCCCGAGGGCGACGACATCAGCGGCCGCGAGCTGGAGCCCGGCGCGTTCGCCCTGGACTACTGGGAGTCGCGCGAGCACATGGTGGTGCGGGTGGAGGACGCCCGCACCGTCGGCCCGACCGACGACTACAACGGGCTGTGGGTGACCACCGAGCCCGACCAGAACGCCTCGCCCCGGGGCGGCACCGTCTACAGCGGCTACGACGACCCCAACTCCGGGCGGCTGAAGGTCGAGTCGCTCATCCCGTTCTCCGAGCGCCCCTTCCCCGAGGTGGACACCGGCGACGAGCTGGCCGGGCCGACACAGGGGCCGCTGTACTACACGCGCTTCGGCGGCTACGTGCTCAAGGCGACCGAGCTGGGCGGGCACGTCGACAACGGCCTGGAGCGCACCGCGGCCGAGCCGGCCGGGGACTGGGAGCTGTCGGCGGCCGCCTACAACGTGGAGAACCTGTCCCCCGAGGACGACCGGGCCACGTTCGACCGGCTGGGCGAGGGGATCGCCGAGGGGCTGGCCTCCCCGGCGATCGTGTCCGTGGAGGAGGTCCAGGACGACAGCGGCCCGGCGGACGACGGCACCGTGTCGGCCGACCGGACCCTGGAACTGCTGACCGAGGCGGTCGAGGCCGCGGGCGGGCCGTCCTACGAGTGGCGGCTGATCGACCCCGAGGACAAACAGGACGGCGGCCGTCCCGGCGGCAACATCCGCAACGCGCTGCTGTTCGACCCCGAGCGGGTGTCCTTCACCGACCGTCCGGGCGGTGACGCCACCACGCCGGTGGAGGTGGTCGGCGAGGGCGGCGGGGCGCACCTGAGCGTCTCGCCCGGCCGGATCGCCCCGAAGGACGCCGCCTGGGAGAACAGCCGCAAGCCGCTGGCGGGCGAGTTCTCCTTCGAGGGGCGGCCCGTGTTCGTGGTGACCAACCACTTCGCCTCCAAGGGCGGGGACCAGGCGCTGCACGGCACCGCCCAGCCCCCGGAGCGCTCCTCCGAGGTGCAGCGGCACGCCCAGGCCGAACTGGTGCGCGCGTTCGTCGACGAGCTGCAGGCGGCGGACCCCGACGCCAACGTGCTGGTGGTCGGCGACCTGAACGACTTCTGGTTCTCCGAGACGCTGGACACGCTCACCGACGGCGGCGCCCTGCACAACCCCATGGAGGACCTGCCCGCCGAGGAGCGCTACACCTACGTCTTCGACGGCAACTCCCAGGCGCTCGACCACATGCTGGTCTCGGGCGCGGCCGCCGACCGGGCGCGGCTGGACATCGTGCGGCTCAACTCCGAGTTCCACGACCAGGTCAGCGACCACGACCCGCAGGTCATCCGGTTCCGCCCGCTGAGCGGGGACCCGAAGGTGGACCGCAGGGAGCACAAGCGCTGGTACGGCACGCCGGGCAAGGGCGGCGGGCCCGGCCACGGCCATGGGAACGGAAACGGGAACGGCCACGGGAACGGCCACGGGAAGGGCCAGGGGAACGGCCACGGCCGTCCCGGCCGCGGCTGAACCGGACGGCCGAAAGCGGAGAAGGGGCGGGTGCATTCGCCCCCGCCCCTTCTCCGTTCTTCATTCACGCGTCCGCCCGCCCTTCCCGGCAGCACCACCGGCCACATTCGCCGCTCTTTCCCCGAATTCCCCGAACTCCCCCGAAAAAGGCGGCCGGACGCAAACACCGCCCCCGGCGCGAAATAGGGAACCAGCACCGCCTCCCCCTTCTGAAACGCCCGGTCTCCCCCTCCGACGACCCGGGCGGGACATTTCACGAAGAATGCGGTTTCAGGTTCGTCACAAATCGCACCCACGGTCTTATATCCGCGCCGCCGCCGATGTTGTGCTGTCGGTGACCGCCCCGCCCGGATCCGGCGCACCGCCCCCGGGTGCACAACCGGCGAGGAGAAGGATGGCGACCGTGCGCAACAGTTCGAGACTCACCGGACCGGCGGCCGCCCTGGCCGCCCTCGCCCTCACCGCGACCGCGTGCACCGGCGGCGGCGGGGACGGCGGGACGGGGGCCGGAGGCGTCTGGGAGGACTGCGAGGCCGAGCCCAACACCTGCAACTCCGGCGAGCGCGCGGACGGCGGCGAGATCACCTGGGTGGTCAGCGACTTCCCCGGCGCCTGGACGACCGTCTCCCCCGAGGGTGGCAGCGTGTACACGCTGCAGATGCTCTCCGGGATCCTGCCCAAGACCGGCCAGTGGTCGCCGGACGGACAGACCTACGAGTTCAACATGGACCTGCTGGCCGAGGAGCCGGAGCTGGTCTCCGAGGACCCGTTCTCCTTCTCCTTCACCTTCAACGACACGGCCGTGTGGGACGACGGCACCCCCATCGGCGCCGACGACTTCATCGCCACCGTGAAGATGTCCACCAGCGACGAGGAGGGCTGGTGCGAGGGCTGCCGCTCCCGCCAGCCCGGCATCTACGACGACGTGGAGGAGATGGAGGCCTCCGAGGACGGCAGGACCGTCACCGTCACCCTCAAGGAGGGGCGGTCCAACCCCGAGTGGCGGGGCTTCCTCGACGCCCACCAGATCGCGGGCGGCCTGCTGCCCGCCCACCTGGCCGAGGAGCAGGGCTACGACCTGGAGGAGCCCGCGGATGTCGGGGCCTACTTCGAGTGGCTGAACGAGACCGTGCCCGAGTACTCCGGCGGCCCCTACAGGATCGTCGAGGGCGACCTGGAGACCCAGGTCATCCTGGAGCCCAACGAGAACTGGTACGGCGAGGTCCAGCCCACCCTGGACACCGTGGTCATCCAGTTCAACGACGCCGAGGACACCTGGGTCCCGGCGCTGACCAACGGCGAGATCGACGGCGGCAGCCCCGCCAAGATCAACGACGACGTGATCGAGCAGTTGCGCGGCATGCCCGAGGTGTCGGTCGACGTGGGGCCCGGCGCGGGCTGGGAGCACATCGACCTGAACACCGAGAACGAGTGGCTGGAGGACGTGGAGCTGCGGCGGGCGATCTTCACCGCGATCGACGCCCAGGAGATCGCCGAGCGCGGGTACGGCACCGCCTTCCCCGACGTCCAGCGCAAGACCAACCACACCTTCGCCCCCGGCAGCCCCTACCACGAGGACCTGTTCGCCGACTCCCCGCAGGGCACCGGGGACGTCGAGGAGGCCACCCGGATGCTGGAGGAGGCCGGGTACGAGATCGACGGCGGCACGCTCAAGCGCGACGGGGAGCAGGTGGGCCCCTTCCGGCTGCGCGCCACCGCCGACCAGATCCGCCAGGACTCGCTGCAGATCGTCCAGTCCCAGCTGGAGGAGATCGGTGTGGCCACCGAGATCGAGACCATCGACGACCTGGGCGGGGTGCTGGGCGACCAGGACTACGACATCGTCCAGTTCGGCTGGAGCGGCAGCCCCTGGTTCGTGATCAACCCCGGCCAGCAGTGGCACAGCTCCTCGGGCAGCAACTTCGGCGGGCTGGACTCCGCGGACGTGGACGAGGCGCTGGAGGGCATGGGCACCGCCACCACGCTGGACGAGGCCGCCGAGGCCGCCAACGAGGCCGGGCGGCAGGTGGTGGAGGAGGCCTACGTGCTGCCGTTGGTCGACGAGCCGCGCTACTCCTTCGTCACCGACGGGTTCACCAACATCCGCGACAACCGCCAGCACAGCCTGAGGGCCACCTACAACATCGGCCAGTGGGGCATGGCGGCGAACTGACGCCGGCCTGCCGGGGGTTGAGCCATGCTCGTCTTCGTGATCCGGCGGCTGCTGGTCACCGTGCCGGTGCTGCTCGCCGCCTCCCTGCTGTCCTTCCTGCTCATCGACGTCACCGGCGACCCCCTGGCCGACCTGCTGGTGCAGCAGCCGCCGCCCTCGGAGGAGGTCATCGAGGCCGAGCGGGAGCGGCTGTACATGGACCGGCCGGTGTACGAGCGGTACTGGCTGTGGCTGACCGGGATCGGCGGCAACGGCGACATCGGCCTGCTGCGCGGCGAGTTCGGGCCGTCGGTGCGCGGACCCGCCTTCGACGTGGGCGCCGAGGTCGCCGCCCGGATGGGCGTCACCCTGCGGCTGGTGGCCGCGGCCGTGCTGCTGGCGCTGGGGCTGGCGGTGTTCACCGGCGTGGTCAGCGCCATGCGCCAGTACTCGGCGGTGGACTACACGCTGACCTTCATCGGCTTCCTCGCGCTGGCCATGCCCACCTTCTGGCTGGGCGCGCTGATCAAGGAGGCCGGGGTGTGGGCCAACGGGCAGCTCGGCGCGACCGTGTTCTACACGATCGGCGACAGCGCGGCCGACACGCGCGGTATGGGCCTGTGGGAGCGGATCGCCGACGCCGGAGGGCACCTGGTGCTGCCGACGCTGGCGCTGATGCTCACCGGGTACGCCGCCTGGAGCCGCTACCAGCGCACCGCCATGCTGGAGGTGCTCAACAGCGACTACGTGCGCCTGGCGCACGCCAAGGGCCTGCCGCGGCGCACGGTGATGCGGCGGCACGCGCTGCGCACCGCGCTCATCCCGCTCACCAGCGTGGCGGCGGTGACCATCGCCGAGATCCTCGCCGGGACGGTGCTCATCGAGACCGTCTTCCAATGGCGGGGGCTGGGCACCCTGCTGGTGGAGGCCATCCGCACCAGCGACGCCTACGTGCTCATGGGCTGGCTGATGCTGGCCGGGACGCTGGTGGTGCTGGCCAACCTCGCCGCCGACCTGCTCTACGGCGTTCTGGACCCGAGGATCCGCTATGAGTGAGCGCGTCACGGACACGGGAGACGGCAACGGTGCCGACGGCGCGACGGGCGGCACGATGGGCGGCGCGGCGCCCGCGCCGCGCGGGCAGCTCCGCACCATCGCGATGCGGTTCGCCCGGCACCGCCCGGCGGTGGCGAGCCTGGCGGTGCTGGCGGCGCTGGCCGCCTTCGCGTTCGCCGGGCCGCTGCTGTGGCAGTGGGACCACACCGTCTCCTCGGACATCCCGAGCAGCGCCGAGCCGAGCGCCGCGCACCCGCTGGGCACCACCAGCGCCGGGAACGACGTGCTGGGCCAGCTCATGCGCGGGATGCAGCAGACGCTCAAGGTCGCCTTCACCGTCACGGTGCTGGCCACCGTGCTGGGGTCGGTGTGGGGCGCGGTGGCCGGGTACTTCCGGGGGTGGGTCGACGCGGTGATGATGCGCCTGGTCGACGTGCTGCTCATCGTGCCGCTGCTGGTGGTCGTGGCGGCGGTCGGCGGGAACGTGCGCGGCGGCACCACCTGGTACGGGGTGGCGCTGGTGATCGCCGCGTTCTCCTGGACGCCGATCTCGCGGGTGGTGCGCGGGGTGGTGCTGTCGCTGCGCGAGCAGGAGTTCGTGGAGGCGGCGCGGGCGGCGGGCGCCTCGCACGCCCGGATCATCCTGCGCCACCTGCTGCCGAATGCCGCCGGGCCGATCATCGTGGCGGCCACCCTGCTGATCGCGGTCGCGATCCTGGTGGAGGCGGCGATGTCGTTCCTCGGGTTCGGCATCCAGGCGCCCGACATCAGTCTGGGGCTGATGGTGCAGCACGCCAAGACGGCGGCGTTCACCCGGCCGTGGCTCTTCTACCCGCCGGGCCTGACGATCGTGCTGATCGCCCTGGTCATCAACTTCATCGGGGACGGGCTGCGGGACGCCCTGGACCCCCGGCAGGCGATGGTGCGCGGATGAGGGCGGAGGAAGCGGTGGCCGGAGCGGCGGAGCAGGCGGAGGCCGTCCTGCGGGTCGAGGACCTGCACGTGTCCTTCCCGACCGAGGACGGGCGGGTGCGGGCGGTGCGGGGCCTGACCCTCGGGCTGCGGCCCGGGGAGGCGCTGGGGATCGTCGGCGAGTCGGGGTCGGGCAAGTCGGTGGCGTCCCTGGCGGTGATGGGGCTGCTGCCGCGCGGGGCCCAGGTGACGGGGTCGGCGCGGGTGGTGGGCCGGGAAGTGCTGCACCTGCCCGACGAGGAGCTGAGCCGGGTGCGCGGGGAGCGCATCGCCATGGTCTTCCAGGACCCGCTGACCTCGCTCAACCCGGTGTACACGGTGGGGCGGCAGATCGCCGAGGCGGTGCGGGCGCACCGGGCCGTGAGCGAGCGGGAGGCCCTGGCGCGGGCGGTGGAGCTGCTGGCGGAGGTGGGCATCCCGCAGCCGCGGGAGCGGGTGCGCAGCTACCCGCACGAGCTGTCGGGGGGCATGCGCCAGCGGGTGGTGATCGCGATCGCGATGGCCAACGAGCCGGACGTGATCATCGCCGACGAGCCCACGACCGCGCTGGACGTGACGGTGCAGGCGCAGGTGCTGGAGGCGCTGGAGGCGGCGCGGCGGCGCACCGGGGCGGCGCTGGTGCTGATCACCCACGACCTGGGGGTGGTGGCCGGGCACGTGGACCGGGTGGCGGTGATGTACGCCGGGCGGCTGGTGGAGCAGGGGCCGGTGGAGGAGGTGTTCGAGCGCCCGCGGATGCCGTACACGCTGGGGCTGCTGGGCAGCCAGCCGCGCCTGGACCAGGGGCGGAGCCTGCGGCTGGCGCCGATCTCCGGGGCGCCGCCGACGCTGCTCGCCCCGCCGCCGGGGTGCCCGTTCGCGCCGCGCTGCCCGATGGCCGAGGCGCGGTGCACCGCCGAGGAGCCGCCCCTGCGCGAGGTCAGCGGCGGGCACCTGGCCGCGTGCCACTTCGCCGAGCGGCTGGAGGGGCGGACCCCGCAGGAGGTGTTCGCCCGCGCCCGGGAGCCCGGCGAGCGCGCCCCGGCCCCCTCCCCCGCTGCGGGCGCCGCCCTGCTCCGCGCGGAGGGCCTGGTCAAGCACTTCCCGGTACGGTCGAAGGGGGTGGTGCGGCGGCGGATCGGCGACGTGCACGCGGTGTGCGGGGTGTCGCTGGAGCTGCGGGAGCACGAGACGCTGGCGCTGGTCGGCGAGTCGGGGTGCGGAAAGTCGACCACGGCGCGGCTTCTGCTGCGGCTGCTGGCCCCCGACGCGGGGCGGGTGGAGTTCGAGGGCGCCGACATCGCCGCGCTTCCCCGGGCCGAACTGCGCAGGCTGCGCCAGGACATGCAGATCGTGTTCCAGGACCCGTTCGCCTCGCTGGACCCGCGCATGACGGTGTCCGAGATCGTGGCCGAGCCGCTGCGGATCCACGGCCTGTACCGGGGGCACGGGGGCGCGGCCGACGTGGAGCGGCTGCTGTCCACGGTGGGGCTGGGGCCCGAGCACGGGGCGCGGTACCCGCACGAGTTCTCGGGCGGGCAGCGCCAGCGGATCGGCATCGCCCGCGCGCTGGCGCTGCGGCCGCGCACGCTCATCCTGGACGAGCCGGTCTCGGCGCTGGACGTGTCCATCCAGGCGGGGATCATCAACCTGCTGGAGGACCTGCAGGAGGAGTTCGGGCTGGCGTACCTGTTCGTGTCGCACGACCTGTCGGTGGTGCGGCACATCGCCGACCGGGTGGCGGTGATGTACCTGGGCAAGGTGGTGGAGACGGGGGCGGCCGACCGGGTGTTCGCGTCGGCGGCGCACCCGTACACGCAGACGCTGGTGTCGGCGATCCCGCTGCCGGACCCGCGCAAGGAGCGGCGGCGTCAGCGCATCCTGGTACAGGGGGACGTGCCGAGTCCGTCCGCGCCGCCGTCGGGCTGCCGGTTCCGGACCAGGTGCCCGAAGTTCGCCGATGAGCTGAGCGAGCGGGAGCGGGCCCGGTGCGTGGAGGAGGAGCCCCCTTTGAAGGCGAGGGTGCCGGGCGGCCACCTGACCGCCTGCCACTACGCACAGGAGCGGTCGCTGGTGTGAGGGCGGTTCGGGACCGTCCGGGCCGGGCCCCGGGCCTTCCGGGGGGTCGGCCGATGGGCCCGCAGCCCCGTCCGGATACGGGGGCTCAGCGGGGGCTCGGATCGTTGATGGGAATCGTGTGCCCCGGTCATTGGTCGCAGGCCACCAGCGGCCGCTCGACCGGGGCACCGACCAGCCGGTCGTGCCGGACCACGGCGTAGAGCGCGCAGCCCCTCCAGCACACCCCGGCCCGAGGCCCCGGCGGTGCCCCCGGCACGGCACTCCGGCCCCAGGCGGCCCTTCAGCGTCCAGACCACCGCCCCGATCCACGGGCGCAGCCGGCCCGCACACACCGACCACGGACGCCCCTCGCCATGCCCGCAGCCGAATCAGAATCCCCCATCAACGATCTCAGTGGGTGTTCGGCTGTGCGCTCCGGGCGCCGCGGGCGTTGAGCTCGGCGTCGACCTCGGCCAGGAGGTCGGAGATCGCCCGGATCGCCTCCAGGCTCTTGGCCGGGTCGGCTTCGCGGCCGAGGCTGGCCTCCAGGCGGCGCATCCGCTCACTGCGTTCGGGGAACCGGTGCAGGGCCGCGAACTGCGACCACTTGGCGGAGAAGACCTGCATCGGCTGCATGCCGGGCGAGGCGCGCTGGTCGGCCTCGGCTCTGGAGAGGTCCCTGTGGAACTCGCCCAGCCGCTCGGGCGCGAGGACCGACACCGCCTCCCGCAGTGCTTCGGGGGTCGCTTCCGGCTGCGGGATGAGGGGGGTGTCGGCCGGCACAGGCGCTCCCTTGTGATCGATCACCGATGGTCGCTCAGGGCCGGGCGCCGGGCCGACATCGCTCCGGGCGCGACCGTCCCCTTTTTCTCCGTTCGCCCTATCGAATCATGTGATAGGCGGGTACGGGCGCCGGAGAGGAGAACGGTCGGATGAACAAAGCCGCGCCGCCCGTGCCGCCCGCCGCGCCGCCTCAGTCGGAGGCGGTGCAGCGGCGCAGCTCCTCAGGGCTCGCGTTGCCGCCGGTGCACACGACGGCGATGCGGCCTCCGGGGAAGCGCTCGGCGACCGCGCGGGCGCCCGCCAGGGCCGCCGCGCCCGCGCCCTCGGCCACCGTCCCGGCCTCGGACATGGCCCACCACTGGGCGCGGCGGATGTCCTCATCGCCGACCAGGACGAAGTCGTCGAGCCGGTCGCGGAGCACCGACTGCGGGAGCGCGAATCCGCGCCCGGTCGCCAGCCCTTCGGCGCGGGTCCGGTCGGGGCGGGCCGTGCAGGCGCCCGCGCGCCAGGAGTCGTGCGCCGCCGGGGAGGCCTCGGACTGGACGCCGATGACCCGGCACCGCGGTGCGAGGGCCGCGGCGGCGATGCAGGCCCCGGCGGCTCCGCTGCCCCCGCCCACCGGGACCAGGACCGCGTCCAGGTCGGGCGCCTCCGTGAAGAGCTCCAGGTAGGCGGTCGCGACCCCGGCGATGAGGTCCGGCTCGTCGCCGGGGCTCACCAGGCGGGCACCGCGCTCGGCGGCGAGGGCTTCGGCGCGGACCCGCGCCCTGTCCAGGTCGCTTCCGGCTTCGACCAGGTCGGCGCCGAGGGCGCGAACGGCCTCGGCCTTGACGGGGTTGGGGTCCTCGGGCACGACGACGGTGCAGGGTGCGCCGGTGGCGCGGGCGGCGTAGGCGATCGACTGGGCGTGGTTGCCGGTGGAGTAGGTGACCACGCCGCGGGCCCGCTCGGCCTCGGCCATCCGGGACAGCAGGACGAGCCCGCCGCGGACCTTGAAGGCGCCGGTCGGCTGGAGGTTCTCGTGCTTGACGAGCACCCGCGCCCCCAGGCGGCGGTCGAGCGCGGGGTAGGAGCGCAGCGGGGTCGGGTCCAGGCGCCCCTGGAGGAGCCGCCGGGCGCGCAGGACGTCGGTGATGCCGGGGGCGGCCGTTCGAGGCGCGTCGGGCGCGGTGGCTGCGTGTGCGCTGGTCATGCCCTTCATCCTGGTCCGGGCCCTCCCATAGGACAAATGCCGGTTCCGAGTGGATGCATAGGGGATGTCTATGGGCCCCGGTAGCGTGGGGGTGTGTTCGACGAGACCCGGCTGCGCGTCTTCGCCGCGATCGCCCGCGAGGGCTCGGTGACCGGCGCGGCGGCCGCCCTGCACTACGCCCAGCCCTCGGTCAGCCACCACCTGGCCCGCCTGGAGGCCGAGGCGGGGGTGGCGCTGGTGCGCCGCAGCGGCCGCGGGATCCGGCTCACCGACGCGGGCGCGGCGCTGGCCGCCCGCGCCGAGGAGATCCTGGGCCGCATCGACCAGGCCCGGGCCGAGCTGGCCGCGCACGCGGGCCTGACTCAGGGGCGGGTGCGGCTGCCCGCCTTCCCCTCCGCGCTGGCGGTGCTGGTGCCGCGGGCGGCGGCGCGGTTCGCCGAGCGGCACCCGGGGGTGGAGGCGGCCCTGGTGGAGGCCGAGCCGCCGGAAGCGCTGGCCGCGGTGCGCAGGGGCGAGGCGGACGCGGCGGTCGTCTTCCGCCACGAGGACGAGCCGCCGCCGGAGGGGTTCCACACGGTGCCGCTGCTGGAGGACCCGATCCACCTCGTGGCCCCGGCTGCGCAAGGGGGCGCGGACGGGCCGCGTGCACGTCGCGGGGGTCGGCGCCCGGGGCCGCCGCGCCTGCGGGACTTCGCGGACCGCCGGTGGATCGCCGGGTGCGAGCGCTGCCGGGCCCAGCTTCTCCGGGCGTGCGCCGCCGAGGGCTTCGAGCCGGAGGTCGCCTACGCCACCGACGACTATGTGGCGGTGCAGTCGCTCGTGGCCGCGGGGCTGGGCGTGAGCACCCTGCCGGGGCTGGCCCTGCGCGCCCACCGCGCGGAGGGGCTGCGCACCGAGCCGACGGGCCGGGTGCGCCTGGTGGAGGCGGTGACCTTCGGCGCACCCCCGCTCCCGGCACCGGTGGAGGCGTTCCTGGAGGTGATGTCGGAGGTCGCGGCCACGCTGGACGGGCACACCCCCGGAGGGCGGTAGCGGGGCGTCCCCAGGTCACGTCCGCTGGAGTGGTGTCGTTGTCGTCTTGCCGGGTGGGCCCGCTGGCCGCGGCCCTGCCGCGGCCCTGCCGCGGACCCGGCCCGCCGTCGGGGCCTTGGCCCTGCGGCCGCCTTCTGCGGGGCTCGGGGGCCGCCCGCCGAAGGCGGCCGCAGTCGGCAGAAGTCACACCACCCCAACGGACACCACCTTTCCCCGAGGGACGCAGGAGGCCCGGTTCGGGCATCCGGTGGCCGCGTCCGCCGGAGTCGTGTCGCCCCCCGTCCGGGAAGGTCGGCTCGCCGGCTGCGGCTCCGGGGCGGTTCCGGTCCGCCTCCGAGGCCCTGGCCTGCGACCGACGATCCACCACGCCGGCGGACGGCATCCATCCGGTGTAAAGGTGCACACCGGATACGGAAACGCGGTCACACCGGCGCACTCGCCGCCTCCGGCCCGCCTCGGGCGGCCAGACCCCGGACGCGGCGCCGCCGCCGTCACGGGCACGGACCGGGGCGTGTGATCATGCATCGATGGACACTCCCCCACCCCGCGCAACCCCCGCCCCCGCCGTCACCGTCGAACCGGTGGGGGACGAGTCGCGTGCCCTCATCGAGCGGCTCGGGCAGTTCGAGCGGCACGACCTGTCCGAGTTCCGCGGGGCCGTCCCCGATGAGGACGGCGTCTTCCCCTTCCCGCGCCTCCCCCTCTTCTTCGACGAGCCCGGACGGGAGGTCCTGCTGATCCGGGCGGACGGCGCGGTCGCCGGGTTCGCCCTCACCCGGCCCCTCCCCGACGGGTCCACCTCCATCGGGTCGTTCTTCATCCTGCGCGGCCTGCGGCGCGGCGGGGTCGGCACGGGGGCGGCGCTGGCCCTGCTGCGCCTGCGGCCGGGGCGCTGGTCGATCGCCTTCCAGGAGGACAACCCCGGTGCCGCCCGGTTCTGGCGGCGCGTGGCCGACGCGGCGGTGGGAGACGCCTGGCACGAGGAGCGCCGCGAGGTCCCCGGCCGCCCGGAACTGCCGCCGGACACCTGGATCACGCTCGACACGGGCGACGGCCGCCCCACGCCTTAGACCGGGACGGCCTCGATCAGCCCGAACGTGGACGGCGCGGGAAGCGCGTCCACCGACACGACCGAGAAGCCCGCCCGCGCGCACAGCTCCTCGAAGTCGGCCCGGGTGCGCTCCCGGCCGCCCACGTTCACCATCATGTTGAGGTCGCTCAGGTACAGCCCGGCCCTGCCATCGCCCGGGACCCGGTCGGGCAGCACCGGCTCCACCACCAGGAGGCGCCCGCCTTCGGCGATCGCCTCACGGCAGTTGCGCAGGATCGCCGCGGCCCGGTCGTCGTCCCAGTCGTGGACGATGCTCTTCAGCAGGTAGAGGTCGCCGCCGGAGGGGACCGACGCGAAGAAGTCACCGTGCACGACGTCGCAGCGCCCGGCCACCCCGGCCTCGTCCAGCCGCCGGTCCGCCTCGGCCGCGCCCTCGGGGCTGTCGTAGAGGGTTCCGCGGAGCCCGGTGTGGTGCGCCAGCACCGCGGCCAGCAGGGTGCCGTCGCCGCCGCCGACGTCGACCACGCGGGTGTACCCCTCGAAGGCGAAGCGGCCGGGCAGGGCCGCGGCCGTGTCGGCGGTGGCCTGGCTCATGGAGGCGTTGAACAGCTGCGACAGGTCGGGCCGCCCCTTGAGGTGGTCGAAGAAGGGGACCCCGTACACCGTCTCGAAGGAGGTGTCCCCGGTGCGCACGCTCTCGTCCAGGCGCTCCCAGGCGCGCAGCATCGCCGGGTCGGTGAACATCTGCGCGAACGAGCGCATGCCGCCGGGGCCGTCCCGGAGCGCCTCGCCCGCCGGGCCCAGGCGATAGCGCCCCCTCCCTTCCTCCACGAGGACCCCGAGCGCGGCCAGGGCGCGCAGGAAGCGGTCAATGGCCTGCTGCGGCGCCCCGTACTCGGCGGCGAGTTCGGCCGCCGTGCGCGTCCGGCCGCCCACGGCGTCGGCGACCCGCATGCGCGCGGCGGCACCGACGACCTGGGCCGCCCATCCGCCGAAGACCAGCCCGAGGAGTGCGTGTCTCCCCTGGTCCGGCGCCCCGTCGTTCCCCTTTTCCCCGTCCGGCTCGGCCATACCCCGGTCCTCCCGTGAATCGCGCCGTCACGACCCGATCACCGTACGACCGTGTGGGCCCATGGGAGAGGGGCGTCCGCGTCCGCATCCGGCCACCGGGGCGGCGCGGTCCGATTCGCGGCGGCCCGCCCGCTCAGTCCCCGCCGCGCCCCAGTGCCGCGTAGTGGCACGCCACCCTGGCCGGGCCGCTGCCGGAGAGCACCCCCGGGTCCTGCGTCCTGCAGGCGGTGTCCACGCCCGCGCGCTCCGCCTCGCCCGAGGCGAGCACCGGGCACCGGGCGTGGAACCGGCACCCGCCCGGAACCCTGGTCGGGTCCGGCGGCTCGCCCGCCAGGACCTGGGGCTCCCCGGCACCGGACTCCGGAAGCACCGACATCAGGGCCTGCGTGTAGGGGTGCCGCGGCTCGGCCAGCACCTCCTCCACGGGGCCCGCCTCCACCACCCGGCCCAGGTACATCACCGCCACCCGGTCGGCGATGTTCCACGCCATGCCCAGGTCGTGCGTGACCACCAGCGCCGACAGCCCCAGGTCCGCGCGCAGGTCCAGCAGCAGCCGCAGGATCTCCCCGCGCACCGAGGCGTCCAGGGAGGCCACCGGCTCGTCGGCGACCAGCGCCTCGGGCTCCAGCACCAGCGCCCCGGCGATCACCACCCGCTGGCGCTGCCCCCCGGACAGCTCGTGCGGGTAGCGCAGGTAGAACCGCTCCGGCGGGCGCAGCCCGGCCCGGGACAGCGCGTCGGCCACCCGGCGCTCCTCGTCGGCGGTGGCCCCCTCGTGGATGCGCAGCCCCTCGGCGACCGCGTCGTAGACCGTGTGCCGGGGGTTGAGCGAGCCCGACGGGTCCTGCTGCACGAGCTGCACCCGGTGCCGGTAGCGTTTGAGCGCCCGCGTGCCGTAGGCCAGCGGCCGCCCCTCGAACAGCACCCGCCCGGCGGTGGGCCGCTCCAGCCCGAGCAGGGTGCGCGCCAGCGTGGTCTTGCCGCAGCCGGACTCGCCGACCAGCGCCAGGATCTCCCCGGCGTGCAGGTCCAGGTCGACCCCGTCGACCGCGCGGGCGGTGCCCCGCCCGCCGCGCCCGGTGAACGCGACGCTCAGCCCGGACGCGCTGAGCAGCGGCTCCCCCTCCGGGCGCGCGCCCCCGCCGGCGCCCCGGGGGCCGTCCTGCGGGGTGCTCTTCTGCAGTTCGGCGGTCATACGGCCTCCTCCAGCACCTTGACGCAGGCGGCGCGGCGGCCGCCGTCCCCGGCCGCCCACAGGTCCGGGTCGGTGCTGGAGCACCGCGCCTCGGCCACCGCACAGCGCGGCCGGAAGGAGCACCCCTCGGGCAGTGCCGCCGGGTCGGGCGGGTCGCCGGGCAGTCCGCGCGGCGCCATCCGCGACGCCGGGTCGCCCACGCGGGGGAAGGCGGCGCTGAGCGCGGCGGCGTAGGGGTGGCGGGCGGCGGCGACCACCTCGGCGGCCGGGCCCTCCTCGACCACCCGCCCGGCGTACATCACCGCCAGCCGGTCGCAGGTGTCGGCCAGCACCGACAGGTCGTGGCTGATCATCAGCAGGCCGATGCCGCTGCCCGCCACGAGCTCGTCGATCAGCCGCAGGATCTGCGCCTGCACCATCACGTCCAGCGCGGTGGTGGGCTCGTCGGCGATGATCAGCCGGGGCTCGCAGGCCAGCGCCATCGCGATCATCACCCGCTGGCGCTGCCCGCCGGACAGCTCGTGCGGGTAGGAGCGGGCCCGCCAGCGCGGCAGCCCCACGCTCTCCAGCAGCTCGGCGACGCGGGCCTGGGTCCCGCCGGGCGGGGCGGTGCCGTGCAGCAGCATGGGCTCGGCGATCTGGTCGCCGACGCGGCGCACCGCGTTCAGCGCGTGCATGGCGCCCTGGAAGACGATGGAGGCGCCCGCCCAGCGCACGGCCCGCAGCCGCCCCCAGCGCATGGCCGTGACGTCCTCCCCGTCCAGCAGCACCGAGCCGCCCACCCGCGCCGACTTGGGCAGCAGGCGCAGCAGGGCGAGCGCGACGGTCGACTTGCCGCACCCCGACTCCCCGGCCACGCCCAGCTTGCTGCCGGCCTCCAGGGTCAGCGACACCCCGCGCACGGCGGGCGCCCGCCCGCCGGCGGTGCGGTAGTCCACCCGGAGGTCCTCGACCCGCAGGAGCGGGGCCGGGTCCGGCCCCTGCGCCGCGTCGGGCGCCCGCGCCCCCTCGTCCGTACTCACCGGCGCTCCCTCAGCCTGGGGTTGAACACGCCCTCCAGTGCCCGCCCGCACAGGGTGAACGAGAGCGCGACCAGCGCGATGGCCAGGCCCGGCGGGACCATGTACCACCAGATGCCGGAGCTGATGGCCCCGGCGTTGCGGGCCTCCTGCAGGATGCCGCCCCAGGAGATCGTCGACGGGTCGCCCAGGCCGAGGAAGGACAGGGTCGACTCCATCACGATCGCCTCGGCGACCAGCAGCGTGGTCTGGGCGAGCACCACCGGCATGACGTTGGGCAGCACGTGCCGCTTCATCACGTGCAGGTGGCCGCCGCCCAACGCGCGCGCCCGCTCGATGAACGGGCGCGCCTCCACCGACAGGGTCTGGGCGCGCACCACGCGCGCGGTGGCGGGCCAGGCGGTCACGCCGATGGCGAGGATGATGGTCAGGGTGCTGCGCTCCATGACCGCGGCCAGCGCGACCGCGACCACCAGGGACGGAAGCACCAGGAACCAGTCGGTGACGCGCATCAGCAGGTTGGAGGACCAGCCCCCGAAGTGCCCGGCGAGGATGCCGATGACCGTGCCCAGGGCCACCGACACGAACGCCGCCAGGAACCCCACGGTCAGCGAGATCCGCGCGCCCCACACCACCATCGCCAGCACCGACCGCCCGAACGCGTCGGTGCCCAGCCAGAACTCGCCGCTGGGCGCCTCGAACCGCCCTCCGGGCCCGCCGGTGACCGCCAGCTCCGCCGCGTCGATGAACAGCGGTGCGCACAGGGCCGTCAAGGCGGCCGCCGCCAGCGCCGCCAGCCCGAACAGGCCCGCACGGTTCTGGGCGTAGATGCGGGCGAACTCCCCCCAGGCCGCGCGCCGCCGCGCCCAGAGCAGCGCGCGGCGGGAGGGCGCCGGGGCGCTCACGTGCGCACCCTGGGGTCGAGCAGCGGGTACACCAGGTCGGCCAGCAGGTTCATGATGATCACCGCGCTCGCGAACAGGACGAACAGCGCCTGGACCAGCGGGAGGTCGGGGACCCGCAGGCCGGAGTAGAACAGCGACCCCAGGCCGGGCCAGGCGAAGACGGTCTCGATGAGGATGACGCCGCCCATCACCCGCCCCAGGTTGAGGAAGATGAGGGTGACGGTGGGCAGAAGGGCGTTGGGCACCGCGTGGCGGCGCAGCACCAGGGCGTCGCGCAGCCCTTTGGCGCGGGCGGTGGTCAGGTAGTCCGCCCCCATCTCGTCCAGCACCGAGGAGCGCATGATCAGCAGGTACTGGGCGTAGACGACGGCGACCATGGTGGCCACCGGCAGCACCATGTGGTGGGCCACGTCCACCGCGGAGTCGAACCCGCCCTGCACGCCCGGGGTGGACATGCCCGAGGTGGGGAACAGGCCGGGCAGCCACCCGGCGCCCGAGGCCAGCACCACGATGAGCAGCAGCCCCAGCCAGAAGGAGGGCACCGACCACAGGGTGAGCGCCACGGCGGTGGTGGCGCGGTCCCCGGCCGAGCCGCGGCGCCAGGCGGCCCGGGTGCCCAGGACCAGCCCGAGCAGGGCGGCCACCAGGGTCCCGGTCCCGGCGAGCAGCACGGTGGGGCCGATGCGCTCGGCGATGAGCTCGGCGACCGGGACCCGGTACTGGTAGGAGGTGCCGAAGTCGAACCGGAGGATGCCCAGGCAGTAGTCGGCGAACTGCTGCCAGAGGGGCTTGTCCAGGCCGAACTGGCGGCGCAGCTCCTCCAGCTGCTCCACCGAGACCTCGCGGCCCTCGGTCATCGCGCGGACCGGGTCGCCGGGCAGGACGCGGAACAGGAAGAAGCTGGTGACCATCACCGCGAGCAGGGAGACCGCGGCGGTGAGCAGGCGGCCGCCCAGGTAGCGCAGGATGCGGACGGCGCGGGAGGGGCCGCCGGGCGCGGCGCCGGGGCCGGGTGCGCCCGGTTCCTCGGGCGGCGCGGCCGCGGCGGTCGCTGATCGGGTCAACGCGGGCCCCTTCACGGGTCGGCGGGTCGGTGGCGGCGGGTCGGTGCCGGTGGGCGTCGGGCGGGGGTGACCGGGTCTGCGGGGCCCGGGGCGGCGGCCGCCCCGGGCCCGGGTCAGGCGCGGTCCCGGGTCAGGCGCGGGCCATCACTCCCGGTCCGCGGCGGTGGCCGCGCGGCGGCGCCAGAGCAGGAAGCCGATCCCCCCGGCGACCACCACCACGGCCGCGGCGATCGCGGCGATCACCCCGCCGGACATCGAGCCGCCGCCCTGGCCGCCCTCGGCGGGCACGGCGGTGGACAGGCTCCAGTGGCCGTCCTGGCCGAACAGGTTGCCGCCCGGGTCGGGCTGGACCTGCATGGAGGAGATCTGGTCGGAGCGGTAGGCCTCCATGGTGTTGGCGTAGGTCACCACGTTGACCACGGCCTCGTCGTAGAGGATGGCCTGCATCTCCTTGATGTACTCGGCCCGCTGGTCGGGGTCGTCCCAGGCGGCGAGCTGCTTGTCGTAGAGCTCGTCGTAGTCCTCGTTGCAGAAGTAGGCGTCGCCGCGCATGGTGCCCGGCTCCTCGGGCAGCGCGTCGCAGGTGTGGATGCCCAGCACGTAGTCGGGGTCGGGGTTGACCGACCACCCGGTCCAGATGAGGTCGTACTCGGCGTCGTAGAGGGCGTCGCTGAGCACGCCGGGGTCGACGGTCTGGTTGTCCACCTCGATGCCGATGTCGGCCAGCCGCTCGACGAAGATCTTGCCCATGGCGACGTAGTCGGGGCGGTCGTTGTGGACGTGCATGCGCAGTTCGAGCCGGTCGCCGTCGGGCGAGGTGCGGATGCCGTCGTCGCCCGTCTCGTACCCGGCCTCGTCGAGCATCGCGTTGGCGGCGTCGACGTCGAAGTCGAGGCGCTCCTCGCCCTCGGGCTCCCAGTAGTAGCGGTCGTAGCGCGCGGGGATGTAGCCCTCGGCGGGCTCGGCGTAGCCGCCGTAGACCTTCTCGACCAGCTCGTCCTTGTCGATGGCCATCATGATGGCCTGGCGCAGGGTCTTGTCCTGCAGGGCCGGGTGGCCGTCGCCGAACTCCTCGCCGTCCTGGGTCTCGGCGCCGGGGTTGACGGTGAAGCCCTGGAACCGCTTGCCGGTGGCGTTGTTGACGCTGATGCCGTCCTGGCCCTCCAGGGAGTCGGCCTGGGCCGGGGTCAGCCCGGCGACCAGCGACACCTCGCCCTTGCGCAGGGCCTCCACCTCGGCGTCCTTGTCGGCGAAGTAGCGGAAGACCAGCCGCTCGAACTCGGGGGCGCCGCGCCAGTAGTCGGGGTTGGCCTCCAGGGTGATCGACTGGTTGGGCTCGTGGCCGGTGATGGTGAAGGGGCCGCTGCCGACGACGGGGAAGTCCTCGTTGGTGAAGTCGCCGAAGTCCTCGACCCCGGACCACACGTGCTCGGGGACGATGGGCGCGTCCAGGGAGAGCATGGTGGCCTGCGGCTCGTCGAGCTCGATGCGCAGGGTGGAGTCGTCCACGGCGGTGACGGACTCGAAGTTGGCCACGGCGTTGCCGTTGGCGGTGGCGGCCTCCTCGTCCTCCATCATCGCGTTGTAGGTGAAGGCCGGGTCGTCGGCGGTGACGGGCTCGCCGTCGCTCCAGGTCATCCCGTCGCGGATGGTGAAGGTCCAGGTGAGGCCGTCGTCGGAGGTCTCCCAGGACTCGGCGACCGCGCCGGTGGGCTCGTTGGTCTCGGCGTCGTAGGCGACCAGCGGCTCGTAGACGGCCTTGTGGATGCTGGTGGAGATGAGCAGCTGGGCCAGGAACGGGTTGAGCGTGTCGACCGGCTGGGAGACGGCCACGGTCAGGGTGTCGCCCTCGGGTGCGGCCGAATCCGCGGCGGCGGGCGCGGCCGTGCCCGCGGCCAGGGCCAGTGCGGCTGCCGCGGCGGCTGCGCGCAGGGCGCCCCGGCGCGGGCGTCCGGGGCCGCCGGGCCGCCGGGAGGGTCTGGGGGACCGGGTCGGGATCGGGGGAAAGGCGGTGGGCATGGTCGGCGACCCCTCTTCACGCTGGGAAAACGGGGGAACCTCGAACCGGCGGCCGGTTGTTGGTTGTCTACCAGCGTGCACAGAAAAGCGTCAACGACTTACACCCTGACCGTCACAGGATGTTCACGATCTTCCGCTTCCGGCCCCTCCCCTGCACCCGGACGCCATTTTCGGATCGGGGAAAACCGCCCGCCGAAACCTCCTTTTCCGGGCCGATTCGCCATGAATGACCGGGGCCGCTAGCGTTGCCGCACATGATGGGGCACTCTCACGCGCTCAGCGGCGCGGTCGGCTGGATGGCACTGGTTCCCGTTCTGGACGGAACCGAGGTGCTGGGCATCACCTTCCACATGGGCCCCGGAGAGATCATCGCGGGCGCCCTGGTGTGCGCCGGGGCCGCGCTCGTCCCCGACCTGGACCACAAGAGCGCCACCATCACCCAGACCTACGGAATCGTGACCAAGACCCTGGGCGCGTTCTTGAACTGGGCGTTCGGCGGGCACCGCAACGGCACCCATTCGCTGGTGTTCGCCCTGATCATGGGGGCGATCGCGCAGGGGATGACGCTCTGGTCGGAGATGGCCGCGCAGATCTTCGTGTTCCTGCTGGTCGGCATCGCCTTCAACGGCCTGGGCTTCGGCATGGACAAGAACCGGACCGCCTCGGGCGTCATCAACGCCATGGTCACCGCCGGAATCACGCTGGCCCTGTACAGCGCGGGCACCGACTACACGTGGCTGGGCGCGGCGGTGGCCCTGGGCTGCCTGCTGCACTTCGCCGGGGACATCGCCACCCACATGGGGGTGCCGCTGCTGTGGCCGTTCACCGGCTACCGGGTGGGGCAGAACATCGGCTTCACGACCGACGGCAAGGTCGAGCGCAACGTGGTCACACCGGCGCTGACCATCGCCGTCGTACTGTACGGGTTCTACCTGTTCGACTGGCCGGAACTGCTGCCGCACACCTGAGGCGCCGCCGGATAGCATGTCGGCCGTGACGCGAACCACGGAGTCCCTCACCCCGGAACTGTACGAGTACCTGGTGGCGCACAGCGCCCCGGTCGACCCGGTGCTGCGCGACCTCGCCGAGGAGACGGCGCGGCTGTACCCCGACAGCGTCGGCATGCAGATCGGCCCCGAGCAGGGCACCTTCATGACGATGATGGCCCGCACGCTGCGGGCCCGCGACGCGGTGGAGATCGGCACCTTCACCGGCTACTCCTCCATCTGCGTCGCACACGGCCTGGACCCGCGCAACGGCTCCCTGCTGGCGTGCGACGTCAGCGAGGAGTGGACCGATGTGGCCCGCCGGTACTGGGACCTGGCGGGCGTGGCCGACCGGATCGAGCTCCGGCTGGGCCCGGCCCTGGAGACGCTGCGGGCGCTCCCCGACTCGCGCGCCTTCGACCTGGCGTTCATCGACGCCGACAAGACCGGCTACGTGGACTACTGGGAGGAGCTGGTGCCGCGGATGCGGCCGGGCGGCATCGTCCTGGTCGACAACACCCTCTCGCACGGGCGGGTGGTGGACCCCGCCGAGGACGCCCCGGCGGTGCAGGGCATCCGCGACTTCAACGACACGGCCCTGGCCGACGAGCGCACCGACGTGGTGCTGCTGCCCATCGGCGACGGCCTGACCATGGCCCGCAAGAAGGACTGACGGCGCCCCGTCCCCGCACGGATCGGCACTGCGCCCCCGCACCGGTGCGCGCCTGCAGTACGCTCCCGGAACATGCGCATCCTGCACACCTCCGACTGGCACCTGGGGCGCTCCTTCCACCGGGAGAACCTGCTGGACGCCCAGGCCGCCTACATCGACCACCTCGTGGAGACGGTGCGCGCCGAGCGGGTCGACGCGGTCGTGGTCTCCGGCGACCTGTACGACCGGGCGCTGCCCCCGGTGGACGCGGTGCGCCTGCTCGACGAGGCGCTGCGCCGGATCCGCGGCACCGGTGCGCGGGCGGTGCTGATCAGCGGCAACCACGACTCCATGGCCCGGCTGGACTACGGGTCGGGGCTGTTCGACGCCGCGGGCGTGCACCTGCGCAGCTCCCTGGAGGGCGTGGGCGCGCCCGTGGTGCTCGACGACGCGCACGGCCCGGTGGCCTTCTACGGCATCCCCTACCTGGAGCCGGAGATCGCCCGGCGGCACTGGGGGCTGCGGGGGCGCGGGCACCCGGCGGTGCTCGGCCACGCCATGGACCTGGTCCGCGCCGACCTGGCCGAGCGGCCCCGGGGGACGCGGTCGGTGGTGCTCTCGCACGCGTTCGTGACCGGGGGCGCGCCCTCCGACAGTGAGCGCGACATCGCGGTGGGCGGCGCGGCGCACGTGCCCGCCTCCCTGTTCGACGGCGCCGACTACGTGGCGCTGGGGCACCTGCACGGCCGCCAGCGCATGTCGGAGCGGGTGCGCTACTCGGGCTCGCCGCTGGCCTACTCCTTCTCCGAGGAGCACCACGTCAAGGGGGCCTGGCTGGTGGAGGTCGACCGGTCGGGGGCGGTGCGCGCGGACTTCGCCGAGGCGCCGGTGCCGCGCCCGATCGCCCGCCTGTCCGGGCGGCTGGAGGACCTTCTGGCCGATCCCGGGTGGGAGGCCTACACCGGGCACTGGCTGCAGGTGACGCTGACCGACCCGGTGCGGCCCGCGTTCCCGATGGACCGGCTGCGCGAACGCTTCCCGCACGTGCTGAACCTGGACTTCGCGCCCGAGGGGGCGCCCGACCGCGACGACCTTCAGTGGGCGCGCGGCCACCGCGACCGGCCGGGGCCGGAGCTGGTCATGGACTTCGTGGACTGGGCGCGCGGCGAGTCCGCCTGCGAGGAGGAGCGGGAGCTGGTGCGGGCCGCCTTCGAGGAGCTGCGCGCGCGGGAGGCGTCCGCCTGATGCGACGGCCCCGCGTCCCCGCCACCGCTCGCCCTGAAGCCCCCGCCTGCCCTGAAGCCCCCGCCGATTCGCCCACCGCCGCCCGGGAGCCCCGTCTCTGATGCGTCTGCACACCCTCACCGTCCAGGCATTCGGACCGTTCGCGGGCACCGAGACGGTCGACTTCGACCGCCTCGGCGACGGCGGCCTGTTCCTCATCCACGGCGCCACCGGAGCGGGCAAGACCTCGGTGCTGGACGCGGTCTGCTTCGCCCTGTACGGCAGGGTGCCCGGGGTGCGGGAGGCCGCCAGGTCGCCGCGCTCCACGCACGCCCCGGCCGGGCGCAGGCCGGAGGTGTCGCTGGAGTTGACCGTGCGCGGGCGGCGGCTGTCGATCACCCGCTCGCCCGCCTGGCGGCGTCCGAAGCTGCGCGGCTCGGGCACCACCGAGGAGAAGGCCAAGGCGGTCGTCACCGAGTCCACCCCCGACGGGTGGAAGGGGCTGACCAACCGGCCCGACGAGGCCGGGCAGATCGTCTCGGACCTGCTGGGGCTGACGCTGGACCAGTTCTGCCAGGTGGTGCTGCTGCCGCAGGGCGAGTTCGCGCGGTTCCTGCGGGCGGGGGCCCGCGAACGCGTGGCGTCCCTGGAGCGGATCTTCGACGCCGGGGTCTTCGCCGACGTGGAGAAGTGGCTGGCCGAGCGCGCCGCCGCGCTTTCGCGCGCCGCCTCCGGCGCCGAGGAGGAGGTGCGCGCCACCGCGCACCGCCTGGCCGAGGCGGGACGCTCGCCGGTGCCCGAGGAGGCCGAGGAGGACCTGGAGGCGCTGGTGCCGTGGGCGGCGGAGCTGGCGTGCGCCACGGCGGCGGCCGCCCGCGAGGCCGGGCCGGTGGCGGCGGAGGCCGCGGCCGAGCGGGACCGGGCCCGTGCCGCGCTGGAGGAGGCCCGGTCGGCGGGCGAACGGCGGGGCC
>NZ_ANBH01000028.1 GCF_000341185.1 Nocardiopsis chromatogenes YIM 90109
GTCGCCCGGTCGTCCGAACGGCGCGCCTGGGACGCCGAGCTGGCCGCCGCCGAGCGCGCGGCCGCGGTGGTGCCGCTGCTGCGGACGGCCGACCAGCGCCGCACCGAACTGGAGAAGGCGGAGATGGCGACGGCCGAGCGCCTGTCCCTGGTGTCGGGGCTCGGCGGCGTGGACGCCTCCTCCCCCGCCGATGCGCTGCGCGCGGCCGAGCGCACCCGCCGGGACGAGGTGGCGCGCCTGCGCCACCTGCAGGGCGACGTGGAGCGGTGCGCCGAGCTGCGCGACGAGGTGCGGGTGCTGGACGCGCGCATCGGCAAGACCGACCGGGAGCTGGAGTACTGGAAGGGGCGGGCGGCCGAGCTGCCCGGTCGCCGGGCCGAACTCGCAGCCGAACTGGACGAGGCGCGCGCCCGGACCGGGCCCCGGGAGGCCGCCGAGGAGGCGCTGGAGCTGGCCCGGCAGCGGCTCACCGCCGCCCGGGAGGCCGCGCGGCTCGCCGAGGACTTGTCGTCCGCCTCGGCGCGGCGCATCACGGCGGTCGACGCGGCGCAGACGGCCCAGGAGCACCTGCTGGACATCCGCCGCCTGCGGATCGAGGGCATGGCCGCCGAGCTGGCCGGAGGGCTGGCCGACGGGGAGCCGTGCCCGGTGTGCGGGTCGGCCGAGCACCCGGCCCCGGCCGAAGGGGACGCCGCGCGTCCGGCCCAGGAGGACGAGGAGCGGGCGCAGCGCGCGGCCGAGGCGGCCCAGCGCCGCCGCACCGACGCGGAGGGGGCGGAGGCCGGGCTGGCCGAGCGGCTGGCGGCGGCGCAGGCGGCCGCCGGGGGCTGGGACACCGAGGGCGCCGCCGAGCAGGTGGAGGCGCGCAAGGCGGCGCTGGACGCACTCGACGCGGCGGCGGCGCAGGCGGCCCAGGCGGCGGAACGGCTGGCCGGGGTCGACGCGGAGCTGGACCGGGCCCGGGAGAACCAGGGTGCGCTGGCGGCGGACCTGGCCGAGCTGACCGAGCGCCGTACGGCGCGGCGGGCCGAGGCCGAGCGGCTGGCCGAGCGCCTGGAGGCAGCCCGCGGCGAGGACGCCGGCCTGAAGGCGCGCCTGTCGCGGTTGGAGGGCGAAGCGGGGCTGTTGCAGTCGGCGGCCGAGGCGCTGGACCGCCGGGCGGCGGCGGCCGAGGAGCGGCGCACGGCCGAGGCCGAGGCGCGGCGGGCGGCGGTGGAGGCCGGGTTCGCCGAGGAGGCCGAGGTGCGCAGGGCCGACCGCGCCGAGGGCGGGCGCGCGGCGCTGCGCGAACGGGCCCGCGCCTACGACGAGGAGCTGGCGGCGGTGCGGGCCGTGCTGGCCGACATGCCCACGGCGGAGGCCGAGGCGCCCGCGCCCGACCTGGACGCCCTCCGGCAGGGGGCCGACCGGGCCCAGACGGCCGCGGACCGGGCCGAGGCGGCCGCGGAGCACGCCGCGGCCTGGCGGGACCGCCTGGCCCGGCGCGCGGAGCGCCTGGCCGACCTGCGCGCGGAGCTGTCGGACCGGCTGACCGCCTCCCGCCCGGCACGCGAACGGCACCGCGTCGCCGACGGCCTGGCACGCCTGGCGGCGGGCACGTCCCCGGCGAACCGGGAGAGCGTGCGGCTGTCGTCGTACGTGCTGGCGGCCCGGCTCCGCCAGGTGGTGGCGGCGGCGAACGACCGGCTGACGACGATGTCGGGCGGCAGGTACGAACTGCGCCACACGGTGGACAAGGCGGCGGGCGACCGCTCCCGGTCGGGCGGCGGCCTGGGTCTGCGGGTCCTGGACGCCTGGACGGGCCTGGAGCGCGACCCGGCGACGCTGTCGGGCGGCGAGACGTTCATCGCGTCCCTGTCACTGGCCTTGGGCCTGGGCGACGTGGCGAGCCAGGAGGCCGGAGGCACCGACATCGGGACCCTCTTCGTCGACGAGGGCTTCGGCACCCTGGACGAGGAGACTTTGGAGGAGGTCCTCGACGTCCTCGACCGCCTGAGGGACGGAGGAAGGGCCGTGGGCGTAGTGAGCCACGTGGCCGACCTGCGCACCAGGATCACCACCCGCCTGAGAGTGCACAAGTCCCCTTCGGGCTCCCACCTGGAACAGACGGGGTGAGGGGGCTCGGCCGGAGGCACTGCCGCAGGGAGGCGACACCGTGAAGGGCCCCATGGGAGGAGACCAAGCGCAAGGTGCGCGAGATGCACCCGTCCTGGGACTCGCCTGAGCGAGAGACCGCCAGGCGGGTGGGCCAGGAGCACCTCAGCGCCGAACTTCGGGGCCACCGGCTCGCCGAGCTGCGGCGCATGAGCGGCCTCACCCGCAATGAGGTCGCTACACGGATGGGCGTCCCGCAGGCGCACATCTCCGGAATCGAGAGCGGGCCGATCACGTCCATGGATTCGGTACGCGATTATGTCGACGCGCTGGGAGGCAGCCTGGACGTCGTGGAGACCGTCGGCGACTGGAGCGTCAAGGTCGCCTGACCACCTCTCCTACCGCAGGAACAGATCGGCCCGGCGGCACGACCACGGCCGCACCAGGAGCCCGCCGGAGGACGGCCACGGATCGGCAGGGGGGGGGGC
>NZ_ANBH01000029.1 GCF_000341185.1 Nocardiopsis chromatogenes YIM 90109
GCACGACCACGGCCGCACCAGGAGCCCGCCGGAGGACGGCCACGGATCGGCAGGCGCCCCGCTCCCGACCCCCGGCCGGGAGGCAGGCCGTCGGGACGCAACGGAGGCGAGCGGCGACGACGCAGGTCGGCGGCCCTTCCGGCAGCGATGTCGGGCGGCGGGCGTGCGCGTGGTCATCGTGATCGGCGGCGACGGCGAGAGCGGGGCGGTTCCCCGGCCCTGCCTGCCGGGCGGCGGGCCGCGGGCGGTCCAGGCGGGCGGCACGGCCCCGGGGTTCGCGCTCTTCGTCGCCCGGGGCCGCCGCCGGACCCGCATAACGAACCCCCCAGGGCTGTGACCTGGGCAAATACTCCGTGTTAAGTGTGGGTGGGGGCGGGAAGCGCGCCCAGCGACGCCCCCGGCGGCCCCCGAGCGACGAAGAGCGCGATACCCGAACAGGTTCTAGGGGTGATATGCCCTGTTCATGCCCGAATGCGGTATCCGGTTCGGGTGCGGGGGCGGGCGCGGAGTCGTCCGGACCCCTCCGCCGGGCTCCCGGGGGCCACGCGGGGCCGATATCGGCTACACGCAGTGACATCGGGCCCGGTAAACGACCCCGGTGTGCCGTTTAGGGGCCTTTTGGTGCCGGACCCCGTTCACGTGTCGCGATGAACGCACGCCCGCACCATCCGGGAGGCCGTCCCGGCCGTCGAACAGTGCACGGGAGGCGCCCCGCCGCCCGGAAAACCGGGCAAACCGGACGCCGGGCCGGTAGCGGCAGGCCCGGAACCCGCCTTCCGGGCCCCTTGGGCGCCCCCGGGGCATCCATGGCGCTGGGACCTGCACGGGGCCGCTGGTCGAGTGGCGGTACCGCCGCCCTGGATCACCGAACCTCCGCGGTGTGCCCGTTATGCCCGGAATGCGCGCCGGAGGGTGCCCCTCCGGGCCTGCGCACCGGCCCGACGGCCGCCACGAGCGCGGGCGACCACCCGCCCACCCGCCCGCGCCGCCCACCCGGACCGCGAGAAACCCGCCGGACGGCAAGCAGGGCCGGGGAACCGCCCCGCCTCTGCCGTCGCTGCCGGGCACACCGACCACGCACACGCCCGGCGGCCGACAGCGCTGCGGAAGGGCCGCCGCCCTCCTTCGTTGCCGCCATCTCCCCCACACTCCACCAACCCGCCGCCCGGCCAGCAGGACCAGGGAACCACCCCGACCCTGACCGATGAGCGGTGGCGGCCGAATCCCGCATCGCCCTCATGGCAGGCTTATTCACGCCTTACCCTCATTGGTGAGGTTGGTGACATGAGCGCCTTGATCGAGTGTCCGGAGCCCGTCGGACGTGTCGGTGGTACCGGCTCCGCCGGTGCCTCCTCCGTTGTGCCCGCCAGGGGCGAGGCCGGACGGGTGCTCTCGTTTCCCGAGCGGTCGCTGGTGCTCGTCTGCGGGGTTCCCGGGGCAGGCAAGAGTACGCTGCTCCGGCACCTCTTCGGGGTCACCGGGGCCGAGGACCGCACCGTGCTGCGCGGCGGCGTGCGCGTCGTCGACTCCCACCAGTCCCGGCTGCGCCTCACCCCGGCGCTGGCCGCGCTGCCCTACATCGCCTGGCGGTGGCTGGTTCACGTCCTGCACCTGCTGCGGGTCGCCGCCGCCCTGCGGGGCGGCCCCGTCGCCGTGCACGAGAGCGGGACCCGGCGGTGGGTCCGCCTGCTGCTGGCCCTGCTGGGCCGCCTGCGCGGCTACTCCGTCCACGTGGTGATGATCGACGCCTCCCCCGACGAGGCCCTGTCCGCCCAGCGGTCGCGCGGGCGGGCCGTCACCGCGCGGAGCCACCGCGCGCACACCCGGCGCTGGCGGCGCCTGTGCCGGGCCCGCGAACGCGGCCCCGGTGCCCTGGTGCCGGGGGCGGCCTCGCTCACCGTGCTGGCCCGGCACGACGTGCGGCGGCTGGCCGGGGTGCGGTTCACCGGTGCGGTTCAGCTCACCTCGGGGCGGTTCGGCCCCTCTATGGGGAGCTGACACAATGACGGGGTGAACTCGCTGGTCAACATCGTCCTATTCGGCATTGTCGGCGCCGTCATGATGGCGGCCCTCCTCGGGCTCCTGCTGGTGGCCGGGGACCGCGCCCCGAGCAAGGGGGTGCGGGTCGCCTTCGGCGCGGTGTCGGTCGCGGTGCTCCTCGGCGTCCCGGCGTTCGCCGCCCTGGGCGAGCTGGCCGCCGGTGCCGGGTACGGGGCGGCGTTCCTCAGCGCCCTGGCGGTGGAGATCATCATCTACGCCGCCAACATCGCCCTGCTGCCCGCCGTGATGCGCCGCGCGGGCCGGTCGACCTCGGACCGCCCCCGCCCGTCGGCGGCCGTGCTCTGCGGCGGCCTGGCCGTCAGCGCCGTGCTCGCCCTGGCCGCCTCCCTGCTGGCGCTCGCCCTGAGCTGACGGCGGTCCTGAGCTGACGGCGGTGCCGACGGCGGTGGGGAGACCGGGCCTCACTCTCCGGCCAGCTCCCGCACGCGCGGGATGACCCGGGCCAGCTCCCCGCGGCACTCCCCGTGCACGGTGACATAGGAGAAGCCGTACCGCTCGCGGGACTCCAGCAGCTCCGCCGCGATCTCCTCGACCGTCCCCACCAGCACGAAGGGGCTGGCCATCACGTCGGCCGCGGTGTCCAGACCCCCGCCGCCCGCGTACCGCTCGGCCAGGCGGGCCGCCTCCCCCTCCGCGTCGTCGGTGACCACGACCGACTGCACCAGCACGTTGAACTCCAGGTCGGCGGCGCGCGCACCGGCCTCCTCGCGCACCAGCCCGACGCGGCGCAGCACCTCCTCCGGGCCGTCGATGTCGAACACGCCCATGCGCGCCCCGCGCCGCTGCCTCAGGCCGCCGAACCCGACGATGTCGGCGCGGCGGGCCGCCAGCCGC